>JAKAIL010000122.1 GCA_021825235.1 Bacteroidota bacterium | reverse complement strand
GGATACGATTCATCGGATACGATTCATCGGATACGATTCATCGGAGCGTATGATTCAAAACCACGAACCTTTACCCCATGAAGAGGTACGGCTCCCAGTCCTTGCTGGCATGGTTGGCAAACTGCCGCAGGAAGGTAACATGGTTGGGCCGAATGGGCCGGTGCATCAGGTGCATGTGTGCTTCGTCCGGCGTTTGGCTGCCCTTGACATTGTTGCAGCGCAGGCAGGCGCTCACGAGGTTTTCCCAGGAATCCTCTCCGCCCCGGCTTTTCGGCATGATGTGATCGACGGTGAGCGTCACACTCGTCGCACCGCAGTATTGGCATCGGTGCCCATCGCGCCGCAGAATATTTTTTCGCGAGAGAATGACTTTCTTGAATGGAACCCGAACGTAGGTCGAAAGCCGGACCACGCTGGGAAAGGGCATCGTCAGCGAAGTAGAATGAACGGCCCGGCCCGTCATACTGCTTACTAACTCGGCTTTGGAAAGATAGAGCAGGATAATAGCCTTCTCCACACTCGTGATCGCGAGTGGCTCATAATTACCATTGAGGATAAGGACCTTCCCACCTAATTTCGAATGGGCGGAACTGAACTCACTATCGTCGTCCAAAAGCGTATCGGGCAAGGTGGGCTGGGACTTCAGTCCACGAGAAAGGAAATGACGATGCTCCGCCGCGTCCTTCTTTGTAAGTGGACCGGCTACATCAGACTTCTTATGCTTCTGCGGTTCGAATGCGTTACTCCCCTTTCGTTGTTACAGTGAGTAGTTATTGAACGGCTGTGAATTCCACCGCAGTTCCCCGCTTTCCGGGGCATTACCATTTCTTCACATACAACCCATGTTCGATTTTACACATAATAATGTCTTCGGCTGACCGTTCATTCTTTCACGATTTTCACCATCTGCGATTCCTCGCCGCTCGAAACGCGCGCATAATAAATTCCAGCCGGAAGCCCCGCGAGTGAGAGTTCCACCGAATGCTCCCCACTGGCAATCGAGCCAAGATCCTGCGAAGAAAGTACCGTTCCGAGCATATTCATAATGCTAATATGTGCGGTCCCGGAATTCACAAACGAAAAGGAAAGTGTAACCATATCCGAAGCCGGATTTGGCGATGCGCTGGCCCGGAAGGACGTTGGCAGTCGCTGTTCCACACTTTCGGCGGCGCCTTTGAACGGTAAATCCAACCGCAGGAGCGGCGGCGCATTCGTGGAAAACGCCGTGGCGGAGTCCACGACCGTTAATCCGCTTCGCCACCCAGGAATGGGCTGCCATGTCATACCGGCATTACCGGTATAGGAACTAAAGTAATACCACCGTTTGGAATCCACCGGGAAAAAAGTGCCGGTGCTTGCCGGAGGCCGCACGAACGTTGTCCAGGTCGCGCCGGCATCGGTAGTCTTCTCGTGCCTGGGAAGCCACACCCAGTCGCGCGAATCGATCACATAATCGGGCATGATGGAATCGCGCCGCCACGTCATTCCGCCGTCCATCGTCCGGAAAATCGTATCCCCCAGCGTTGCAAAGCCCGTCAGGCTATCGACAATCTGGAACTGGTAACTATACGTAGAATCGGGATTATAATCCGGAAGCTGCTCCGTCCCATCGTTCCACGTATCGCCACTGTCGTTCGAAATGAGGAGCGTGCCAGCGTTCCCGGCCCACAGCGTCCCATCCACGCCGCGGATCACAAAGCCGCCTTCCGTTTGGAACGCGGCAAGGAAATCCTTTTCGTGATACGTTGCGCCATCGTCCTCCGTCCAGCGAATGCTTCCGGAATAGGGAAAGAAAAATCGATTCCCAAGCAGCAGTGGGACGCTGTACCCTTCAATGGGCGACCACGGAATGGGAAATAACAGCGTCCACGACGCTCCCCGATCCACGGAGCGGCACAGGTAAATCCGATTATACGCGCTCGCGAGAGCGTAATACGTGTTCGGCCGGCTCCGGTCCGGAAGAATATATTCGGAGTTGATATAATCTCCCGCGCCGATCGTATAGAGAGTGGTATCGAGACATTCCCATGTTCTGCCGCCATCGCTCGTCCGCTCGCCAAGCGTTATCGTATTGCCCAGCATCACCCCGTGCAGCGAATCCGAAAACGCCATCGCGCCCGCAGCATTGGGACATGTATAGGGAACTACTTGCCAGGATTTTCCCCGGTCCGTCGAGCGCTCCAGCGTGTTCGGAACCACCGCGCCGGATTGCGAAAGACCGAGCCAGTTAGCGTTCCCCAGCGCTTCGATATTCGATTCCACCGAATGAGAGAACGACCAGGTGTGGCCTGTATCCAGGCTCACGTACTCACCGCTATACGCAAATCCGATAATGGCTATCACGCCCGGTGCCGGATATTGAATGGACTGCGACAAATCGAGAATGCCGTTCGTATATTGGGACGTATCGCCTACGGCGAGGAGCGTGTCCCACGTCCGGCCGCTGTCGGATGTGCTGAGCAGGGTGTGCCCCTGATGGAACTCGATTCCATGCGCCGCATCGTACCACGCCTGCAGTGTCGGACGCTGATTCGATCCCGAAGAATAGACCAGCGTATCCCACGAAGCGCCCTCATTCGAGGTAACGAAATCGCGATTTTGCGAGAGATCGTAAAACGCGAGACGCGTGTCGTCCGTAGAAATATTATCGAGCATGCGCGCATGCTCTTCGCTTGCAGGGGGCAGCCAGGAATGGCCGGCATCGCGCGATAGTTCGATTCGGCTGGCGTTCGTCCGATCGATCCGGTACAGCGGACCGGAACTCGTCACATAAATCGCACCTGTCATTCCACTCGTCGAATCGGTTACGATAAATGTAGTTCCAGCGTTCGTGGAGAGCAAGAGCTTGCCTGCCGTCACCATAAGAATGGAATCGTTACCACGATAGGCGACCTGACTAATTTGCGGCGGGACCGGCGTTCGTTGCAGAACAACCGGAATGGTATCCCCTTGCGCGAAAGCCCTCGTGCTCGCGCACGTAACCAGAAATATCAGCAGCGATTTTAGCATAGCGGTCAGAATAGGAACGTTCGGAACACCCGAGCCGGGCAACAAGTTGAGGGCAGGGTTTCAAGCCCACTTCGGATCGTGCCGGTCCGCCATCCAGTTCTCCGTCACGCTGACATTGGACGACATTACACCGTCATATTCCGGCTTCGCTGGCGCATATCGCGTTCGCTTGCAGCCGAAAAATGCAGAAAAGAGCTGCAAAGCAGGAGGACCAGGCATTTCATAACAGCCGAAGGAAGTTACGCGCGAATGCCACGCTTCGTAGTCTTTGTAAGCGGTTTTGCCTTTCGTTCCAGACGGGTCATCCGGCCCCTGTCCATCCCGGGATTGGCCAGCAGTTCTTGCAGAATCTCATCACACAGCTCGGCCTCATATCGCTTCTTCGATAAAAGCGGGTGCTTCCTGAAAAAGGCCATCAACCGGTCGAGATCCGTCAGCTTACGGATGCGGAACTCCAACTGACCGCTACGATTGGTCCGGATAGAGCCACAGCCAAAATACTGTTGCATGGCACGGAGCAGCACGCGCTCCGACCCACTTTGCACGATACGAAACTCCGGGCGCATCCGCCGACCGGAACGATATTTTTTGTGCGGTTCGATGTGGACGAAAAAGCTTGCCGCGCGGTCCACGAAGCCGACGATCCAATCCGGTGTTAGATTCATTTAGTTTAGAGAAATTCCATACGTATTGCCAGAGCCTAAAATGTCGTCCGGCGGCGGTGGAAGATTAACTTTGGCAATCGGTGTTTTCCGGGAACGAAGCTGCTTCATCATAAAATCCCAGGTTTCATGGCCAAGCATGATATAGACTTCGCGCGGCAGCCCCTGACTTCTTATGTTTCGCCGGTTCGAATGCGTTACTCCCCTTTCATTGGTAACGTGAGTAATGATGGAACCGCTGCGAATTCCATCGCAGTTCCCCACTTTGCGAACGATTACCATTTCTTCACATCCCCGCCGAAGGTGGCAACGGCTCATCCTCGCATCGCGTACTGCCGGTATGAAACCTCTCGCCAATCCTCGCATGTTTTCAGAGCGGGTCATCGGCTATCTGCATGCCGGTGTCTCGCAATTGAGCTCCGCGTGCTTTTTTCGATACGAGCTATGCTACGCTTGCTTCGTTCGGACTTTCGTTCGCAGTCATGAGGTCACCGTCTCCCCGCTGCAACAAGGATCTTCTCCGTCACCCTTCGCGCGCCGCATGTCAGAACGGCGAGATACGTGCCTGCCGGAACGATTGTGCGGTTGCCGTCCCTGCCATCCCAGGAGAGCGAATGGCTTCCCGCAGGCACCTCTTCGTTAAGCAGCATTCGTACTGGAGTTCCTAAGACATTATAAATTGCGACCGTCGTGTGGCCTTCATCAGGTGTCACGAAACGGATGGTTGTCGAGGTGACGCCGGGTTCGAACGGATTCGGGGCATTTGGTTCCAATACCAATTCCTGAGGCATCGGAGCAGGCGCAACGGAACTCAACGGCCGCTCGCCAACGATCGGGCGAATCATCGGTGAATAAACGCCTACACCATTCAGTTGACTCGACACCGTTAACTGTGGCTGCAGAATTTCAGAAAATGGCACTCCGGCCTGTGACATTTCCGGCGACCAGCCTTGCGACGGTACCGCCGCCTCCCATCCACCACTTCCCGCCGTCGCTTCGAAGGCCCAGGAGGTGCTGATGTCTCCGTTGTTGTCATCGGAACCATTCCCCCATTGCGTGCCGTACCATGGCATTCCCGGCGCGGAAGGACCATAAATCGCCCGGAATGTCGGCGTGAGTTGGAAGGGATCTTGCCGGACCATTACGCACCCGCCACGCGAGAAACTCCCGCCAAGGTCCATGCTGCTGCTGGCACGCTGGCTGATGGCCACCCAATAGGTTCCCGGCGCGAGCGGCACCGGCGTCTGGAAGGAATACGTACTGAACTGATCGAAATTCGGGCCGCGCTCGGCGTCCATTGTGCTCAAGACCGCGCCCGGAATGCTCGACGAGGGAGTGCCCGAAAGCAACGAAATACGAATTGGATCTCGAAACTGGTTCGAGCCGCCGAAATACGTCCGCACGCCATAAAACGTATCTTGCCGGATAAGCTGGAACTTCATTGCTACGCTTCCCGTGGAATTCGTAAAACCAATTCCGAAACCGCCCGGCCCGGGAAGGATTGGAATGTCATTGCTGCCATCGTCCAGCGCAAATTCCTGAATGCCATTATCCTGACCCGAACGAAGATAGAATTTCGTGTAGGCGGTGTCGAACTCCGCGGGAACGCTCCACAAGGGGTCCGCCGTGGCAATGGCCGTGAAAGCGCCGGTATCGCCCGCGGGTTCGGCGGTCGCATCCCAGTCCGGGAACTGTAGAATGGTATCCATCGCGTTCCCGCCGCCAATCGGAGTAACGGTCTGGGAGTAAACCGTAGTCCCGGCAGGATCCACAATCTGCACCGAGTATGGCTGCGTATTCCACCCGTGGGAATTACCGGGAACGATATGCACAAATACCGGAAACACGGCTTGCGACTTCGGGATTTCCGTATACGGGTTCACCACCCGGACCCAATTCATCTCCACGCTTGGATAAATGGGAATTGTAACGCGCGCGTTGTCGATATACCAGGCATCGGCATCGTCATGGCCGGCGAGATCGCCCTGAGCTTTCAGGCGAAGCCGGAAACGAAAATCGGAGGTAAAATAATTGGGAGTTCCTGTAAGCGTTTTGGTAACGCCGTTAACCGAAATTTGCCAGGAATTCGAATCCCCGTGCGCGTAGAGCGTTTTAAATTCAAAATCGCGGCCTCCATCGATTGCTGCTATTTCGTTCCACGCGTTTGGGTTTTCGGAAGACTGCGACGGATCGAGGAACTCCAGCACGAGCGAATCCCCTGCCCGCGTCACGGAGTTATCTATTGCATTGAGGATCGTGCTTTCCGGGCCGAACAAAGTATCCGCGTCCCATCCGAGGGGGTAACGGTGCCGGCCGGCGCGCATGTAATCGAACGACACGGTAACTTTCGTCTTGCCTTGCAAATTAATTGGGAAGCTGGTAAGCGTATCGCCTACGCCTTTCCCGGAATAGTAGTTCCCATTGTAGTCCAAACGGTCGAGGCGAATGACTGGCGCGACCATCGCGTCCGGGCCAACGCCACCGTTCGGATAGCGCGGCGGCGGCGGGTCCCACGTCGCGGTTTCGCCATCCACCACCGTGGCGCCGGCAGACGCCCACAGTGTCTGGTCCGGAATATCGAGTGAGGTGTGCAGAAATGCAGTGGAACCCGTTTTGGAATAATCGTCGGAGGTGGCGATAAATGGCACGGCCGTCCGGCGCACACCGAAGAGTAGCAAGCAATCGGTATCGCCGGTCATTACACATACGTCGAAGGTCCCCAGTTGATCGAGACTGTCGATGCTTGTCACATACGGCGCGAAGGTAAGTTCCATGCTATCGCCGATGGTAAGATTCGGCGCGGCGACCGAATCTTCATACGTCGTGATGCCCGTCACGATATTCTGAATTCGGACGTAGAACATGACGCCCGTAACCGAAGCCGACGTGAACTTTGTAACCATTATGCTGGGCGCAAGGGTGTCGCCGAGCAGAAGCTCATAGCTCGGCGCAGGAGTAATCACCCGCGTTACAAACGACGACTGCGCACGAACGCCCGGCACCAAAAAGAAGAGAATCGCAACAGCAATTGAAAGAGAGCGGAAGTGTTTCATAAGCTTATTAAAGTTACATTGAACAAAAAAGATGAAAGCAGACCTCGAAATACCCCTCCTTTGCAAGGAGGGGGAAGGGGGTGGTTGAATTGCCCGGGCCCATCCCCTCCCTGCGAATTTACGACATTTTACGGGACGCGAGATAAATTGGGGTGGCAGCGCCCCATCCCCTCAGCTCCGTTAGGAGCGTAAAAGTTGTAGCCCCGGTGGAGCGAAACGGAACCCGGGGTTAGGGGTGACCGCGTAGAGCCTGCCCTGAGCTTGTCGAAGGGTCGGGCGTCCTCGCCCGACAGTCCCGAAGGGATAACTTGGTGTACCGGAACCATCCATAGGTGCCCGATTTGTTATCTCAGCGCTGCACGTAATCCACCCTGTAATTCTCCATGACCCTTTTTGAAAAGCTGAAACTGTGTAAAAGCGAAGAAGATGTAAAAGACGCTTATATCAAGGCCCTCGGACTGAAAGGGTACCACAAAGGCCTGATCGATCTTCAGACCGAAGAAGTATGGTTCGAGGCGAAGGACGGATACAAGACTTCCACCTACGCGATGTTCACGCAGTTGCTTCGCTACGTCTATCGCGCATGGGACAAAGGCGAAAAGCTCCCGCCATTTCTGGCCGTGGCCGATACCCAAAAGGCCGCGATACTGAAGACGGCCGATGTAATTCCTTTGCTCGAGAAACGGAATATCAAATGGGGTAAAAGCGCAAGCCACATTACGCCCGAAGCGCTCGATATTGTCTCGCAATACATCGGGACCTATCTTGTTTCGTTCAAGATCGAAACGCACGAGGAAGAGTTCATACGGACCCTGAAAGAGGCGATCCGGACGGGCGAGATCATTCGCACCCAGATCACGCCCGACAACCTGAAGCAGGTCTTCGATAAATGGGTGGAAATGATCGGGAAGGAAATCAGCGGCGTCTCGCTCGACGATTACGCGCTCCTCTTCTTCGCCGACATTATGACCGATGGAACCCATGCCACGCATGAGAATTTGCCGGCGGAGTTGCTCCATAAGGGTACGGCGCCAGTCTTTAGTCTTGCCGGCAAACTCTATGAACTTGGCAATAAAGAAGGGTATCGCCAGTTCTGGGCCATCTATCACCGCCCGCCGAAATCGGAATACCGGAACTATCTTCTCGAACGGCGCGACAGCCTCATCCCGCTCGATGAGCGCAGTTTCAAAGGCGCGTTCTACACGCCTCTCAACGTCGTCGATAAAGCCTACGATAAGCTGACCGAAGTGCTCGGCAACAACTGGCAGAAAGAGTATATCGTGTGGGACATGTGCTGCGGAGTTGGGAACCTCGAAGTGAAGCACTCGAACCCGCGCATGGTCTATATGAGCACGCTCGACGAGGCCGATGTTGATGTGATGAAAGCCACAAAGACCTGCGTCGCCGCAACCCGCTTCCAATACGATTACCTGAACGACGACATTACCGATGACGGCAAAATAGATTATTCGCTCACCAATAAAATTCCACAAAAGCTCCGCGATGCCATCGCAGCGAAGAAAAAGATTTTAGTCTTGATGAATCCGCCGTATGCGGAAAGTGGCGATACATTAGGTAGCGAAGCAAAAAAGGATGTCGCGACAACTCGAGTTGCAAAGACTATGAGCGATTATGGTTACGCTAAACGTGAACTATTTACTCAATTTATTGCCCGAATATCTAAAGAATTGCCAGCAGCAACATTGGCGATGTTTAGCAAACTTAAGTATGTCAACGCCGCAAATTTCGAAACACTTCGAGAACAATGGAACGCAAAATATCTCGGCGGCTTCGTGGTTCATAGTAAGGCATTTGATGGCCTGAAAGGAGATTTTCCAATTGGCTTTTTGATATGGAAAACCGATCAAAATGCTAAGGTCAGGACTCCAATTACCGAAATCACCACAGAAGTGTTGAACAAGAGGGCCGAACCAATCGGCGAGAAAAACTTCTATAATCTTCCAATCGCTAAAACGCTCAATACTTGGGTTAAGCGTCCGAGGGCCAATGACACACCTGTTATTCCGCTCAAGAATGCTGTAACGCCAGCTGATAAGACAATAGATGTGCGCGGAACTATGTGGGCCGATGGCGCAATTGGCCAAATGCTATGCGACAGCAACGATCTTCAACATGCAGGCCAAAGAACAGCAATCCTCTCGTCGGGATATTGCAGCCCGGGAGCTTTTTTTATTACTCCCGAAAATCTTTGGCAGGTCGGAGTAATATTTTCGGCTCGCCGATTAATCAAACCAACCTGGCTCAACGACCGCGATCAGTTCCTGCAACCGGATAAACCGTTAAGCGATGAATTCAAGAACGACTGCCTCATCTGGATGCTCTTCAATGGCAGCAACCTCACCGCGAGCGCAAACGATCTGGAGTGGAACGGAAAAAAGTGGAGCATCGTCAACCATTTCATTCCGTTTACGGAAGAAGAAGTCGGCGCTCCGGATAGATTCGAGAGCGATTTTATGGTACAGTACATGAAGGGTAAAAAGTCTTCCAAGGAAGCGACCGCGGTGCTCGCGGCAGGCAAAGCATTGTGGCAAGCCTATTTTGCAGAGACGGATGTTCACAGCGTCCGCGACGAACTAAAACTGAACCGCGCGGATGTGGGCTGGTATCAAATCCGCAAAGCGCTGCAAGCCCGCAACGAAAGCGGCGATTTCGCTCCCACGAGCTTCGACCAGTTCAATGCCGCGTACAAAGCATTGACGGAAAAGTTACAACCGATGGTGTATGAATTAGGGTTTTTGAAGGGGTAAGATATGACTATCGAAGAAATCAACAAACATTATAAGAGCCTTAGGCAGATAGTGTATTCCATACAGGAAAGTTGGCGTTTTTTCGGCCAAGTATTCAGATCAGGCGAAGAAAATATAAATTTGCTCAATAGGTCTGCTGGCCACTTTTTTTATCAGTGTCATCGTTCGATAAACGTAGCTGTGATCGTTCGAATTTGTGCACTAATAGAGCGAAGTGAGACTCTCGGCAGAGAAAATTTATCCTTCAAGCAATTGGCTGAACAAATAGAAACAATCGACGAGGTAGAAGGAAAAAAAATATTATGCAAGATTACCGAAGAAGAACCTCAATTCAACAATCTTGTGACAGTAAGGAATAGGGCCCTTGCTCACTTCGACCTTAAAACATTTGGGGAACATTCCGCTCCACATTCTGAAACTGATGCAGCTATTGAAGCTCTTCTCCGAATACTCGATTGCTTTGAAGATTATCTCCAGCCTTCGGAGAGACGGTGGAAACATCCGCCACATTATCCTCCAGGTAGCACAGGAGATATTTTACTTCAAATTTTACGTCATCGTGAAAGTTTAATAGCAGAGAATGCGATGCTCCGTTCAGCCCAATAGTCGCGGAGCGACGCAGTACCCGCAGCCCAGGGTGGAGCGTAGCGAAACCCTGGGTAAGGTTCCCAATATGTTTTCCAAGCCCTGTAAGGGCGTTGTAAAAATTGGCGGCGCAAACATCGCCCTTTCAGGGCTAATTATTCTTTATCGTATTTCATAACCCAGGGCTATCGCCCTGGGCTGCGAGTACATCGTGCCTCCGGCACTAATATTTCGCTCCTCCGGAGCTGTCGGGCAGGATGCCCGACCGACGCGAGTCGGGCAGGATGCCAGGCCTACTTCCAAGGCTATAACGCAAAAACGTTGGGAACTTCAACCAAAAACTCCGGCAGGACGTTCGAAGTGGCATGCCCTTCTTTCCCGAGAAAGAACGTCTGGTAACCATTTGTGGAATTGGCAAAGCATTCGATGGAGTGGTCCATCGGATCGACAATCCAATACTCGCGTACACCAATGCACTGATAGACTTCCTTCTTCGTCTTGAGATCGAAATAGGCATTGGATGGCGAAAGAATCTCGATCACGAGATCGGGCGCGCCATGAATGCCGTCCATCTCGATAATCCCGATGTTTTCCTGCCGCACAAAGAGGATATCCGGCTGATATACATTTTCGTTATCCGCAAACACATTGACCGGGGCAAAGAGAACTTTTCCAAGCCGCTTCGTTCGGACGATGGAATCAATTTTACTAAATAAGAATCCAGCAATATCCTGATGGTAGGTAGAGGGAGGAGGTACCATAAAAATTTGACCGGCGATGAGTTCGTATTGCTTCCCATCGTCGGGCATCGCAATAAGATCGCGCACCGTTTTCCGTTTCTGTTCGAGAACGTATAACATACCGAATGCTTAACTATCTTTTTTCTCGCTTTCGTTCTTTTCGTCCTCAATCCAGCGGCTCTCTCCAGACATCATTTCAGGAGACCGCGTGGCATCATGAAGCAACTTATATTATCATGAACATTTTTAGCCCGATCACGATTTCTGTGCCTTCCGGAACCTCGGAACTATATTTTGGAACTTGCAAAGTATTTTTGCGCGAAAAAGAACAACACATCTCTAAATTAATTCCTATTTGTGGACAACATCTTATATTTTATGTTTCTCTGATCCATAACCTATTATTTCCCAAAGGGATAGGGATGCGGAAAGTTATCCACACCCCTATGTGCAAGAAAGGTAGAATAACTTTGAGGGTTCAGAAAACAGGAACTATTGATGTCGGGATTGCCGGTGAGTTAATTCCAAAAGAAAACCCCGGTCGCAAAGCGATCGGGGTTCGAGACGATTGCTCGTCGAAAAGCCACCAAAATAGAAGGTCAGCATGATGTCCTTTCCATAGGAAAGTATTCGGTTAGTGAGATCACGTTTCGGAACCATAAAGGTTCCATTTTGTGCTGTTTAGGTAACAGGCCCGTGAAGACCCTTAAGTTACCAAAACATAGGTTCCATAAGGAACCAAAGCACCTTAGAAAGGAGGTGATCCAGCCGCACCTTCCGGTACGGCCGGATGACCGATCATCCGCCTTGTTACGACTTAGCCCCAATCACCAGTTTTACCTTAGACGCTTATAAGGCGGCTTTGGGTACCCCTGGCTTTCATGGCTTGACGGGCGGTGTGTGG
>JAKAIL010000344.1 GCA_021825235.1 Bacteroidota bacterium | reverse complement strand
TTCTGCAGGCTATGAGGGGAGCGGATCGTATAAAATTTCTCTCGGCACGGAATCTCTCCCGGCAGGGCATTATGTGTGCCGCGTCCGAGTGGGGGAACTGGTGAATTACATCAATGTCGTCATCCAGAAATAAACATAAGCATTTGAGGCACTATTTTGAGGCACTTTATAGAGCCGGCTTCATGCCGGCTCTTTTATTTGAATTATGTTCTTCGAAATAAGGTTAAGCGCGCCCAATAATGATCGCATACGTATTTCCCGGACAAGGCTCCCAATATGTCGGCATGGCGAAGGAATTCGCCGCCGAGTTCCCGCGCGCGAAAGCAATGATGGAGGAAGCGGACGACCTGCTGCACATCCATCTTTCGCGGACGATGCTCGAAGGCCCGGAAGAAACGCTGCGCCAAACCGATTTTACGCAGCCCGCCATTTTTCTTCATTCAATGATTGCGTTCGAATGCGACGAATCTCCGGCGCCGCAGGCATCCGCAGGTCACTCGCTGGGTGAATACACCGCTCTGACCGCCGCAGGTGCATTGCAGTTGAAAGATGCTTTAGAACTCGTTCATCTTCGCGGCAAACTTATGGCCGAAGCTGGCCGGCGTGCTTCCGGAACGATGGCGGCTATCATTGGTATGGAAAATTCTGCGCTTGCCACGCTCTGTGAAGAAGTCGAAACCGCGTGGGGCAGTGCGTCCTCGCCTGCCATTGTTAGCCCTGCTAATTTTAACTCGCCGGGGCAAATCGTAATTTCGGGATCGAATTTCGCCGTGCAGGAAGTGATGCGTCGTGCTAAGGCTGCCGGCGTTCGCATTGCAAAGGAACTTCCGGTTTCCGGCGCATTCCACTCGCCGCTTATGCAGTTTGCCGCAGATGGACTTCGGGAAGCGTTGCAATCGGCGGAGATTACGGAGCCTTCTATTCCGGTCTTTAGCAATGTCACTGCGGAACCCGTAGGGAATGCCGAGAATATCCGCCACTTGCTCGTCGAGCAATTAACGTCGCCCGTGTTATGGGAGCAATCCGTTCGCAATATGTATGATTTTGGAGTGAGGGAATTTATCGAATACGGCCCCGGCAAAGTATTGCAGGGACTCATTTCGCGGACCGTTTCCGATGTAAAAACGCGCGGTGTGGAACGCCCAACGCCTATCACCGCTTAATGTACTCAATGCTCGATACGAACATACAATCGCCTGTTCCGGAGGAAGGAATTCCCGAAGCTCGCATTGCGCCGATTACCGTCGCTGGTCTGCGGGTGGACGAGCTTATCTTCACACAAGGATTTGTCCATTACTGCGATATCTCTAAGTGCGGCGGCGGTTGCTGCCATTCCGGCGTGTATGCCGATTTAGGTGAGCGCGATGAAATCCTCCGCCATGCCGATGCTATTGGAGCCGCGATGGACGAGACTCAGGATGCAGACACGGAAACCTGGTTCGATGGCGAGATTATCGACGATTCGGATTTCCCTTCCGGACAGGCGATTGGAACGGAAGTAATGGACCGCGATAGCGGAGTTTCCGGATTTACTGAAGGCTGCGTATTTTTGGACAAGCGGCATTTCTGTTCCATTCAGGTCGCTGCCGTGAACGCCGGCCTTCATCGGTGGGCGTGGAAGCCGAAATATTGTATTCTTTTTCCAATTACCGTCGCGGAAGGTGTACTAACTTATGACGATGGCCATTCGGAGGACCTGAATTATTGCGGGCCTACCGGAAGTGGCGAATACGTGCATTCTGTCTATGAGGCAATGCGCGAGGAACTCCGCTATTTCTTAGGCGAGACCGAATTTGGCAAACTGGAAGCGTACTACCATGAAAATCGCGAACGATTCGAAGCGGAGAGGATGCGTAATAATTTAGTCCGACTGAGTGTTTAAAATATCTAATTACATTCCTCCCTAATTTTACCACGTGACGGACGTCACTTCAAGGCACGATTTGATTTCCGGTTTGGTCGCTGAGTGCGATTGGGACGATGGAAACCGGTATAAGAACTGGATTGCACATCAGGTCAAAGAATCGGAAGCGGAACAAGTGTTCTTCAGCCGACCGTTGCGGTTTTCCGACGATATTAAGCATTCACAAGCGGAATCGCGCTACCTGGCGCTTGGCAAAACGAGCATGAACCGATTGCTTTTTCTTTCGTTTACCATTCGTGGAAGGAAAATTCGGGTTATTTCAGCCCGCGATATGAATGAATAGGACAAAAAACGCTATGCAGGAGAAGAAGCTTAAGCCGTTGCCTCAGTTTGCATCCGAAGATGAGGAACGCGCATTCTGGGCTGCGCACGATAGCGGCGAGTATGTCGATTGGTCGCGTTCGGAATTGGTCACCGATCCAAATGCCTTCCCGAATTTGAAAATGACGGAGGACCTTGTGGAATTTACGATCCCAAAAGAAGAGGTTGAGCAATTGAAGTCGGCGGCAGCGCGGTATCATCTTTCCAAGGATGCACTTGCCCGCAGATACGTTCTCGATGCGCTCCGCCGCGAGCAGGGTCGAGCTGCGACATAAATGGCAAGAGTCCACTGAATTACCTTTCTGTCCCATGAACGATTTTGCGAGTGGCGTTTCGGAAGGTGGTTTTGCACCATGTTT
>JAKAIL010000121.1 GCA_021825235.1 Bacteroidota bacterium | reverse complement strand
TCCGATCTCGTTTCCAAATCCAAAAGTCCTCTCGAAAGCTGACGAAGCCGATATTGAAAGCGTCATAAAGTCCACGGGATTCTATCGGCAAAAAGCGAAGTCGCTCAAGTCCATGGCGACGGATATTGTCGAGAAGTTCGGTGGCAAAGTTCCTGAGACCATGCTGGAACTTATCACGCTTCGCGGAGTGGGTCGCAAGACGGCGAACGTTGTGCTTGGCGATGCCTTTGGTAAGGCGGAAGGTATTGCGGTCGATACGCATGTGACTCGCCTTTCCGGCCGGCTGGGGCTTACGCGGCATTCCGAGCAGGCGAAGATCGAGCAGGACCTGATGGAACTCGCCAAGCCCTCGCAATGGACGCTCACCGCGCACCTGCTGATTCTCCACGGCCGGGCCATTTGCGATGCCCGTAAGCCGAAGTGCTCACTATGTGTGGTCGCCGACTATTGTCCTTCGGCGGGGATGAAGGGGAGCGTGTAGATGCTTCGGGCCGTCTTATTCGATCTGGACGATACCCTGTTCGATCACCGCCATAGCTCGCGGCGGGCACTGGCGGAACTTCAGTCGCGAGTTCCAGAACTCGAATCCATCGAACTGGATGAGTTGGAACGCACCCATCTCAGAATCCTGAATGAATTGCACGTTGGTGTGTTAAGTGGGGCACTAACGCTCGAAGCTGCCCGAGAGCGGCGATTTGCGGAATTATTTTCTCATTATGGCATTCGGAAAGTTCCAGGCATGGAGTCCGAGGTGCGCGGTTCTTATCGAAAGGTTTACCGGGAGTCGCGCCGCGCAAAGCCGGGCGTCATTCCACTGTTGGGAGCGTTGCGCGCGCGCGCACTCAAGATTGGAATTGTATCGAACAATGTCCTCGAAGAACAAATCGGCAAACTGCATGCCTGCGGGCTTACCGAACTCATCGATTCGCTTACGATCTCGGAGGAAGCCGGCGTTGCCAAGCCCGACGTCCGCATATTTCAAATTGCTCTGGAACGAATGGCATGTGCTCACTACGAAGTTGTAATGATTGGGGATTCCTGGACGAACGATATTCTCCCCGCCCGCCAGCTTGGCATGCGGACGATATGGTACAACAGCTTCGGTGTTGCTTCGCCGGATCCATCTGTATCTTGCATAACGTCGTTCGAAGATACCTCCGCTGTCCTGGAGCTGATTCTGGCCTAAATAGGCCGATTTTCATGGAAAATGAGACCCAAGGAAACTATTGTACTATTATATTAGTACAATAGGCAGTGAGGGCACCGTTTGCAGTCGATCCGGGGAGTGCGCTGCCGCTATATGCGCAAGTGGAGCGGGGCATTCGGCAGTCTGTGGCGGCCGGCAGCATGGAGGTGGGCGATCGATTGCCGACCGTCCGGGAGATGGCCGTGGCATTGCGGATCAATGCGAACACGGTGGCAAAAGTGTATCGCGAGTTGGAGCAGGAAGGCTTGCTCGAAACGCGCCGTGGCGTGGGAACATTTATTGCGCGTGCCGAAAGACCGCCTTCGAAACGCGAGCGCGAACGCCGCAAATCCGAAATTATTGCAGATTTCCTTGCCCGCCTTCAGGCGGAGGGAATTGCACTGGCAGAGATTATTGAAGAACTTCAAACAATACGCATGAGGAGATAACCATGGTTTCAAACTCATTAAGTCTATTCCGTTGGGGAAATCGTCCAAAACGCGACGATATGCGATGGAATTTCGTGTCCATTGTGCTTTTCCTGGTTTTTGCGGTACTCGGCGTGGCATGGACTGCCGCATCGAATCGGCCCTTGCCGGCCATTGTGGGAATTATACTGGGCTATGTGCTTGCCCAGTCGCCCCGGATCGCGCAGCAATGGGAGAAGGGCGTCGTGCTCCGCTTCGGGCGCTTCGTGGGGATGCGCGGGCCGGGCCTCTACTGGATCGTTCCCTTCATCGATACCGTAACGATGTGGATCGATCAGCGGATCATCACCACGAGCTTCGGAGCGGAAGAAACGCTCACGAGCGATACGGTCCCCGTCACGGTCGATGCCGTGCTCTTCTGGATGGTCTTCGATCCGGAAAAGGCTGCGCTCGAAGTGCAGGACTACCAAAGCGCGGTAAGTTGGGCGGCGCAAACCGCATTGCGGGATATTATCGGGCGCACTTCGCTTACGGATTTACTCAGAGGCCGCGAGAAGATTGAAGGCGAGCTCCAAAAACTGATCGATGAACGCTGCACACCCTGGGGGGTAACGGTGCAATCGGTGGAAATGCGGGATGTGGTGATTCCGGCATCGCTACAGGACGCGATGTCCCGCGAAGCACAGGCTTCGCGCGAGAAGGAAGCGCGCGTCATTCTCGGGCAGGCCGAAGTCGAGATCGCAAAACTATTTCAGGAGGCCTCGGTAAGCTACCACGATAATCCCACGGCGCTGCATCTGCGTGCAATGAACATGCTCTATGAAGGCTTGAAGGAAAAAGGAGCGTTGATGCTGGTTCCATCTTCCGCAGTGGAAAGTATGGGCATGGGAGGTCTGTTAGGTGCCGCGGCGACGCGACAACAAACGATAACCAATACGAACGATGCCGTCTGAGCGATCCAAACGAAACAAGCCGGTTCCAAAGGCGAGTGAAAAAGCTCCGCACGCTCCGGCAGGTTATTCCAAGCGCCCGTTGGTCAGTAAGCTCGGCATGAAGCGCGAGGTATCGAAAGCCATCCTCGAAGCGCCCGAAGGATTCGAGGACTTACTGGGAACTGGCAATTTCGATACATCGCTGGACCTCGATTCGTACGATTATCTTCACTTTTTTACTGCAAGCCGAAGCGCGCTTGAAACGATTTTTCCAATATTAGCAAAGCGCCTGAATCGAGGTGGGATGCTTTGGATTTCCTGGCCCAAGAAATCGTCCGGCAAGCAAACGGATTTGGATGGAAATGCCGTTCGGGAAATTGGCTTGGCCACGGGCCTGGTGGATGTGAAGGTTTGCGCGATCGACAAGGTGTGGAGCGGTCTCAAATTTCTGCATCGTAAGGGCGATGTTTCCAGATTTTAAAGTTGAGGAAACTGAAAGCGGAGTAATGCGTTTGTCATTTGTTCCCTTTACAGGGATTGGAAGGAAAGTTTTTGAATGCCGTCCAGCGATTACTGGTTTGATCCAAAGCCCAAAGAAAAAGTGCAGTGGAAGGATATTCCACTATCCCAACATCTTGGTCTCAAGGAAAGGCAATTAGTACTGATTCTTTGGCCGCCTGCGGGGTTCATCGAGCGGTTAGGCCACGATTATGCCCAGGAAGGACGCTATGATTTAGAGCCCGATCTCCTGGAATACGATTATATTCATTCCTTCATAACGAGCAAAATTGTTTTGGAGAATATGCTGCCCACGCTTATAAACCGGCTCAATCCAACCGGAATGCTGTGGGTATCCTTCCCTACCCGACAAGCAGACAACCGTTCGGATTTGAACCGTCGTCTCGTGCGGGAGATCTGTATGGCACGGGGCCTTCTGGAAACAAAATCGCTTAAAATCGACAATGATTGGACTGCGTTGAAGTTTATTCACGATCCCCATAAACCCATTCATTTTTCAGAAAAAAGAGAAGTTCTTCGCTTCGGATTGTAAAAAATGCCACGCTTATCATCGGAATTTCATGGTCGATCCGAGAGCCCGGTCCGGCTTTTGGACACCATTGAGAATTTCCCATGCGCATTATGGGAAATTGAAACGGATGCGGAAGGAAGGGCGAAACGATTTGTGTTCCTGAGCAACAATGCCGAAGCGTTATTCGGACATCCCTATACATTTCTGCTTGAACCTACGAACTGGGGGAAAATTGTTTATCCCGCCGATCTGGTGGAATTCGCGAGGCAAGTGGAGGCGCCCTTTTCGCATGAAGGCCGAAAAGTGTATCATTATCGGGTTATTGCTGCGGATGGCCGCGTTATCCCAATCGAGGCTACGGTAACCCTTGTTCGAAATGAGGAGGGCATTCCCGTTGCTCAGCGTGGTGTAACGCTTGACATTAGCGAACAATACCGGAGTATCGAGCGATGGAAAATGCTTGCCAGAACTGCCGAAGCGTTTACCGAGTCCCTTGATCTTCCAGCTACGTTGCAAGCCATCACCCGGGCTATGGTGCCGGCCTGTGCAGACGTCTGCGCGATTCAGCTCAAAGAGGAAGTTGGGGGACACGTAACGCCATCGCTCACTGCATGCACTCCGGAATTAGAAGCGATGTTCCGAGAGTCCTCGAAGCGGTTTCCGACGAGGCCAGAGACACGGGAAATGATCTTGCGAGTTCTGGAATCGAAACAGTCCTACCTTGCGGAGATTACGGATGAATTTCGCCAGATGCACAGTATTTCCGAAGAACACTACGAGTTCCAAAAACGGATGGACGTACGGTCCGCGATTATCACTCCGCTGTTTGTGGAAGAGGAATTGCTGGGCGTTGTTCTTCTTTCGAATATCGGATCCCGTCCAGCCTTTTCGGAAGGGGATAAGCTTTTTGTAGAAGAGCTTGCCCGGCAGGCATCGTTTGCTATTCATAATGCCCGCTTGTTAGAGGAAGCGCGTTCAGAATCTGAGCGCCGGCGCCACTTGCAGGAGCGGCTCGAGCTGCTTGCCCATGTAAGTGTAGTCCTTGCCGGAGCAGAGGACCCAGAAACGACGATCCGGCAACTTGCAAAGGAATTCGTTCCGCACCTTGCCGATATTTGCACGATCATTCGGGCTAGCCCCAGCGATTCAGAATACGAACGCATGCGCATAATAGCGATGGAAGCGCAACGGCCCGAAACGGAAACGGTGATGATAGAAATGGCTCGGCACTTTCCTGTTTCCGGCGATGCACCGTTTGGGTTGAAGCATGTTCTCAAAACCGGTATCCCGAAAATTCATTTAAAGTTCGAAGAACGTCTGCTACGCTCCTTTTCTCAAAGCGAGGAACACTTCGACCTGTTTCGAACGATGGGCCTGACCTCGAGCCTGCTGTTTCCTCTTGCGGCACATGAGCGTGTGTATGGGGCTATGCTCGTTGCCTGCGATGGTAGTTCTGGCCGGTATTTTACAGAGCAGGATGTAACCTTGGTGGAAGAAATCGCTCGGCGCATTTCTCTAACACTCTATAAAGCGAATATGCTGGAAGAAGCGCGCAGAGAGCTCGACCGGCGTATCAGTCTTCAGCAACGGTTGGAACTGCTCGAAGAAATTAGTCAGAAAGTGGTCAGTTCTCTAAAAGTGCAGGATCTGTTGCGTGCAGTGGCTACGTCCATAGCACCGCGTTTTGCGGATTGGCTTACCGTTGACCTGGAAAAAGAGGGTGCGGTCGAGCGAATCTTTATTTATCATTCCGACCCGCTTCTGCAGCCCGCTGCCGAAGAATACCGCGAACAATATAGGAACGATATTCCACACGCGTTGCTCCAGATACTTGAGACGGGAGACCCCATTTTTATTCCCTTTTCTTCCGGCGAGGCGCGCGAAGGTTTTGGTCTTACTCCGGAACGTTGGGACCATATTAAAGAATTGGGCGCGCAATCACTTATTATGGTCCCGTTGCGATCCCGGCGCCGGACGCTTGGCATTCTTGGCTTCGATTATGGACATTCCGGCCGACACTATTCAATGGACGATCTGGAATTTGCCATTGAAATAGCATCGCGTATAGCAACCGGGATCGATAATGCGTTATTGTTCGAAGAAGCGGCGCAGGAAATTAATCGGCGGACGGAATTGCAACAGCGTCTCGAAGAGGCGAAAGAAGCCGCGGAGGTTGCAAATCGCGCAAAAGATCAGTTCATTGCCATGCTGAGCCACGAATTGCGCACTCCGCTGACGCCGGTTCTGGCTACCGTTGAACTTCTCAGCGAAGAGGAGGATTTTCCCGAATCGATGCAGCCGTTCCTCGACCTCATGCGTCGTAATATGGAGATTGAGGTGCGCCTGATCGATGATCTGCTCGATATGACCCGCATGGCCAAAGGGAAGCTTCGATTCATCGAATCCGAGGTGGACCTCCACGCAGTCATTCCGGATGTTATTGAAATGTGTCATCAGGACTTTGACCGCGCTTCTCTCCGGCTGATAACCAAATTGCATGCAACGAATACCATTATTCGTGGAGATCGTGACCGCTTGAGCCAGGTCTTATGGAACTTGCTACACAATGCTACTAAATTTACACCGGAAGGGGGCATTGTGACCGTCCGAACGCGTAATGACGATTCCAACGGCATAACAATAGAAGTTGAAGATACCGGATATGGTATCGAAGCATCAGAGTTGGCGCGCATTTTCGAGCCATTCGAACAGCAAGCGGAACTACGGGTGGGAACTCATGGCGGGCTTGGATTAGGACTGGCAATCTCCCGCAGTATTGTCGAATTGCATGGTGGAACGATTCAAGCGAAGAGCGATGGTGCTGGGCGAGGTGCCACGTTTACGATCCGGCTTCGGACTCTTCCCGTCTTACAACGGGTAATTGCACCGGATCATCCACGCCGTATTCCAAGTACGAAACGTTCCGGCCATATTCTTATGGTGGACGATCATTTAGATACAAATGCCGCACTAAAAATTTTGCTGGAACGCCGTGGATATCAAGTGACGACCGCTTCAACGGTCGCCAGTGGGCTGGAATTAGCGAAGTCCCATTCCTTCGATGTACTCGTGAGTGATATTGGTTTACCGGATGGCGATGGCGTTGATTTGCTACTCGCTATTCGTGCGGAGCGTAACAGCCCACAGCGCGTGCGTGCTATTGCTGTGAGCGGTTATAACACGGAGGCCGACATCGAGCGCAGCCTTTCTGCCGGCTTCGCGTACCATCTCAAAAAACCCATTGCCTTTCCGGACTTGGAGCGTGCGCTCGATGATGTACTCTCGGCAGAATGGGTACCACTTTAGATCGCGATAGGCTATACTGCAATCATCAATTAACTTAGCGGAAACTTCGCAAAATAGATCATAATAAAAATACGCGAAGCGAGCAAGGCAAGTACATAAAGTGTAACCGTGCGCAACCGAGTATAAGCAATTTTAGCATGAATCCATAAGTAAACGACGAGCAGGCTAATTGCAAATGGAATATATCCCAGATATCCGGCTAAAGGCATCTGAAAGAGATGTGGCGCATCGCGCAGAAGCAGGTAGTCCCATTTGGTTTGTGCCCAATTGTTGCCAGTTTCCCAGATGAGTCCGCTCAGGAAAGCGGCTCCTATGAGCGCTGGCAAAATATTTTTTGATTTTAAGGGTACCACCTCCGCTGTTGGAACGAACGGCAGAATTACAAAAAATGGGATGCACCACATCACTTGTGCTGTCACGAACGAGCGGTCGAAAATAAAAAGCAGGAGTAATGCGAAGCCAATGGCTGGGAAAAGCCATCGGCGCGCTGAAATGCTCCGTGCAATCGCAGGCGAAAGCCCCTGGAGTTGGTCTGGACCGCTAATGAACCAGAATACTTCTATAACCAATGGAATTACGGTGGAGTAAGAGACGAATGACAAAACGGTAGCTGTGATCCTGCTCGGGGGTACTGCGATATATTTCCATTGTGGCCATAGAAAGTTTAGGAACTCAAAAAAAAGCCAAAACAGCGTTGATGCAGGGACGATAATTCCCCAGAATCGTTGTGGGTCACTCGTCATGAGAGAGGTTTTCCATCTCCGAAGGCTTGCAAGATCAAGCAGACCGAGCAAGCCCCAGGCGAGAATGGGATAGGTAAAATAGGCGAGGAATGGAATAGGATGAAAAATCAAGAATATTCCTAATCCCATAAGAATAAAGCTGGCTTTATGCCAGAGAAAAACTTTCATTTAAAATTCCAATCTCATAGTATCATTATTAGAAGGAGTTAGAATCGTCGCCAGTTTTAAATTGAGTCCACAAAGTTTGTTCATCCGCGCGAGAAAATGATTGGACATTTCTGGCGTGAGGGCCTTGGTGGTTGTGTGCGGGAAGAAATAGATGGTTTTAAGGCCCACATCGATCCAATGTTTTATGTGCTCGGCCCAGGCATCGATTCGGGTGAAATCGGTGGGATGCAATTCATTGCCTTCGAATCGGATAAATGCAGACGGAGTGGTTAGTCCCATGTGCAGGACATCCCGCCGCCCTGGCGTATCCGTCATAACGGTCCCCACTTTTCGCTTACGCATTTCTTCGAAGAGATTATAAAGTATTTCGGTATCCGAGAACCAATCGGCATGACGGAGTTCCACATGCAAGGGAAAGGTATGGTCCCATTCCTCGAGGAAGTTTACTAAATCCTCAAAGCGCTGTGGCGAAAAATTCGGATGAAGCTGGAGAAATACCACCCCCAGATGATCGCCGAAGGCGTGCATGGCATCGTAAAATTGCCGGAGCGCGGCTTTATCGCGGCCGAGTGGCTTTACCTGGCTAATCGGCTGCGATACTTTTGGGCAAAAGATAAAATCCTTTGGAACGGCATTTACCCATCCTTCGACGGTTTTAACGGTGGGAACCCGATATCCAGTCGCGTTCAGCTCGACGCAATGGAATAATTCTCCATATAACTTCAGGTAATCCTTCGGCTTTGTTCCTTTGGGATAAATCTTCCCCGGAAATCCTTCATTACCCCATTCGGCCAATCCTGAAAAAATGTGAAGATTTTTAGCGGCTTTTCCGTGCAAAACGTTCGCCGTAACGGGAGCATCTGGCGGCGTGGAAAAATCGATAGAGTTGACTACATCTAAATGTCCAAATTTCATTGGGTGCAAAATTACGACAAGGAAACCGATTTGGTGTTATATTTGATAATGCTTTGATAAGCACCCTTCGACAAAATTCAGGTAAGCTCCGTGCAACGAATTATCTGCCATTTGGATATGGACGCGTTTTTCGCCTCGGTCGAGGAGAAACACGATCCAAGCCTAAAGGGGAAGCCGGTTCTCGTTGCGGCGGGACCGGTCGGACGCGGCGCGGTTGCGTCCTGTAATTATGTGGCGCGACGACTCGGCGTGAAAACTGGCATGAGTACGCAGGAGGCTATTCGCACGTTCCCGAACGCGGTGGTGGTTCGCGCGAATTACGACCGGTATCAGGAAGCTTCCGAGCAGATACTACGAATTATTTATCGCTTTACCCCGGATGTGGAGCCGTTGAGCCTGGATGAGGCGTTTTTCGAGCTTACGCATGTCACGCACCGCTGGCCCGATCCGCTGGAAGCGGCACAGGCGATCCAGCGGACTATCGATGAAGAACTAAATCTTGGCGCCTCCATTGGCATTGCAAGCGGCAAAGCGCTCGCAAAAATCGCGAGTGATTTTAAGAAGCCACATGGCATTACGGTCGTGCCGTTTGGCTATGAGATGGACTGGATCGATCCCTTGCCCATAGAAGCGGTGCCAGGGGTAGGGTTTGCCACCCAGCGAAAGCTTACCGAGCTTGGGATCGTAACGTGTGGTGATCTTTGTAAACTCAATCCGGGGTTGCTTCACAAGTTGTTTGGGAATGTTCACGGCACGTATCTTTGGAACCTCGTTCATGGCATCGATGAACGACCGCTTTCGAAGCGGGGCGCGGCGAAGTCCATTTCGCACCAGAGCACACTTGCAAATACTACCTCGGACAAAGAGCATGTGGAATCGCTCCTGCTCTATATTGCCGAAAAATGCTTATGGCGGCTGCGTGCAAGCGAGATGAAGACACGCGCCATAGCCATCTACATGCGTTTCGCGGACCAGAACTATGCGCACCGCATTGTCCACCTCAAGCGCGCTACGCAGGCGGAACAGGTTATTTTCCCGCTGGTCTCGGAAATGGCACGAACTATTTGGCTCTCGAATCCTCGACCGCGAGTGACATTCATCGGCGTTCACCTTTCGGAATTCCAGCCCGCCTTGCCGCAGGAGGAATTATTCTTCGACCCCACCGAAAAGAAGGAACGGCTTTCACGTGTTATGGGAAGTATTCGCAAAAAATGCGGTTCGGCTATCATTACCAGCGCGCGAACGTTCGGGCTGCACCACTCGTACCGGCTCTCGCAGGCCGGGCTTTCCTTCACCGTGATGAAGGTCGAGGACGACGAAGCCGAACGAATGGCCCGCGAGGAAGCAGAGGGATATGTGGCGATGGATGTGGTGGAATAGGCAATGTACAATCCTATTGGAATGATACAGTAATCTCAATGTTTTGGGTGAAATGAGACGATGGAACTCTCTGTTTTTATGTGGCACGCTGCTGTTGTGTTTGCAGGGAAATGCGAAAGCCCAAATCGATTCCAATGCCATTGTAAGGCTTTATTGCGACTCGATCACCGCAGGATGTACGATGGAAGATTCGGTTACGACCACGATAATGACCATGAGAGGAGATTCGATCATTTCAAAATACATGATACCCGATGGTGGCTTACTAAGTGTTGGAATAAACGGGATGCTCCCCTTGGCTAATAAGCCATTCGATATTGACTCGATTAATAACTTGATCATAAATCTTACTTTAGACAAAAGGGATTCTCATTCATCGTTATTCGGTCCTGGTACCGTAGATGGTGGCGATTATATCGAAGTGAAATTTAGTCCAATTCCCTATGTTAGATTGGGGAAATATTATAAGCATAGTGCCTGGCCGCTATGCGTGCCAATATCGCTTTGACGCAATTAGGGGAGGATCTACCCCCACCGGATCTGAATGGACAACATGGAGTGGCTCTTGCTCAGATGCAGGCTCAACATTCGATAGCGTTTATCTCGAAATTTCACCACCCAGTGAAAATGTCTTAACTTCTCCCATTTCTAATATTCCATTCCGAATAACTTCCGATGGAATAAATGAGGTATTTTCATTCAATCCCTCGGCGTTGGAAAGGACTCTTGATGTGTATGACGCTCTTGGAAGAATTGCATTTTCACTTTCGATACAGCCCTCAGAAACGGAGCATAAAGTCCAGCTTAATAAATTCGCTTCCGGTTGTTATTTCGGATCTCTTGGCGACCAGCGTACAAAGTTTATCGTTCCTTCCGAATAGCCCTAAATTGGAAGGTACCCGGAAAGCTATACAAACCGGTGGTATATCTTTCGCAGGATCTGCTTAAGATCGCGGGCGATGCTTTGCTTGAGATAGACCTGGTCTAAAAGCGTGGCAGAATTGGTAGGAAGTTCGCTCTTCTTCTGAGCCCAGCCCCAGCTCCCGCTTGTCCGGAAGTGCTCGAACGAAGGGTGCTGGGTAACAAGGAGTGAAAAAACGCGCTCGATGTGTGCTTGATCCCGATATTCTTTTGGCATTCCGGATGGCCATCGATCGTTGTCAGGTCCACTGAAACGCGTATAACTCCAGTCCAAATCGTCGAATAGGAGCCACCCGCCCGGCGTAAGCAGTTTTTCGACGAGGAAAAAGGCGAATCCATCCGTGGTCCATTCGTGGAGGCCATCGAGGAAGCAAAAATCGAACGACGCCGATGTATCAGGTTGCTGCGCTTGCTCTTCGAGCATTCTTTTTAATTCCCAGTTATAGGAGACAGGAGCAAAGATGGGAGTTACATATTTTGTTAGCCCAGTTTCCCGTAGCAGGCTATGAATATCAGGTGTATTTTCGCGGGCAGTAGTAAGGTCGATTGTAGTAATATGGCCTTCGCCGCGTTCATCCAACGCTGCCGCCATGTAACAAGTCGAAGTGCCATGGGCAAACCCAAGTTCCAGAAGATGCTTCCGGCCAGTTGTCAGAATAAAATCATAAAGGACCTTTCCATGCGCCGGAGGCATGATCGGCACCGTACCAATAATGGCCTCAATTTCATCAAAGCGCATAGTAGATCCCGCACGGTCGGAAAAGATGAATCATAATTGGATAATAGGGCGAAAGTCGAAAAGCAAGGATATGGTTCCAAGCTCTTTCCGTCTCTGGGCAGCGGAGATCGGA
>JAKAIL010000120.1 GCA_021825235.1 Bacteroidota bacterium | reverse complement strand
CCATCGCACGGCCCCTGGCATTTATACGTGCTGTCGTAACATGGCGGGCTGTAAAACTTTCCCGTAACATTGGAACTTATTGTCGTTGCCTTGCCATCGCGGTGCTTTACAATAATTCGGAAGGGAACCCAAATGTTCCCCCATCCGCAACAGACGCAGGTCGTTATCCACCCGGAATCGCCTGGAGGAATGCCCCCGAACCATTTGTCTTTGGAGTAGAAAACGAGGCTATCCCACCGCCGATAACTCGACCAATTACCAGTTTTGAAATGTGTATTAGAGTCATAATACATGTCGCCCTGACCGTCGTCGTACATCGTATCGAATGTGGTGCCGCAAAGCGAAGCAGCTGGAGCATACATGTTCGGACCATCCTGGATTTGGAGAATGACCGTGTCTATGGGAGTAGTGTCGCACGTGCCTGCCTTAATATTAAAGATGAGGCATTGTGCACCGAGAATGCCGCCTTCGGAACCGTCGTAGGTGATGTAGTCCGTTCCGTTGCATTGGGCGCTGCTTATTTTGGGCGCCGCAACGGACAGCAGCGCCACGAACAGCGGAAAGATGACATGCACGGCCCTCCATGCCGGGAACGCGCTGCAGGAAGCGAGGCGCGTGATGCGTGGAAGAGCACACTCCGGGCCTGCTTTGGCGCCGGAGGAAAGCGAAAGTTGAGATTCAAGTCTCATGATCGTCTCGTAAAGTGCTCCAGGGCGGCGCTGCAATGCCACTGCCCTGGAGCGGTTATTCATCAAGACGTAAAACTCGCCGCAAACCCTACTATTAAGGCACGATTATTTCTATGCCGTTGTAGTAATGTTCCGTTGCGATAGCTTTTGCGTCATTTTCAATAAAGCGCCGGAGTAATCCGGCAAAGTTTGGCGTGCTTTCGCAACACCATGCGGTTTGGATCGTGAATGGGTCCAAACCGTATTTTTTTGCATATCGCCCGAAAGCGACACTGCAAAAAATGCCATTACGAATGTGTTTTTAGAGACCGGATTGGAAGGGCTGTGAGTCAGAAGAAGATTCTAACGAGAAGTCCAGGCAACGTGGCCCTAAACTACTACTTTCAAAGCAGATTATTAAACACTCGTCATTTTGATTGGTTCGCTTTTTGTAAAAAAAAAAAATCCGGGAACCTTCATTTTGAGAAAGCTACCCGTTTAAGCAGTCCCAGTTCGAAAAATTCCCGGACTCAATTCTCCCTCTTTTTCGTTCTAAACCAAGCCCCGGAATCAGGCCTTTTTTAGTAACGGACAGCGCGCGGCTCGTTGGCCGTAAGTTGTTGTATTTCATAGCGTTACTGCACTGAACCGCCCGTACAAGAAGAGCGCTCGCGTGGTCGGTCGCGGCTATTTAGGGCAGCCATTTTTACTTCAACACCATAATGGGTCTGGCCACTGCATAACCGCCACCCGAAACTCGCAGGAAGTACGCTCCGGCAGGCAATGCGTGAATGTCGAACGATACCGAAGTATTCGGCGATGCGGTTAGCGGTTTTGCCTCTTCAATCGTTCCGAGGATATTCAGGAGTTGCGCCTCGCAGGAACGATAGCGTGGATCGCTTGACGAAACTCTGAAATTCAATAGATCCGCTCCGGTCTCGATCGATGTAATCTTAAATGGCACGTTTTTAATCGTGCTAATCATTGGCCCATAGCCGCAGGCGAGTTCCAGCGTGAAATTCTGCCCAACGGCTCCGGTGTCCAGCGAGGCGATGCAGGCCGCCGGAGTTGGGCCAACCACCTGAAAATTCTGGCCGGTAAGGGTTATCGGCGTTACGTCATTGCGGGTAAGGTACGACTGGAACTGGATCGTAGCAATTGTGTCGCGATCGCTGGCGGGCTTCATCGCGAAGGAACGTTCCATGAGGCCGCTCGGCAAAAGGGTCGAGGCAATCGATGAGATATCTGGCTGGATGGGCTGCAAGTAGCCCAGCAAATCATCGTTATAGACGAGCGAGAAATCGAGTTCCGCCGCCTGCGATGGCACCGTTCCCTTCCGCAACACATAGACCGGCACTGTGGCGCGAACTGGCGCGCTATCCGGCGCGGAAAGGGCGAGCGAAAAATGGTCTGGGTATTGGATACCGCGAGAAAGGACGACTGGAAGCAACGGCGCATCCAGGTTCCCGGTAACCTCAAGGGTATCGGTGTTTGCGGTGGCATGGCCGGTGGTGTCAATCACAGTAGCAATGCTAATGGTGGTATCGCTGTGGGGCGGTATGATTATCGGCAAGGGTTGCAATGAGGAAAATGTTGTGTTTGCAAAGGAGAGTGTGGTGATGGTATCAGGCTCACAGCCGGTGTTTTTTATTGTAATGGAGGAATCCCGTTCCTCGCAGATGGACGTGGTGCCAACGTCGATGCTTTGCGTATTCAGCGCCGCCAACCGGCTGCCGGCAACGACCATGGCGCGAAGCGGGACCGTGATATCTATGGTGTTCCCGCCGTGCGCGCCGATTGCACGCATGTGCAATGCGCTCACAAGTTCCCCGGCGGTCGTATCCCAAAAGCCGATGGTATAGCGCGCGGACTCGCCCGGCGCAAGCACCGTATCGCCGCCCGCAAGCAGCGTAAACCCGGAACCCGCAGCGACCGAGGCACCTGTAAGCGCCAGCGAATCGCAGCCCGTGTTCGTGAAGGTGACCACGGTATCCCCCGCCGCATTGCAGCGGGAGAAGGTGCCGAGATCGAGGGCGGTATCGGAGAGGGAGAGAGTAGCTTGAGAAGGCAAGCCAGTACCGGAAAGGCCGATGGTAGGGTCCTTCGTCAGGCCCATAGATTCCACATGGAGTTTGGTCGATCCCGAAAACGACCCTGGATTGGCGGGAATGAATTTATAGGAAAGGACGAGGGAATCGCCGGGAGCGAGGATAATGGGAAGCGTATCGTTCGAGCCAAAGAATACTGTTCCAGTTAGAGTTATGCTGGAGATCGTATCGGGCCCGCAGCCATAATTGACAAAAACAATTGAACTATCTACCTCGCCATGACACGTGGAAACCGGACCGAACCCTAACGAATCCACCGACGACGTAAACGACATAGGCGATGCGATGGAAGTCGCGCTCACCGCGATAACGGTATCGAATGGCAGCGTGGTATCGGGCCCAACTATCGTTCCCGTTATGTGTAGCGTCGTGGAAAACGTACCGACTGTTTTAGCAGGATTGAAGCGAATGAAAAACGTATCTATAACGCTGCCGCCGATGCTATATGGCATAGCAGGAAGGGAATCGAGCGCGAAATGCGCGGTATCGCCTTCCAATGTGGCACTGGTGAGGGTAAAGCCGTTCGCGCAATTAATGCCAAACACTTTCGCGAGAACTTCCGCCCTGGAACAGGCGGCTACCGAAGGGAACGCGCCCACACTTATTTTTTCGCTGGTTGGCGTGCCCAGGGCTCCATCGCCGCCGTCCGTGGTTTTCCAAAGGTTACCTTCCCCATCGTTCGCATAGACTACCGCGCCGTTACCAACCACGCTGATTTCGTTATCCGTGGCATAGCAGGTGCCGTTCACCGTATCGAGCGCTAGGGCGGGGCCACCGACATGCTGCCACGTTAGGCCCAAGTCGGTCGAGCGAAGCATACCAACATCGGGAATATCTAAGGAAACATCCTGCTGTTGAGCATAGGTGGCGCACCCATTCGACGCAATTGCGCCTGTAAGAACTATTTTTCCATTTCGTAGAGGGGAGGTTACGACCTTCCAGTCGCCTCCGCCATCGATTGATCGCCATATGCAGTTGCCATCATAATCGATCCACGGGCCTGCATGGTAATAGGGAGAGGTTGCTGACGGCGGGTTTCCCATTTCCTCGGAAGCTGTAAAGACCGTGCGAGTATGGTAAATGAAACATGCAGAGTATCCGATTGGCGGTCCATAAGAGTTTCGCTGCCAATTCTTTCCACCATCAGTGCTGAACAAGCAGTTGCCGTAGACATAGGGTGGCGAACCAAAAGTTCGAAAATCTATGACGGAATCACCGTTGCCAACGGCATCATTATAAGTATGACTATTATCCACGTTTACCCAAGTGTTGCCGTCATCGATAGATCGATACCCATTGACAAAAATAGTATTATTGAAATAATACATATTTGGGACAGTCCAAAAAGTCGTCCAGGATAAATTGGAAATCTGCTTCCAACTCATTCCACTGTCATTCGTTTCAAACAATTGGCTTACCGGGCTGCTGTTAAGATATCCTAAACAATGAATGTAGCCATGTTTTGGGTTCTCAAAAAAGATTCCATCGAAGCGCAATGCCTCTAATTGAGGAAAGTTTGTCAAAGTCCAAGATAGGCCACCGTCCGTGGTCCGATAAAGGAACGTAGTATCACCATACACATTCGAAAATGGCTCAGCCGAGTAGATAAAACCATACCTACCAGAAATAAAATACGGAAAAAAGCCTTTCATTGATGGATTTGGAAAGGATGCTATGATTTTCCAATGCGGTTGGGCTTGCAGACAGCAAGGAAAAAGAAATGTTAATAGGAATAATTTCTTCATAGCAAAATAGAATCCGGAAGCCATCCTTAATAAAATGGCCTCCGGAATTTTCGAATTATTATCGTTTTATGGTTAGAGTCGTTCTCACTTCATCATCGCCCTGACGAAGCATGATGAGGTATGTTCCATTCGATAGCTGCGACATATTAAATGGAATGGTTGCATTACCACCCATCAAGTCCTTCAAAAAGACTTGATCGCCAAGTAGATTGTACACACATAGTGTGGCGGGCTCTTCTGGATCACTTCCAACGGCAAGTGTTACTGAATTCCGCACCGGATTTGGATACGCCATCACCCGCAACGCATTGTGCGCGACATTTGGGTGTGCCGCAATTTTTCCAGCGCCGGTTACGACGCCATTATAACTGAGTATTCCTGAGCTACTATATTGCCAGAAGAAGAAGTTCACGCCGGCGTTATCGGTATCGCAATTATTTGTCGGGGTGTAAGTAATCCTAAATGAATTATCGGAATATGCGTTCGCATATTCTGCCGCCCCGATACTCGTCGTGAATTGCGGCTGCGTCATAACCGGCTGCCACTCGAGCTCGCATGCAGAATTGTTCCAAAAGTGGAACGTTTCATCGTCATGAAGTCCGGCAGTATTCGGCGCGCCGCAGGGTGTATCGTTCGCCACGTGCCAAATGCTGTTCATCGCCCCACTTGGCGCAGGATATGAAAGGAGTCCGAAATCGAGTGCCGCAGATTCGATATCGCCGGTAAAATTGTCTGAACTATCGTAGTCGATATAGTACGCATTTGGACCTAATTCATTACTGAATTTTAAATCCGAAAGGCCCTGGCTATTCAACTGCGAAGCGACATTGAAGTTTCCTACGCATCCATCCCCCTTTGGGGTGAGAAGCCGTGCAAAGATGTTAGAAGTATAAAAGAGGCGTCCCAAGGATGTTTCATTTTCTGTTCCGGCAATTTTCATGGTCGGAGAATTGTAAGCGTAGGCTTCAGTTTGAAAAGCGATTAGAGCACCTGCAGCACCGCCAAAATAGAGCCCAGGCCCCGTTTGAGGTATGGCAATTATTTGGGGCATATTCTGCCGCCAACCAAATATCGCGTGGGTAAGATCGTTGGCGGGCGTCGGGGTACCGCCATAAAGATCAAGCGGATACTGTTGTCCCTGCCACCGTGTTGAATCTTTATATATGAACCGGCACTGTACATCTTCCACATACGCTGAAGTATCGGCGGCGTCATCTCCATCGGGATCATTGAGGGCATTAAATACCACAAGACATCCCTCGTCTGGACCACTTCGAATGGTCGCTGCCAGCTCTGGGCCAAACGCAGTATAGGGGTCATCACTTGAGCCACCATTGGCTAAAGTAACTGAATCCAGAAGCCAGCCATTATCAACATACAGGCTATTGTAACCCCAAAGTTCATATCCTGTTTTATCAAAAGCCCAACCCATGATTCGCTTTTGCGAAACAAATGAATACTTGGCATAATCCTGGTCCCAGACATTCATCACGAAGTTGGAATCCGCCGCAACGCGAGTATGGTGAATTTGATTTGTGGTTCCCGTTGTCGTTTTCGGTCCTGCCCAGGAACCGCCTGTTGCAGTGGCGACAAACTGAAGATCGGCATGGTAGGTATTTATGCTGTCTCGTGCCCAGGTAATATAGATTCCAGGATACGGTGCGATTGGCGCATAGCACGCTGAAATATCGGAATTCACTCCTGTATTTGAGGCGTTCATTTGCTCTGGCCCGCAGCACCACCAGGTAGCACCACCAGCCGCTGGAACTCCAAGTGCATACACATCGTGGTTCGTACCTATATCATAAACGGCAATGAGCGCAAATGAGGAACTATCGAAAATAAGGGCATCATTTCGCATGTCATCATACACATAATCACCATCATAAACATATTCGCTATTTACAATAGAGTCATTCGCAACATGAACGAGAACCCCGCAAAGTTGCGAATATGGCGTCGGCGTTTGTTTAGTTTTAATATACGTAATGTAAGCATAAGCACCACCATTTACGTACGCCGCCACTCGAGGATCGAGATAATTCCAGCCAGTTGCTTGTGAATTAGTTATGGGAACTCCGTTAAACCAAATATCCGAGTGTCCATCGGCACTCCAATTCTCGTATGCAACGCCCTGCACCGAATCAAATTGGTCCGCATGCAGATTAGCCTGAAGACCGGAATAATTAAACTGAGCTGCCGGGTTCAGTGTGGAATCGATAGAAGCCGCATTGATGAAGTTTTGAAAGCGCATTGCGCTATTAATGGGTAGAGGCTGTGTTCCAGTCCCACACGGAGTACACAATATCTCACACGTTTTTTGGAGATGTTCTCGTCCGAGAGATGTTAACCCATCCTCATAGTATGTCACGTGCCAATTTGCTATTCCATTGGCATCCGTTCCGAGCGTAGAGGAAAAGAAGCAGTAATTAGAATTGTTACGCCATGCTCGCCGAGCATTCATACGAACCGTTGAGACGGCAGCATTGTGCTTCCCGATGCGCGAGACATCGATCCCCTGAAGTTCATTTCCGAGTGCATCTTCATCAACCCATGGAAGGCTCAAAAATACTGAGTCACTTGTCTGGCCTAAATCCGCTCGGTAATTTCCCGTAATCGCAGGAAGATATGTAGTGGTATTGCCCGCAGTTATCCCATGCCAATCTCTATCAAGTGTACTGGCATCAACCTTATCTATCAGGTAATGAAATGGACCTACTCCGTCGTCAAAATAGTATGCCACATAAAGATTGTCGCTTGATCCATTATCAGCAAGTAATCCGGCAGGGTAAAGGTCGGACGATCCATACGTGCCAATCGTGTCCCAGTCATTCCAGGTCAAATCGTAATAACCGCCACTGTTCATCTGGAACCAATGGAGATGGAGGCCGGCAACGATAGGAACCGACCCGCTACAACTCCCCCAATTCTCCTCTCGGATCAGCACCGCTTCCGTGTTACCCCACGTTGACTGGGCCGCAGGAACCATAAAGAATGGGGCATATTCATTACCATCTTCGGCCAGGAAAAGATTGGTATTCTCTCCGTTGGTGACATAAGAAATTGGCGTTGTGTTGAATGCGGAATCGTACGTTGATAACGCTAGCCTCTGAACAAAGAGGTAAGGTCTTATAGGATTACCAGAAAGGCAAGTCAGGCCAGAAGAATCAATGATTCTTCCCCATGCAAGGTCGTAGCTTGCAACTCCTCCATTAACGGAATTATAGTGATTGTAACGAATTATTGGATTATAAATAAAATCTTTATTTGTATCTGCTGCAGCAATCTCCAGCATTTGCTCGTTTGTGACTTTCCAGGAACCACTGCTCCAATATCGTATCGGATAAATCGGATCCACATCATTATTATATCCTACGATTTCCTGGCAAACAAGGCGCCAATATTTGTTTGTGTCATTGCTTACCACCATGAGCACCATCATGCCGCCATTCTGATCGGGAATAATGGTGTATTCGTGAATGTGACCATAAGATATTGCCGAGACTGGAAAAGCATTCCAGGAAGGTGTAGAACTTGGCGAATAAATTGTTCCATTCGCATTATACTTAGTCATGAGAAGCCGTTCCGGAGTAGTTCCTGAACTGGATACTGAAACCCATGTGACAATGTAACCACTATCCGATGTTTGAATTATTCTTGGCATTCGCTCAGCATTCCCAACGTCGCCTACATCTCCCACCGCATTCCCAGCAGCATTTTTGAATACGGTTCCGGGATTCCCGTTCCCATCTAAATCTTGAATATAAACACGCGCCCCTTCTTGCGCACCATACGCTGCATTACGAACTCGCTGAGGATCGTAAACCGGTACCATTGTATTATTTGAGTTGAAAACAGCATTTTCTATTGCCTTTTCATACACTAACAAGGTTCCGTTCGTCCCATAGGAAACCGCTTGAAAGCTTTGGTTGATGGGATTAACTTCAGAATACGAAATAGGATCCTTATAATAGCCTGGCAATGGTTGCTCTATTAGGGGGACTCCTACGTTATCCTTTTGCCATGCCTTCCAAAGCTGCTTCGGGCCTTTTGTAGGGTTATGTGAACATTCAGGCGCCCAGCTTACTGATGTACTGGGAGCTTCTGGTGTTTGCTGTGTTTGCAACCACCATACTGGCGGACTTTGGGCACTTACCCTCCCACTATAGGCGAGAATCGATACGAGGACAAGCAAGCAAACACCGCTGGCCCTCCACGCCGCATGTGTTAGGCTTCGCCGAAGCGAATGCCGTGAATCTTCCGGGCCTGCCTTGGAACCGGAAGCAAGGAATAGATGAGATTGGTGTCTCATAATGGTTTAGGAATAATGTTAAGGAATTATTCCGAACGCGTGAAGCTTAAGATCGTATGACCATAAGCCCACACGCCGGAATGTGATAGTATCGGTGCGTGAGTAATCACGCAAGTGCGGTTTCTGGTTAAGAAGAGGCGAGTCGCTCGGAGCGATTCGCCTTTTTTTCGGCCTAGAAGCTCGGGCTGGAAGCACCGTTCCTCGCAGCGAAAAATTCTGAAATTGAGAATGGAGATCCTCCCCACTTGGGCGTGGGTGTGGATGGCGGCTCCGATAATGACCGATGCGTTGAGCATTTTCGGCAAAACTAACGGGCCTGGACTGGGAACGAAAGCATGAGACGCGCGAGTTAACGATGCGCGAGATGAAAACCTCATTCCCTGAAGAGGTCAACTATGAAACGACGCTCATCCAATGCATAGTTCTTTTTTTGGCCCGCTTTTTGAAAAAAAAAAATCTCGAAGAGAAAGCCATTTTACTGAAACTATTTTGCGCCGGTATAGAAAAACAAAACCAATTGTTGTTTCGCCGGACTCAATTCCCCCTCTTTTTCGTTCTAAACCAAGCCCCGGAATCAGGCCTTTTTTAGTAACGGACAGCGAGCGGCACGTTAGCCGTAAGTTGTTGTATTCCATAGCGTTACTGCACTTAATTTTACATGGCAACCATAACCGAAAAAATACTGCCTCGCCAACTCGAAGATGAAATGCGCGATTCGTACATCGACTACTCGATGTCCGTTATCGTTTCGCGCGCCCTGCCGGACGTGAAGGACGGCCTCAAGCCGGTCCACCGCCGCGTGCTTTACGGCATGAACGAACTGGGCCTCGGGCCAAACCGCCCGTACAAGAAAAGCGCTCGCGTGGTCGGCGAAGTGCTCGGTAAATACCATCCCCATGGCGATACGGCGGTCTATGACACGATCGTTCGCATGGCGCAGGACTTTTCGATGCGCTATCCGCTCGTGCAGGGCCAGGGGAATTTCGGCTCCGTCGATGGCGATATGCCGGCGGCCATGCGCTATACCGAAGCGCGCATGACGCCACTCGCCATGGAAATGCTCCGCGATCTCGAAAAAGAGACGGTGGACTTCGGCCCTAACTTCGACGATACGCTCAAGCAGCCGCTCGTCATGCCCGCCGGGTTCCCGAATCTGCTGGTCAATGGTTCCACCGGCATTGCCGTCGGCATGGCGACGAACATTCCTCCGCACAACCTGACCGAAGTAGTGAATGCCTGCCTGGCCTACATCAAGGACCACGACCTTTCGAGCGCCCAGCTCATGAAGCACATTACGGCGCCGGACTTTCCGACCGGCGGTATCATCTACGGCTACGATGGCGTCCGCGACGCCTATACCACTGGCCGTGGTCGCGTCATCATCCGAGCGAAGGCAACGATTGAAACGCAGAAGAATGACCGCGAATCCATCGTCGTCACGGAACTTCCCTATCAGGTCAACAAAGCGAACATGATCGAGAAGATCGCGGAGATGGTCCGCGATAAAAAGATCGAAGGCATTTCGGATATTCGGGACGAATCCGATAAGGATGGGTTCCGCGTGGTCTTCGAACTCAAGCGCGACGCCGTTGCAAAAGTGGTGCTGAATAATCTCTACAAGCATTCCCAGATGCAGACGACGTTCGGCGTCATCATGCTCTCGCTGGTGAACGGGGTACCGCGCGTGCTCGAACTGCGCGACATGATCAAGTATTACGTCGAGCACCGGAACGAAGTTGTTATTCGCCGCACGAAATACGATCTGGATCAGGCCGAGAAGCGTGCCCATATCCTCGAAGGATATATCATTGCGCTCGATAATATCGACGAGGTCATTCAGACGATCAAAAAATCCAAGGACGTCGAGACGGCCCAAAAGCGGCTCATGACGCAGTTCAAGCTTTCGGAGATTCAGGCCAAAGCCATTCTCGACATGCGCCTCCAGCGCCTTACCGGTTTGGAGCGGGAGAAAATCCAGACCGAATATCGCGACTTGCTCCAGCAGATCGAGAAGTTCAAATCTATTATCGCTTCCCCGGAACTGCAACTCAGCATCATTTCCGAAGAACTTAAGGAAATCAAGAAAAAGTATGGCGATGAGCGCCGCACCGAGATTGTCTATGATACCAAGGACTTCACCATCGAGGATATGATCGCCGAGGAAGACGTAGTGGTAACGATTTCGCACGGCGGATTCATCAAGCGGTTCCCGGTCTCGGGTTACCGGCGCCAGGGGCGCGGCGGCAAGGGCGTTACCGGCGCTGCGACGCGTGAGGACGATTTCCTCGAGCACATGTTCATTGCGTCCACGCACCATTATATCATGTTCTTTACGGACCGTGGGCGCTGCTATTGGCTCAAGGTACATGAGGTTCCGGAAGCGGGCCGCACGTCGAAAGGCCGCTCGATTGCCAATTTGCTGGAGAAGCCGGCGGATGAACGCATCACGGCCTTCATCAATGTCAAACAATTTGACGAAGCGCATTTCGTAACAATGGTTACCGAACATGGCACGATCAAGAAGACGGTGCTTTCCGCCTTCGGCAATATCCGCCGCGCCGGCGTGCAGGCCATTACGCTCGACACGGGCGACAGTTTGAAAGATGTTCGCCTCACGAACGGCCAGCAGGAAATCATTATCGGCACCCACGAAGGCATGGCCTGCCGCTTCAATGAGAAGGACGTACGCGATATGGGCCGCACCGCCGCCGGTGTACGCGGCATTACGCTCGAAAAGGGCGATTCGGTGATCGGCATGATCGCGCCGCACCGTTCGGGAACTACCGTGCTCGTCGTAAGCGAAGAAGGCTACGGCAAGCGCAGCGAAGTGAGCGATTACCGCCTTACCCGCCGCGGTGGCAAGGGTGTTATCACGATGAAGGCCACGGACAAGACCGGTAAGGTCGTAGCCATCAAAGAGGTCGTGGATAATGACGATTTGATTTGCGTCACGAAGGATGGACTTGTGATTCGTCAGCATGTGGCAGAAATCCGGGTGATGGGTCGCAATACGCAGGGCGTTCGCGTCGTTCGCCTCAACGATGGAGATCGCCTCGCTGCTGTTGCAAACGTTCCC
>JAKAIL010000119.1:7742-11930 GCA_021825235.1 Bacteroidota bacterium | reverse complement strand
CATTGTCAGTAGTTCCGTCATCGACCGCTCCTGCTGAAAGTTCGTCCAAACAGCAGTAGCGGTCTTCCCGAAACCCTGACATTTCTATTGTGCTAAGAACCTGACATTTCTAAGGTGCTACTACAGTCAAATTTTAGTCCCCTGTGTCCCTCCTGTTCTTTACAAACCTATACCACCAAAAACCACGCACCTTCCCACATCCCTCTTTAAAAGAATCTTTTTAAAGAGATTTAAATACATTAGTAGTTATTTTAAAGGGCGTGGATATGTGGGTAACATCGTTGAAGAAAAACGCTCCCTTTGATAGAGTAGCATGAAAGGCGAATTCACATCTTATCCCGAGTATGGAAAACTCGTGAAGAATTACTGTTAGCAGAACATCTCACGAAACTATCCACAGTTGCCCACAGGGGTGGTATTGCTCTTCACCGCTAACCCCGTTCTTATCCAGAATGCCGTGTGAATTGCTGAAGTTATACCGAAGTTCCAATCCACGGATGGGGAAAACTCGGAATGGCCATGCAAATCGAAGATGAGAGCGGTGATTGTAACTTTTTAAAACAAAAACCCCTCTTCAAGAGGAAGAGGGGTGATAAACCGTATGCTCAGAGCGTTCTACTGCATCATCTCGATGGCTTTGCGGAGTTCGTCAATGCGCTTGACGAGCAATGGCTCCAGCTTCATGTCGTCCTGAATCGTCTGGATCGCGTGGATGACGGTGGAGTGATCGCGCCCGCCAAAATGGTAGCCGATGGATTTGAGCGAGTGGTTCGTCATCTCCTTGCAGAGGTACATGGCGATCTGCCGCGCAAGCACCACTTCCTGTTTCCGCGTCTTGTGCCGCAATAATTCCTCTTCGATTCCCAGCTTTCGTGCCACGGTCCGCTGGATGGCATCGATGGAAATAATCGGCGTCGCCCGTCGCGCAATTTTGCGCAGGACGTCGCGGGCCAGATCCAGCGTGGGTTCTCGGCCTTCGAGCGAGGACATGGCCAGCAGGGAAATCAGGCAGCCCTCGAGTTCCCGTATATTCGATGTAACATTGGCGGCGACAAACTCTATGACTTCACCTGGAAGCTCGATGCCATCCGCGATTGCCTTATGGCGCAGAATGGCGATACGGGTTTCAAGATCGGGAGCGCCAATGTCCGTGGTAAGTCCCCATTGTAAGCGGTTCAGGAGTCGATCGTCGATGTCCTTCAGTTCCTTGGGTGGCCGGTCACACGTCAGGATAATCTGCTTGCCGAGTTCCCGAAGTGCATTGAAGGTATGGAAGAAAATGTCCTGGGTCTTTTCCTTGCCGGCAAAGAATTGCACGTCGTCAATGATGAGCACGTCAATCGAGCGATACAGCGCCTGGAATTCGTTAATCCGATCGTTCTGGATCGCATCGACGAATTCCACCGTGAACCGCTCGCTGGAAGTGTAGAGCACTTTCGCCGATGGGAATTTCTGCATGGCGGCATGGCCGATTGCCTGAATCAGGTGCGTTTTGCCCAAGCCGACATTCCCATAGATGACCAGCGGGTTATACCGGGTCCCCCCGGGATTGTTCGCCACGGCCATAGCGGCTCCATACGCCAGCTTGTTGGACTCGCCGCGAATAAACGTATCGAATGTGTAGCGCGGATTGAGCAGCGAATCGAAGGCCGGCTGCTTGCTGTTTGCCGGTGTGGGCGCGACCGGAATAGGGTGTGGCAGCTGCGCAAACGGTTGTGGGTTCTGCCGGACGCCAAAGCTTTCCACCGGTTTCGCCGGAGTAAACGCCGGAGCGATGGGAACCGGAATGTTTGGAGCAGCCGCAGCTTCCAGTTTCGTGTTCACCGATTCGACTTCGCTAATCGTATCGAACCGGAAGCGAGCCGACGGACCGAGCACATCGCGAAGCGATTGCTCCAGCGTATCCTGATAATGCTCGCCAATCCATTCGCAGAAAAAGCTGCTGGGCGCGCGAAGCGTAATTTCAGAACCTTCGAGCATCATAGCTTCGAGCGGTTCGAACCAGGTGCGCATGGTCTGCGCGGAGAGCTGCGGTCGAATACGATCGAGTGCGAGCAGCCAGGCCCGCTGGGCCGCAATGCGCATGTCCGAGCCATCCGTCGCAGAAACTATCCGGCCCGGAATACCGGCGGATCCATTGAGCTGCGCGGAATTCGTCTCGACCGGGAAATCGGTCGAGCGCTGGGCTGCGGTCGTAGCAATCGTTTCAGGCAAGTCTATCAGCAATCCCGCGGGTGCTGCCAGCTCGATCGGACTGGCACTGCGATTAGAAAGCCAGGCGGACGCGGGGATGTTCGCCGGGGCTTCGAGTAACATTTCGTCTTGCGTGGATAACCGCGCGGCGGCAAAGGCCGTTCGGTTATTCGTTGAGAACTTTAATTGCGTCATGAGGGTGCTAACAGGAAAGAAACACTCGCGTTATCGAGTCACGTTCAGGTTTCGAATGTTAAGATTTTTGAATTCCATCGCGCCGGAAAGTCATTTTCTCCGGATCGGCATTTCCAATGATTCTCGCTACCTCTTCGAATAAACGGTTCGCCGGCGCATCCATCGTGGGCGATTCTAACTTATCCACAATCTCTAAACATCGTCAGACATTTCTTATATCACGCAGTATAATACATCGCTCGAAGGCGCGCATAAAATTCGAGAAAATTTTTTCGAAGCAATTTCGTAACGTCCCGGAAACGGGGCCGCAATACTCCGATAATGTTGCGGGATGAGAGAATTATCGAACTCCCTTCGAGAGACTGCCCAGGATTGCACGGCGTGTCGCGCCCGTCGTCGAAGGAAGATGAATGGGCAAATCATCGAGGAATGCTTTAGCAAAGAATGCGAAAGCAACGGCTTCTTTCGCTTTGGGAGGAATTCCATATTCGGCGGACGTAACGATCCGGCAGGCTTTCGGCAAATTCATCGCAAGCCGCTCGAGCAGAAATGGATTGAATGCACCGCCGCCACTCACGATGATTTCTGTTCTTTCCGATTTTGACTGGGTCCATTGCAAGCTTTGCGCAATGGACCGAGCCGTCACTTCCGTGAGTGTTGCCAGCGCATCGGCGGGCCGAAGCGTTTCGGCGGCAATTCGATGATGGATGCCCTGGAGCATTGCCTCGGAAAAAAGTTCTCGCCCGGTGGATTTGGGCGGAGGGTGCGTAAAATAGGGGTTCGAAAGCAGGTCGCTCAGCAATTCCTGATTGATTGTGCCGCCACGGGAAATTTCGCCATTGGTATCGAATTCCAGGTCAAAATATCGGCGCGCGATGGAATCGAGCAGCATATTTCCGGGGCCGGTATCGAAAGCGATAACATCCTCTTCCCGCGCATTACGCTTTAGCCAGGTGACGTTTGCAATCCCACCGATATTCAGAATGAGACGGTCCACCGAATCGCTTCGAAGGAAATAAGAATCGAACATGGGCATGAGCGGCGCGCCCTGGCCGCCAAGCGCGATATCTGCGGAGCGGAAATCGCTTACGACATCGATCCCGGAACGTGCGGCCAGCGCCGAGCCCGAACCAAGCTGGAGCGTCGCTTGGTGCGGTGGCGGGGTAAGGTGACGCACCGTCTGTCCGTGTAAGCCGATTGCACGAATGTCCTTCGGCAAAAGCTTCGCCTCCTGCAAGGTCGAATGAACGGCACGCTCATATTCCTTCGCAAGGGTAAAATGGGTTTGAACAAGCGCATCCATTTCTACCATCCGAGCGGTCGCCAATTCAAGCAACTGCGCCCGAAGCTCCGTCTGAAACGGCATCGAATAAAAAGAGATAAGGACAACGTTCTTTTCATCGAAGCGCGAAAGAGCGACATCGATTCCATCGAGGCTCGTGCCGGACATGATGCCGAGAAACAGATCGCTCACAAGAAGTTAGTGGCTTGTGTCCTTCGTCGTGTCCAACCCGCGCTCATAGGTGGAGTCCGGCGCAATGCCATGGGGGATTTTTTTCTCGGTAATTTTGAGGAAGAGAAAAAAGATGGCGCTCATGGCCAAATACAGGAGCAGTCGAACGAACAGGGAGTCCACGCGGAAGAGCGCGCTCAGTTTACCGGAGCGGCCGCTGTACTCGGATGTGGCAGAACGACGAAACATGACCGAAATAAAAAAATGCGTATTCCTTCGAGCCAAGAACACCCATTGGGCAGAATCGCTCCTGAACGAAGATTCGTAGAAAACCGATTCGTTAATTG
>JAKAIL010000119.1:0-7732 GCA_021825235.1 Bacteroidota bacterium | reverse complement strand
TTAATTGGGGGACTGAATACTCAATAGTTCCATGCTCGCGATTTCTGTAATTTCGGAGTTGGGTCCGGCAGCGACAATTTGGCGTTCGAGAATGAGCCCACAGTCTCGCGCAAAAAACCGGAGCGTGTAGGTGGTCGAGGGCTGGCCGTCCTGATGGTACTCTACTTCCAGCACATTGTGGTAATCTTCCTGCCGGGTAGGGCTGGGCAAATAATAATCATCATACGGCTTGATAACCGTGGCATGAATGCCATTGATCTCGTCCGCGATCCAGGTGGCTCCGGGTTCGAGCGTGCCATCGAGTGCCATAAGCGAGGACGTGTCCGTCGAAAGCGCCGCGGCAAGATTGTTATTGGCATCGTGCGTGAAGCCAATCCTATAAAACGTATCTCCCGTTAGGGTATTGACAAACACATTACTCAGGGAATTCTGGCTAATGACTAATCGTAAATTGATCGTATCGTAGTGATTGTTAGTAAAGCGGCGATAGGTATAAATACGCCCGTTGTCCATCGGGAAGAATTGGGATTGGACGGTCGGAACTGGCGCCGTAGGGGCGTCATTCACCGAACAGCCAACGAGCATCGCCGCTCCGAAAAGGAGCGCGATGCCCGTCAAAACCGATACGATCATCACTCGCGTCTGCATTGCAGCACCTTAAAAATGCAGGAAGAGTCCCGCATTAAGTTCCGTGTTATAGCTTGGTGCCGATGCTGCTACCGCGTTGGAGACGGCAAGGCCACCCGTGCCCGATTGAATGGCAGCCTGTTTTTCGGCACTGAGATCATAGGTAAACTGGAGGACGCGGAGTCCAACGTTTGCACCAACGACTTCGGAAATATCGTAATGCAATCCCACTTCGCCATAGAGCATTCGACCCAAACTTGCAAAGCCATACCCGGCCCCGAAGGTAAGGTCCGTGGTCGAAAAGGCTGGCAAATGGAGTTCTGCAACGGCATCGAAATACGTAGTGGCTTCATGCACGGTATCGCCGACGAGGACCTGTTGCGAAGGATCGAGCGGGTCGCCCTGCTGCGTGAATAGGTGCTTCCGTGTAACATTTGCGGTCCCATATCCCGCGCCGACCCATAACAGGCTCGAATGCGGCAACACCTGGAAGAAGGTCGAGATGGAACTGTTCGTAATCAGTGGCCACGAAACATTGGTCGCTGCGTTATTGGGGAATTGCTTGCCAAAATCTTCGTCAATGCGGAATTCGAACCGATCGAGCAAACGTGGATTGTTCGAATGGAAGGCTTCGGCATGGTGGAACATTGGCGTAATTCCTCCTCCATCGCCGCCGATGGCACGGAGTACGATCGGCGGCACCCGCCGGGCGGCAATCAATGCAAGGGCCGGGCTTACCGGAGCGGCGCTGGTTGCCGTGCCGGATGTGCCGGGCACTGGGGCGTTAGCGAAATCGGACCTATCGGTTTGCGTCATTGCAGGATTAACCGGTAGCGCTTCCCGGCGCACCAGCCGCGTTAACGGTGCCGCGTTCCCCGTGGAAGTTCCCGCTATCGCACTCGGCGCACTCGGCGCCATGGGAACTTCAGAACGAATCTCTACCACCGTGGTGCGTACCGGCGCGGTGTGCCATCCCGCGAAATACCCGATGGCAACGCCGGCAAACAAGGTTACCGCACTCGCAAGCGTAGAGACGCTCTTCAGCGTGCGCGCAAAAAATCCGGCATTGGAGGACCCGACCGGAATCGGCAGGAGCGGCTGCTCGTCCTGCGCGGCAGCCGGCATCAGTTGGTCCATACGAGCCCACAGGCGCTGCTCGGCTTCGTAGGGAACCGAAAGCGATTTACTGTCGCGCACGAGCAGGGCGCGCTGCTGCATAAAGTCACGCAGCACGCCCCGCTTTTCGGGCGAGACCGAGAGGGTGTGGAGCAGCTCCGCTTCATCGTCCGCCGGAAGCGAGCCGTCCAAAAAATCTAAAATGCGATCGTTGAGTGTCATAATAACCTCCGGGTAATAGCCGCATGGCCCTTACCCATAATGCTCCTTATAATACGGAGCCAATATATCTCGAAGTCTTCCCTTCGCGCGATACAGACGACTCTTGAGCGAAGGAATGGTCGTATGTAAAATCTCGGTCATCTCCGTATAGCTCAGACCTTCATATTCTCGGAGGATAATCACCTCGCGATATTCCAGCGGGAGCCTAGCCATCGCGTGAGCGATCACGTCCTGCCAGTCCGCTGCGATACTGGTGGCCGGAAGTGCCGGAAGGATGAGATCATCCAGGGCTTCCTGCGGTTTGCGGTCGCGCACTTTGTTCAGGCAAAGATTGTGCGCAATCGTAAAAATCCAGCCGCTCAGGCTTTTCTCTTCCGTGAAACTTTCGGCGTGCGCATAGACGCGATAAAACACTTCCTGGAAGAGGTCCTCGGCATCTTGCGCATTCGAGAGGATACGCAGTGCATACGCATACACGCGCTCGCGGTACCGAAGATAAATCTTCGTGTACGCCGCGCGTGCCTGCCGAGCGCCAGAATCCCGAAGTATGGAGTCCGCGTTTTCGGACATGGTACGCCCAGCGAGGAATTCGCGGAAGAGCGCAAGGTCTTCCGCATTTTCCCGCTCACGGTCCCGGCCCGCGGGCGGACTTGGCATCCGGTCGAGTTCGAGGGTCTCCATCTACAACGAGAACACACGGCGCGGGCGGAAGTTGCGCGAAAAGCCAGAAGGAAATTGCGGAATTCTAACGCATTCCATTAGAAAGCCCTTCGAGTGGAAGGGGCTTTATCGAGCTAATCCTTGTTAATCCTGTAAATCCTGGTCATTCCTTCACCAATTTCACCGTTCGAACCTCTCCGTACGCCGTTTGCAGCCGCGCATAATACGTTCCAGCCGGCAGCCCGGCCAGCGAAATGGGAACCGATTTGTTTCCGGACGGCAACGCTCCAGCAAATCCATTCCCAGCTCCGGTCTCGAGCTTGCCAAGCTCGTCATATAATTCAATTTTGACATACGCTTCTTGAGTTAATCCGAAGGAGAGCACCGTCCCGGCTTCTACCGGATTGGGAGAAGCGGAGAAGTTGGAAATGACTCGTGGTGCGTTCGGACGCACGCCTTGCGAAGCTTCATCGGCAAGGAGGCTATCGAGACCAAGCATAGTAAGCGAGGGCAGAGTGGTATCGAAGTATTGAATGCTATCATTTTTCGCGGTATCGATCCAAGTGAGATATTCCTCCGAACGGGTGGAATTATATTCCTTGGCGTACATGCTGTCGAAGAAAGAACAACGGGATGTAGAAAGAAGATACTTTAGTATGGCAAGACCCGCGTTGCGAACCGTGTACGTGGGACCCAGCATCCAGACGCAATCACAATACCATCCAGGGAAGGAACTAATATTGCGGATCGACATGAGGTAGCTACGTAGGTCTAAGCGACCAGCCTCAGTTTTGGTTTGCGAAGCTGAGCCCATGCAAGCCATAAGATCATCAAGTCCACTCATTGCATAAGCATCATTTGGACAAAGTGCAAGATATTTTCGAAGCGTATCGTATGCCTTGTCGAAATTGTTATCATAGTTAACCCAAATGTCGCAAGAATCCAACTTGGATGTGCAATTCCCGCTGGAGAAAGGTATGTTCAAGTGCGTAGGCCGAGCGTCCTCGCTCGAGGCGTTGGGGATGCCGACATCCAGCGGCTGCGGGAACGTTCCCGTTGGCCCTGACGATGCGATCGTTGCCGCGTAGTTCCCGCACGCGTTCGGTTGCGCGCTGGCCGGAACGGTTCCGGCCAGCGCGAGCGCGATCAAAAGCATCATTTTCATCATACGAAAATCTCGTTACTGCTTCACCAACTTCACCGTTTGCACTTCTCCGTACGCCGTTTGGATGCGGGCGTAATACGTTCCCGGAGGCAGGCCCGCAAGCGAAATGGGAACCGATTTGTTGCCCGGAGGCAACACGCCGGAGAAGCCGCTTGCGGCTTGGAGCTTACCAAGTACATCGAACAGCTCGATTTTCACATACGCCTCCTGCGACACGCCAAACGTTAGCACCGTGCCGCTTTCCACAGGATTTGGAGAAGCAGCTAAGTTGGTAATAACTTCCGGCGCATTCGGCCGCACATCTTGCGACGCTTCATCGGCAAGGAGGCTGTCCAAGCCGAGCATGTCGAGCGTCGGAAGTGTCGAATCGAAATACTGGATGCTATCATTCTTTGCCGTATCCATCCACGTCGAGATTTGGAGGTCACGGCTCGTTTGATAGCTAGCGGCGAACGCGTGACGGAACGCGGTGCACTTGCCATCATTGAGAAGGAACTTTAACACGGCAAGACCTGAAGGTATATCGTTGTACGTCGAGCCAATATAGGAGACCATGCTGCAGTACCAACCGGGGTTGCTGCTCAAGTTGCGCACGGACAAAAGCCAATTGCGAAAGTCCACCCGACCTGCGGGAGTTCTAAGCTGACTTGCAGCGCCGATGCACTCGCCCAGGTCGGTTACCGCCTGCATTACGTTTTCGCAGTTGGGGTACAGAACGAGGTACTTTCGCAACGTATCGTACGCCATATCATACTGGTTATCCTCATTCACCCACGCATTGCAGAGGGCGAATATTGCAAAGCACGTGCTATCGGTGCCCGTTTCGATGCTCAATGGATGGTTGGAGCCTTTCGAAGCCCGATTTGCGTTCGGGTCGCCACATGACATAGAAGGGGGTGTTGGTTCGGGATCGGGGATGCCCTGAGAAGCGGTAAGATTTCCGTCGTCGAAGTAGGACACCCAGTCATACTGGTTGGTCGGATCGATGAAGTGGGACGACGTGCTGGACCCCTCATAACCGTAACCCCAGTAGTTATTGGACATGTCTTTGTATTTCGACCCGGAACCACCGCCTATCATTAGGCCAATGTCCGGCGTATTCGAGACATCGTTTGTAATGATATTGTTCGAGTAAACGGACCAATTATTGCCGTTCTTCCCGATAATCAAACCGCCCTTGATGTCATCATCGGTGGCGTTGGCAATGTTCGAGGATTTATCCCAAGTATTATTGTTTTGGACTCGATTGTATGCCGCATAGTCGTTTGAAGACGAACCCGAACCATTCGGGTGATAGCCGGTCATATCCACTGTCGCCTGGTCATCCACTTCGATTCCTTGAAGTGAGCAGTCGTGAATATTGTTTTCAACTAGGGAAAAATACCCATCGTCCCGAGCGTTGTAGCCGAGGCCGAGCGAATGATCGAGTTCATTCAACAGCATGTGACCATTGCTATACGATGTGTAAATTCCGTACGAGTTCGATTTAGAAATATGATTCGAGCAAATGTACGTGTAGTTGAAGTAGTCGGCGCCAGCACCAGCACCGAGATCCGCGATCCCCCTCGAATATTTCGATGAAGAAATCGTATTCCCCTCGACTTCGGCATTCGAGACCTGCAAATCAATAGCCGCCCAGACGCTTCCATTGGCCTGGCCATCATCCGTCGTCATACTATTGCTCGATATGTTGAGTTGGCTGTTGTCGGCGTTGGATTGTGTCAAGTCAAATGCCTGGGTAACTATTTGGTCGGGTATTCCCCCCAAATGGGTATCGCCACCGCTAATCTGAGTTACGGCATGGAAGGTGTTACCCTCAATCCCCACACTGTAACTCGGCGCGTTCGTGGCGTTGGTTAAGTTCAACCAGATTGCCGCATCTTTCGAATTATCGAACGTGCAGCCCCCGTTAACGCCCACGTTGAAGGTGTTTGCAGGGTCGGTCGCACGAATTTGCACGGCGTTGAAATTGTCGTTCGAAAAATCGACGCTGCCATACGTGGCCGAGCTTGTTGTCCCTTCAAATCGGAGCGTGGTTTCTCCCGTTGTTGGGTTATTGGAGTAAGTGTTTCCTGAAGAAGTAAACTGCGTTGAGGGAGAAGGATGGCTTGGGTCGGTCGATGGCTCTACGATAATTGTGGGGTCCTGAATCACAATCGTGTTCGAAGGATCGGGTGCCGGATAATTACCAGTAATCGTAGAATTTTGGACGTCTGCGCTTCCGAGCAATGTCATCAGTCCGCTTGTGGAGGTATTCGGGGTTCCCGAAGTTTCAGGGAACAGGCTCGATTCAAAATTGAAATTTGTATTTCCATTGCCACCTATGTTTAAGACTGTATTTGGTCCGGTGAAGAAGTTCGCACCTCCGTGAACATTCAGATATGCCGGATCACCGGGTTCGCCTGGCATAATGTATCCGCCGAGCAGATTAATAGTTCCTGCTCCAGCCCTGTCTCCCGTTCCGTCGGTAAAGGGTGTGCTGATGTCCGTTTGCGCTCCGGTTCCATCATGGGTAGCAAGCAGCCCGTAGTAATCGAACGTCGCGTTCTGTTCGATATTAAGATTCTGCCCGGAACCCGTAAAATTGAAATAAAAGTACGGCATCACCGTAAGCCACGTCGGACATGGATTATAGATGTCCGAGTTCGGACAATTAAGCCCACCAACCGTCAGTGCAACATTCGAACCTACAAATTTCAGAGTGCCTACGTACGGGTTGATAGTGTTAAGGGTGAGGGGTTGCGGGGAATAAAGTCCGCTCGTGCCATCCACGCTCGGCGGACCGTAGTTTGGATCGGTCCAGACCGCCATTCTAACATTGGGATCGACTCTCGCTCCAGCTAATCCCCCATGCGCTGTTCCATCGCTCACGGTGCATTGATCGGTAACTAACGTATTCTCATCGATATCCTCATCGAAGGTTCGGTTCATATCACGCGCATAAAAGTTGCGAACGGTTGTTCCATCGAAGGTGGTCCAGTGTATATGGATCCCCATTTGGTTCACCGCAGCGAGATAGAAATTGTGGTACGGGTCAATTCCCATTGTACCACTATTTTGGTTTACGACCAGGCGTGTATCATTCATATCGCCATTGGGGTTGGGTTGCACCGGAAATGCTTCGCCATTGTCCGAGTTGCGAACAATGAGCAGTGGATACATCTGGTACGGCGATTGTCCGGGATTTTGCGAGACATCGACTTGATATACGCAGTGGAACTGATCGTAGCCTCGCCAATTGGACGGATTGTCCGTGCTTACAATTTGGTTATCGTATGGATTTGCCATCGCAACGATGGGTCCATCCTTTATGGGCCAGCCCGCAGGACCAGGTTGCGGCGTTGGGGGAACCGGTGCGGGTTGTGAGAGTCCGTTCCCATCGACATACGCCGCGATGTAAGGAGGGCCAGGTGGAAGGTTGGGATCGTCAGGATTATACAGAATAAGCGTGGGATTACTTCCCACGATCGCGTAGCAGGCCGGATGCCAGGCGCCGCCGAGCACGCTGCTTACCAGCGCGCGCGCATGGGCGGCCAGCGGATAGGTGATAACATTGCCGAGCGGTCCGCCGGGAAGCTGTATATTCGCCGTAATAGGGTATGGGGTCCACATGCCGGCATTATAGTCCTCCCACACGAGGGCTCCGCCCGTAAGGGTTCCCATTGTTATATAGCTGCCTTCTACTGGCGCGATAAAAGCAAGGTCGAAATGGGCGGTTGCACTTCCGTTCCGGTTATCGCGCGGATCGCACGCCACCGTTGGCCGCATTCCGACTCCAGCAAGTGCTGGCCACACAGTACCCGGAATCGGCGTCAGCGTATTTATATCGAGGATTTCGTAAAAAATTTGGCCCAGAGGGTTATTCTTCGTAGAACACCACGCAATATAAAGATAAGCAGCATCTGAGCAGACATCGAATTCTTCCCGCCAATCTGCGTCCCA
>JAKAIL010000343.1 GCA_021825235.1 Bacteroidota bacterium | reverse complement strand
GTCAGTAGTTCCGTCATCGACCGCTCCTGCTGAAAGTTCGTCCAAACAGCAGTAGCGGTCTTCCCGAAACCCTGACATTTCTATTGTGCTAAGAACCTGACATTTCTAAGGTGCTACTACACTGAAATTGCCCTACAACCATAAAGATGGGTATCTGATGCGCTCAGCCCTTTTTCTTCGTAAATTGCACCAACTGTGACCGCGCTCGGCGAAGTTTTCCTGGTATTAATACTCGTTTTGCTCAACGGCTTTTTCGTGATGAGCGAATATGCGGCCGTGAAACTCAGGCTCGGGCAAATCGATGAACTCATACAGCAGAAGGATAGCCGTGCGCTTCGGGTCAAGCGCGTCAAGGAGAACCTCGATACCTTCCTGGCCGGTACGCAGGTCGGGATTACGCTCGCAAGCCTCGGTTTGGGCTGGATCGGCGAGCCGCTCATGGCTGGCCTCTTTCGTCCACTCTTCGATCTATTTGCACTTTCCCCTGGGGTGTCGGCTTCGATAAGCTTCATCGTCGGGTTCTTGTTACTCACTTCTCTACATATCGTCATAGGCGAACAGGTACCGAAAGTGGTAGCTATCAACTTCGAGGTGGAAACGGCACTGGCAACCGCCCGCCCGCTTACCCTTTACTATCGTTTATTTCGACCGCTCATCTGGATACTAAATCAAATGGTAGGGGTGGCGCTTCGCATTTTTGGTCTGCCGAAAGCCGCCGATGAAGCGGCACATACTCGCGAAGAGTTAATGGGTGTCATCCTCGAAAGCACGCGCGAGGGCATTGTCGAACGCCGCGAGCGGACGATGATCGAATCGCTCTTCGAATTTGGCGGAAAGATTGTGCGCGAAATCATGGTACACCGCTCGGAGGTGGTGGCGCTCGATCTCGATTTGGAACCACGAGAAATTCTTCGGATTATCGAACAGGAAGGCTATTCGCGCCTGCCGGTATTCCGGCATTCGTTGGATGAGGTTGCCGGAGTGCTGCACGTAAAGGATATTCTGCCGGCTATCGGGCAACTGGAGCGGCTGAGTGTCCCCAGCCACGAAAGTGAAGAAGACTTTTTTGCACTCCTACAGCGTACCCTCCGCCCGGCGCGCTTTGTCAGCGAAACGCAACCGATTTCGGACCTGCTCGTGGAGTTCCAGAAATTTCGCGTCCACATGGGCATTGTCGTCAGCGAGCACGGCGGCGTGGAAGGAATTGTGACACTCGAAGACATCTTAGAAGAGTTGGTCGGGGAGATTCGGGATGAGTCCGATATTGGCGAGGTGCCAGATGTGATCGAATCGGGAAATACAGTGTTCGTGGACCCGACGATGAGCATTACGGATTTCAATGCGGAACTGGAAGGCAGGTTTCCGGCGCTCGAAGAAAGCGGCGATTACCAGACCGTTTCGGGCTACGTACAAAAACATGCGGGAAGAATTCCCAATATTGGCGATGCGATCGATGCCGGGGGGCTGCGGTTCACGGTTACCCGGAAAACACGGCATAAGCTGGAGCAGCTGAAGGTCGAGGCGGTGCCGGTGGCGGCTCCACAGGAAGAGTGAGTATGACAACGACTGTATTTCCATGCGACCCCGGATAATAAAAGCACGAAGCGCGAGGAAGCCCCTCGCGCTTCGTATGAAACGGTGCCTTAAGCTACTGAACGATTAATTTTTGCATTGCACTGGTCCCCATCGCCTGAATTCGTAGGAAATATGTTCCCGGCGTTAGGCTCGCCGGATCGATGAGCAGCGAATATTCGCCGGGACCTTCCGTGCCATGGTGAAGCCATTGAACCGCTCTGCCGAGGTTATCGAGAATGGCAGCGTCCACCATACCAGATGCTTTCTGATTATAATAGGCAGTGGTAATAGAACACCCGACCGGATTCTGAGACAGCCGAACGGTAAGTAAGTCATCTACACTCATTGCCGGAGCCGTGACGATGCTTGGCGGCCCTTGCACCGTATAGCTGACCCCAAGGGGGCGCTTCGCAGAGTCGGAGTTCACCGAGGCGCTATTGCCGGCATTGGTGGTCCAGAAAAAGGATCGCGTTTTTGTCTTGACAGAATAATGATAACCGCCCATTGCCAGGGAATCTGTATTCGTTATTAGCTCTGCAATGCGAAGAGTCGGAGCGTTTTGAGCCGGGGGAAGAATCAGGGTTCCATAGCCATCGACGCTGGCGTCGATAGAAACGGTATGGATCATTCCAGGTACGGAATATGGTAAGTTCATCACGGAGGTGCTTTGCCACGAAGTGCCATACGTCACGGGTAAGGCAAATTGTTGAAGCGGCGGCGTATAGGAGAACAGCTTCATCAAGTTACCCAGGCTGTCTAAGGTTGCGCCAAGCGTCCAAATCCCGGTAGCATCAATGCGGTAGAACGAGTACAAGACGGTACCGTCGTCCTGAGCCATTCGGGCCACATGAGTAGAGGTGGTAAAATCCGGATCGTTTGCCAAGGCAGCACCGCTGGGGTATGGAAGGAAATCCGGCAGCGCTCCGACGGAATCCGGCACATACGTTCGTCCGGTAAAATCCCACGTGGCGTTCGCACCATTTAAATTTTCGAGGAGCCGGACGCCATTGGTGTCCGTGGAGCTATAGCTTTGCGGAGGAGTGTCCGAATGGAAAAGAAAGTCCTG
>JAKAIL010000342.1 GCA_021825235.1 Bacteroidota bacterium | reverse complement strand
GTTCAATTGCCGCTTTCGCGTGTTGCAATTGATAAATCCATTCGGCCGTCGTCTTGTGAATGTGCAATTCCTTGATAATGGTGTTGCCTTTATCGAAAATCACCATTACAGGCTGTTCCGGCGAAGGGATCGAAAATGTTTGCGTGGAATCCTGATCGAGCAATCGGGTAACGTTCGATGTGCCATCCGGCCAGGTAAGCTCAACGTCGATTGGCATTTTGAACGTACCCGTCAGCGAATCCCGTTTTTGCGTTTGCGTTACAGTCATGTGAAGTACTTTCGCCGCATCATCGTAATTATAGGCAACATCATACATCGGATGGCCGCTCTTATACAGCCACTCATCGAAAAACCACTGAAGATTTTGACCGGTCGCTTCCTCAATGGCAATCTTGAAATCTTCTGTCTCCACCGGTTGATAGGCGTGAACGGTCAGATAGTGATGGATTGAGGTCCACCATCCGGAATCGCCCAGAATATGGCGAATCATATTCAGGGTAGCCGCTCCGCGAGGATAATCATTTGCCGTGTAATTATTGGGAGCGATAATCGGCTTCTTACCCAAGTGGTATTCAGCATCGATTCCTGCATTTGCATCACCCTGCATCTCTTCCTGGAACTCGTCTTCGCCATCATTGAACTCACGGAACATCGCCTCGAAATACGTTGCGAACGATTCGTTCAGCCAAATCTGAATCCAGGATCGGCAAGTAACCAAATCCCCAAACCATTGGTGTGCGAGCTCGTGCGCGATGAGACCCTCGTTGGAAAAGTCAATACTGGCGCGTTGATCGTGAAGAATGTAATCATTCATCGAGGTCGCCGTAACGTTTTCCATGCCGCCGTACATAAAATCGGCAAGCGCGACCTGCGCATATTTCTCCCACACGAAGGGAACCCTGGTGCGATCGGAATAAAACTCGATCATTTTGGGAGTCAAACCAAAGAGCCGGTGGGCGTCTTTCATATATTGGGGATAAATCCAGTATTCGACCGGCTTGCCGCGCCAGGAGTCGGTGGCTACTGCATAATTCCCAATGGCGAGCGAAATGAGGTACGTAGAATATGGCTTGTTCTCCTGCCAGTGCCACGTCACGGTTCCATCTTTGTTTTTCTGCTTGCCGATCAGATGACCATTCGAGAGGGCTTTCTGATCCGCCCGAACGGTAACGTACATATCGGTCGTAGCCTTAACATTTGGATAGTCGTACATCGGAATCCAGTTCCGATTTTCCATTCCCTCGCCCTGGGTCCAAATTTGTTCCGGCTTCGTGGTATAGAAGGTGTCCGGCTCGATGAAAAACATTCCCTTCGTTGGTTTCGCCCAATATTGAATTCCAATGATAAACGGAACATCGTTCGGATGTACCTGATCGAGCGTGATCGTTAGCTTCGCGGAATCGTTTTGATTGAAGGCAAGCGGCTCTGAACGATGCCCTTGCACCAGCCAAACTTTTTGGACCGTCATATTGACCGCGTCCAGCCGAATTTCCCGTACGGGTTTTTCCTGCGGTAGAATAGCTACCGTTTCGAGGACCGTGCCCATCACTTTCTTTGCCGGCTCATCGAAGGAAATGTGCATCTCGAGGTGGGAAATGTCAATATCGTGCGATCGGGCTTGCTCCTGATAGTCCCATCCAAGCCCCTGAGCGTGCAGCGAGATGGAACTGAAGAGGAAAATGAGTGAAACGAAGAAAGTAACTCCGAGTGAGCGCATGAGAATAAATGGATGGTTTAGAAAGCAGGCGAATAAGCCAGGTTTATTTAACGGAAATAAAAAGGCGCGAGTTCTTACGAACTCGCGCCTTCCTCCAAAAGGGCCTTGGTCAGCGATGCCAGCGACGGTCTGCAAAGTCCCAGGACCTACGAAGTGCCGAAAGCTGGGCCGGAGTGAGGATCGTCTGAAGTTGAGCGATAAATTCGTCGTGCCGGCCCTGCGGGGTGAGGGTAGTATCGGCAAGTAATGTTGCCTGTAAATTTTGGATTTGCGTTATTTGCGCAGCCGTCGCCGTATCACCAGCACGCGCCAGCACGGCTTCGAGTTGCGCAAGCGCAATACTATCGAGTTGCACAGGCGTCCAATGGGCTTGAGCAGAGCCATTCATATCTGAATCGTTACCATGCAAAAAGGGCTGTAACGGACCACGACCAAAGTGCTTCCATGGATTGGGTGGCACCAGCGATTGCAAGGCCGTAAACTGCGCCGGAGTTAGAATTGCAGCTACGCCGGTATATAGGTCCGTTTCGTATGCCAAACGAATTGCCTGGACCGAATCCGGCGTAAGCGTTCCTGCCGACTTCATTTCCATAATTCGTGCCTGAAGTGCAGCCCGAAGTGAATCTTGTAAATTTTGGACCGCTACCACCTGCGAATCTGAAAGACCGAGTTGTAGCTGGAGATATTGCGCGGGAAAACACAGTGGAAATGGTTTCCCCGACGTATCCCCATAGGATTCGGTTCCAAAGAAGGCGCTTGCGGAATAATTGGTGGCCGTGATTCCAGATGTTCCAGGCGTGGAACTCGGATTCGAGCAGCTATCGAGAAGGAGCGGCATCAGTGCGAATAGCGCGTAGATTGCAACAAGAGCGAGTATGTTTGCTCCGATTAGTTTTTTCATCGTCGGACCTCGTGCGGTAAAATGTTGAATTA
>JAKAIL010000118.1 GCA_021825235.1 Bacteroidota bacterium | reverse complement strand
AGCGATAAATCGGGATAGCGCGGGCGTTCGGTTCCCGACATCAGGCCTTCGATGGTGAGGATTTGGAGCTTCGGGTACTCGGGGCCGAAGCGGTCGGCGTCATAGAATCCGGCGGCAACCGCCTCTTCTTTCATCGGCCGCGTCGGTTCGGCGAGCGTGACAAAAAATCCCATCGCCGCTTTTTCGCGGTCGATCACGTGGCCCAGGTCGCGTATCATCGCGACGTTCACATTCTCGCCGCCCTTGACGGAGACGACGATCTTCTTCGCGCCGGATTTATCGTCGTGGAAAAAGATGAGTCCGTCGATGCCGGAGTCGGCGCCTTTCTTCTTGCCTTGATAGGGTTGCGCGCCCACGAGCGAGGTTGCCCACCATTGGAACTGGTACTTATGCCGCTCGGCCAGATTGCGCGCGCCGCCTAAGTCCTTCGGCGTCCCTTCGACCTCGAATTGAATTCCTGGGAACGCATCGCGCAGCCGTTTTTCGATGAGCGAAATGGCGAGGTGCGTGATGTCGATGCCGATCCACTGCCGGCGCAGCTTCTCCGCCGCGTGGACCGCCGTCCCGCACCCGCAAAACGGATCGAGCACCACATCGCCCTCGTTCGACGAGGCTTTGATGATCCGTTCGAGCAGCGCGAGAGGTTTTTGTGTGGGATAACCAAGAAATTCTGAGCCGCCTGCCGGTCTAATATCGCTCCAATCATTTTGGAGTGGAACACCAGGCATTTCATCTAAATAGCGTTTGTAATTTGGCGTACCCGTATTGGCATACACGATTCGCCCATCCTTTGCCATTCCAATCATGTTGGCCTTTGAATAAGCCCAGATGCGCTTACCATAAGGTAAAATGCCTTTATATTCCCATTCGCTTTTCGGATTTTCAAACTCATTATTTAAATCAGCTTCCCACTCGCCGTTCGTGGGCCGTTTTATTCTCCATTCATATCTGGTATCTCCGCCAACTTTTGCCGCGGTCAAATCGCCCATTCTATATCGTCTGCCTGTCTTACGATCGGTGTACTTATAAAATGACTCGATATAGGATTCATCGTATGGAGTGTAGAGCCAATTCCAAGTCCATTTATTCGATTTTGAATAAAAAAGAATTGTGTCGCGGATATTGCCATACACAACCCGCCCTTGTGCCGCATCATTATGTGCGCTCGATCGCTTCCAACTAATTTCACTTCTAAAATTTTCCTTCCCAAATACTCCATCCAAAATAATCTTCAAATAATGGCTTGCGGTTGGATCGCAATGGAGATAGAGGGAGCCGGTGGGTTTGAGAACGCGGTGGAGTTCGAGGAGGCGGTTGGCCATCATGGTGAGATAGGCCATCATGTCGTTCTCCTTGAGGAACTTTCGTAGGGCGAGCATCATCTCGGCCACGTCGGTATTCGGTGCGCGTTCGAGTTCCGAAAACTCGCGCTCGGCCTGCTCGCCCCAATGCCAGGAATCCTCGAAGGCGGTGATCTGCGCGTCGGATTCGTGTCCCTTCGGCGTTTTGAAGAGGACCGAATAATCGCGTTTGGAATTAAACGGCGGATCGAGATAAATTAGGTCAACGGATTCATCCGCAATGTGCTCGCGGAGAATATCGAGGTTATCGCCGAAGTAAAGTTTGTTCATCGGGGCGGCCCAGACGGGCTAACAGGTGCCTATCAATTGTGGTACAATATACGAACAAAATCGGCGGGGAAATATGCCACACCCCGCTGGGGGCTCGTCGGGCGGGGAGCCCGACCTATGCGTTTCCATTAATTCGTACTCATAATCACTGTCTTATTGCCACTGCCCAAATCGTGCTACAATAGGCACCTCGCGGGAACTCGCGTTTGTTCTATTAGTACGCGAAGGGGTTCAAACCACCCGATACTAGCGTAATTCTCGAAATAATAGGAGACGCATACTGGCCGCTGGAGTACACGAATGCCAGATCCCTACTACTAAGCTCCGAACGTCGAGACGGTCCTGTACGAAGTCCTCCTACACAAGCGGAGGAGACATTACCCGACCCTGTCCATTGAAATTCTATTGAGTCCTGTAGCAGTGTACTATGCGATGGGACTTATATTCCGACCACCGCAACGGGCTAAGAATTGGTCCCTGGTGGAATCACCATTTCCTGCCCGTAGGTTTGCCAGAAAAATACATGGGTGGAAATTCCAAACAATGACCAAGTATTAGTACGATAGCCCAAACTTATTTGAAGTCCGGCAGTTTACATATTCAATGCGATTTAAACACCACATATTTGTTTGCGAAAATATTCGTCCGGAAGAGGACCCCAAAGGCTGCTGTTCTGCCAAGGGTTCGCCGGAAATTCGTGCAGCCCTGAAGCGGGAAATAAAGCAGCGCGGGCTACGCGGAGTAGTTCGGGCCAATCAATCCGGTTGCTTAGACGCCTGCGAGTTCGGGCCATCGGTGGTGGTCTATCCGGAAGGAATTTGGTATGGCGGCGTAACGCCGCAGGACGTTCCGGAGATCATGGAATCACATATTCTGGGCGGGATGCCGGTGGAACGATTACGAATCCCGAAATATAATCCAGACCCTGGATTACGCGGATTCAATGGATTTTCAGGATTAGAAATGCCGGAGCAAAAAGGCTCCGATCAATAGAGAATAATCTATACCTGATCTCAGGTCAACCTACGCGATTCTGGCTCACCACCAGCCACGGCGGTTGCCGTAGGAGCGGCCGCTGGTATCCGTCGAGTCACTGTTATCGACGAGATTGGGAGCTTTTTCGCGCTTGACCGGGCCAGCCGCAATGCGCTCGCCATTGGAGCGTTCCGTATGCGGGCGCGCTTCGCGAACGGAAATGTTCCGACCTTCGATTTCACGGCCATTTAATTCCGCCATAGCTTTTTGGGCTGCTTCGCCGGACTCGAATTCGACGAACCCAAATCCTTTGGAGCGATGCGTGTTCTGGTCCGCCACAACGGCAGCACTGGCAACCGGTCCATAGGGCTTAAAGGCTTCCTCGAGATGTTCGGCAGTCCAGGTATAGGGGAGGCTACCAACATATAATTTGGTAGTAGTTGTAGAATCAATTTCTGGTTGAGTCGCGGTATCCGTTACCATTCCTAAGTATCAGTGCTCCAATCTTCTTGTGTGAAAACCTGCCCGCTGTTTGCCATTTCACCCGATAAAATCAGGTCAGAATGGAAACAGTTACTTTTCCCGAGCAAGAGTAGGCCCGTAACAGAAGCCCCTATCAAGAAGTTCAGCCATAACGCTTACTTGAGCCTGATAATCCGATACCGGCTGTTGGCAAATACAATCTGAGAGGAGTCATAAAGATATGCTCGCGGCAAGGAGGTGTCCTTTGCCATATCTTCCAAAAGGTAAGAAGCGTGCAATTTGGCTATTGCGCGTTTTACCTGAGCCGTGTCGTGCGAGTAGTAGAGTGTATCGAGTAACGCCCGGCGGCCGGCCAGAACCTGTTCGGCAGCGGGAACGGGATGAAGCCCTTTTTCCGAATTCGTATCGGCGACAGCAGCAAGCAAGGAACCATACTTCGCACCTTCGGAAACGACTGTCCTGCCAGAGAGCGCGCTGTACCAATAGTAGGATTCATCCCCGGAGGAATCGAGATCATAACGATGCGTAGCAATTACGGCAGAATCATTGGAATGGGTCGAAAGGTAGAACATGGCGCTCTGGAGCATAGCCGAATTCGTTTCCGGCAAAGTGCTATTTTCGCTGCCGATTGCGTGGATTTCAACAGCGAAGCCTAGTACAAACAATAACCCGATAAGCCCAATTGCTGTGCTTTTCAGTCGAGAATTTTCTCCGTTCGCAAAGCAGCCAAACCCCATGGCAACAACGAGGGTGGCCATCTGCACACTCACGAGCGGCGCGTAAAACGAAAATGCCAGAGGATACCAGGCTGGGGAATACAGAACGGGTAATGCCAAGCCCAATGGCAACATGATGAGAAGAACGGAGGCCACCTCTGGAACCCTTTTCCAAAGCACCTTGCGAAAGACCAAAAGTATGATGACGGCAGAGGGCAGTTTCGGTCCTGTGACCATAATGCGCATTATGTGAAAACTGAAATAGGGGACGATCAGTAAGCTTCTCCATTCGAGATGGGTACCGTAGGAGATGGGATTTAACGCAGAAACGGGAAGGTGTAATAACCGAGCAAGATGATTCCCATACCCAAGGAGCGGAGCACCTATGAGAAAATCCGTTACTGGCATGAACGGATTAGAACCCACATCCTGCAAGAGGACGATCGCAAACGAGAACACAACAATACTAATTAATTCTAACCCGATACGCTTCCCCGGATGATCGCTCATCCGCCACATGGCAATAATTCCGAACAAACCCATCCCGCCGATCAGAACAAAATAGGAAGGTAGCTTGGTCTGCGAAAGTTCGAAGAGAACATACAACAGAAGAATAAAATAAAGCCAACGTTCATGACGGCTCTGCGCAGAATTGCCGTTCGCTTTCATGCGGAGATCGAGCAAGAGTAAAGCATTCAGGAGCAGGATGCTACCGAAAACGTAGGAAGGGCTCAACGCATAGGGTTGCATTTCCGTCCGTCCCATTTCGTTTGCCAAAAACCATACTGCGGCTGTACTATAGGAAAGGTAGGAGTTGCCGGTTAATCGCTTTACCACTGCGAAGACCGAAAACGCAAGCAACGTATATCCGGCAAGGGGCGCAGCAAAGGCAAGGTCCGGGAGCGTTCGCCAAGCCGGTAGCAGTGCAAGAATTTGGTAGGACCAATCGTGATAATGCCACGACTGTGCGAGCTGATGCAGGTCCCGCAGCGAACCGAAGTCCTGAATGCCGTGCACTTCCCCCGCCAGGAAGGGTAGATCGACGCCGAATAATCCGCGCGTTACTATGGATCCATCCGCGCCAAAATGGAACTGGACCAGATTAAATACTCCAAGGAATAGAAATGTCCCGATTGCAAATATCAGAAGATGGTTAATGGCAAGCAGTTGGTCCGGAAATCCAAGACGCAGTTTGCGTTGGAACATCAGGACAAGGGCGGTCGCAGTTATGGAAAAACGAACTACATAATAGATTGTCGAAGCATGATGGATATGAAGACCGTGCAGAATGCCCAATAGCATCGGCGGAATGCCAAAACCCACAGCAGTCCCCAGCGAAAGAATTTCATGCGCTTCGAGATCCAGCCTAAGAAACTGCCGAAGAATAAGAACGATAAAGGTGCCCGGCAAAAGCGTGAGGCCGGCTAACCACACCACATCGATACCGGTGCCAGCCGGGAAATGAAAGATAGCACATTCGGCCAGGAAAAGCCCGATGGCGGCTATGGCCAGAATAACCAGCGCGGTGGGGCGGCGGGGAAACATCGTGAGCCATCTAAACCGGAATTTCACCAAATTGATTAATTTTAAGGCTGCTGAAAATAAATAATAAAAATCGAATCTTTACGTCCTCAGACTTGGAGAGTATTTTTGGAGAAGTTTGTTCTCTGCTCCGTCGTCAACTGACCCGAACCATTGCATGCCGCTCGAAACGCCAACCACCGCACCGCCGAAAACTGACCTGACTGCCCTGCGAATCCATCGCGATGGGGGTACCAGGAATTCTTCATCAGGGAACGGCTCAGGAAAAGCTATAGCACTCTCCGCGGGTATTGTGGCTTTCCTCGCTATTCTGTTTCTTCTGGGCCGCTCGTTTTTAAGTTCGCCTGAAACCGTTGAAACCGGTATTGTTGCAATGGTCTCCCCCTCTCAAATGAATTCGGTGCTAACGGCCAGCGGCTACGTTGTTGCCAGCCGCAAAGCCGCCGTGGGATCCAAAGGTACAGGCAGGCTTGTATGGCTCGGAGTGGAAGAGGGTTCGCTAGTTAAAAAAGGCGAAATTATCGGGCGTTTAGAGGATGCCGATGTCGAGGCTGCCCTGAATGAAGCCCAAGCTTCCCTTGCAGCGGCACAGGCCACACTCCAAAGTGGAAAGGCGGGATTTGCCAACGCCGATTCGGTATTCCACCGTGACGGGATCCTATACCGATCGAAGCTGATTGCCTCCGCTGATTTCACCAGCGCGAAAGCAGCCTACGAACAGGCCCAGGCACTCGTAAATACGGATGCGGCAAATGTCGAACTTGCCGAGCGGGGTGTTCAGGCCGCGCAGGTGCAAGTTGAATTTACCAATATCCGCGCGCCATTCGATGGCACAGTCCTCACAAAAGATGCAGATGTCGGTGATGTTATGACCCCGTTCGGCGCAGCTGCGGGATCGAAAGCGGATATTGTTTCGCTGGCGGACATGACTTCACTCGATGCAGAAGTGGATGTATCCGAGTCTAATATTGAGCGAGTGCATGTGGGACAACCCTGCGTCATATCGCTCGATGCCGTACCCGAAAAACAATATCGTGGCGTGGTTCACATGATCGTTCCCACTGCAGAACGCTCCAAAGCGACGGTATTAACAAAAGTGGATTTTCTCGATAAAGATGCACGCGTACTTCCGGAAATGAGCCTTAAGGTAATGTTCCTTCGCGATTCCGCGCACGTCGATTCGAGCGGGCCGGAGTTAACCGTTCCGGCAGCCGCTGTTCTATCGAAGAATGGGCAGAAAATGGTTTTTCTTGTCGCTGGCGATCACGTGGTTGAAACGCCGGTCGTGCTCGGCAATGATATCGGGAATGGAATTGAAGTAGAATCGGGTCTCAAAGATGGCGATAAAGTGGTACTTAGTCCGGCCACCGATTTGAAGACGGGAACACGAGTGAAGGAGACCGAATAAAAAGCATCGCTATTACAATTTAGCGCATCCGTTTACGTCTAATTAGACCATTTTAGTGAATCTCAGGATTTTGTACATTTATAAAGAAGTCGTCGCGTCATGGGACAGTCCTGCCCCATTTCACTCATTTTGATCAACTTATGGCGGAACCCATTGTCCAAGTCAGAAATGTAACGAAAATTTATAAGCGGGATACTATGGATATCCCGGTGCTGCAAAACATCTCGCTGGATGTTCCGGAAGGAGAATTCCTTGCCCTCATGGGTCCTTCCGGTTCCGGCAAAACGACGCTGCTCAATCTCGTTGCCGGCATCGACCGTCCGAACAATGGTTCGATTACCATTGCCGGCAGCGACATTTCGAAGCTGAACGAGTCCGACCTCGCAAAATGGCGCGCGCGACATGTGGGATTCGTGTTTCAGTTCTACAATCTCATTCCGGTACTTACGGCCTACGAGAACGTGGAACTGCCGCTGCTGCTAACACACCTTTCCAAGGCGGAACGAAAGCAGCATGTGGAGGCTGCTCTTAGTGTCGTTGGATTGGCAGACCGGATGAAGCATTACCCGAAACAGCTCTCGGGCGGACAGGAGCAACGCGTCGCCATTGCCCGCGCTATCGTAACCGATCCCACGATCATCGTGGCCGATGAACCCACCGGTGACCTTGATCGAAAATCCGCCGAGGATGTCCTCGCGCTCATGGAGCAGCTTAACCAGGAATTCAAAAAGACGATTGTGATGGTAACGCACGATCCGCAAGCGGCGGAGAAAGCGCATAAGACTCGGCACCTCGACAAGGGCGAACTTTCACAAAATTAGCTTTGGACTAGTATGAAGATTCTGAAGCTCATTATCAAGAATGTCTTTCGGCACAAGCTGCGGACATTCCTTACGATCCTTGGTGTAGCCATTGCCGTAATGGCCTTTGGACTATTGCGCACACTGATCACATCCTGGTATGCCGGAGCCAATGCGGCGGCTCCGGACCGATTGGTTACACGAAATTCCGTGTCCTTTATTTTTCCGCTACCACTTTCCTACCGGGACCAGATTGCACGGGTTCCCGGCGTCAAGAGCGTTACCTATGAAAACTGGTTTGGTGGTGTTTATATCGACCAAAACCATTTCTTCGCTCGTATCGCGTGCGATCCAAAGACCATGCTCGCGATGTATCCGGAATATGTACTTCCACCCGATCAGCTCGCCGCGTTCGAAAAGGAACGTGATGCCTGCATTATCGGACAGAAGTTAGCAGACGAGTATCATTTCAAAATTGGCGATATCATTCCCATAACAGGGGATATTTTCCCGGGCCAGTGGCAGTTTGTCGTCCGCGGTATTTATCACGGTAAAACACCGAGTACGGAAGAGACAACTATGTTCTTTCAGTGGGATTATTTGAACGAGCAGTTACTAAAGACATCGCCGACCCGAGCTAATCAGGTCGGGTGGTATGCGGTCCAGGTGAACGATTCCAAGGATGCCGCGAGGGTTTCCGATGCCATTGACGCTCTGTTCGCAAATTCCTCCGCGGAAACGAAGACGGAAACAGAAAAAGCATTCCAGGCAGGATTTATCTCGATGTCCAGCGCAATCATTACGTCGCTCCAGGTGATTTCTTATGTGATCATTGGAATTATTTTCCTCGTGCTCGCAAACACGATGATCATGACGGCCCGTGAGCGTATTCGCGAATATGCGGTGTTAAAGACGCTCGGATTTACTACCAAGCATATTGTCGGCCTCATCTTCGGGGAGTCTCTTTCCATCGCGATTCTGGGCGGGATTCTGGGAATTCTCATTACGTTCCCAATGGCAGCATTTTTTGCCATAGGCATGCAGAGTTTCATCCCCATGTTTATTGTCGAACCGGAAACACTACTTCTTGCGGGCACTTTCGCTATTGCCGTTGGAATTATTTCCGCCATTTTCCCTGCAAACCGAGCAATGTCCATGCAGATCGTGGATGGACTTAGACAGGTAGGATAATTATGAAGATCCCATTAAGTTATAGCTTTCGCTCGCTCTGGACACGCAAACTTACGACGTTCCTAACCATTGCCGGTGTAGCACTTGTCTCCTTCGTGTTTACCGCAGTGCTCATGCTCGCCAATGGCGTGAAGAATACGATGGTGGCGACCGGCTCGGCGGATAATGCGATCGTCCTTCGTAAATCGGCGGAGAGCGAAACGCTCAGCATCATCACATTCGATGAAGCCGATGTGATCGGAACTCAACCAGAAATTGCAATTGGCAACGATGGCAAGCCCCTCATGACCAAAGAGGTCCTGACACTCATCAACTTAAAGAAGCATGGGGCACAACCGAATGATCTTTCGAATGTGACCGTGCGCGGTGTGACGCCAGATGGAATCCTTCTTCGGCCCCAGGTCAAGCTTACTTCCGGGCGCATGTTTAATTTTGGCTCTTCGGAACTTATCGTTGGCAATGAAATCGCTGATCGGTTCGATGGAATGGGAATCGGCAACACGATCAAGTTTGCGGGGCGCACCTGGAAGATTGTGGGGCATTTCGATGCCGGACGTAGCGGATTTGCATCGGACATTTGGGGGGATGCCAACCAAATTCTGCAGGCGTTCAACCGACAGGCGTATTCTTCTATTGTCATGCGATTAAAAAGCCCCAAGGACTTCGCGGCATTAAAAGCACGATTCGAAGCTGACCCGCGACTGAACAATTTGAAGATCGAACCGGAAAAGCAATTTTATGCGGAGCAATCCCAAACGTTGGCGAACTTCATCCGCATTTTGGGGATCGTTATCACTGTCATCTTCAGCTTTGGGGCCATGGTGGGAGCGATGATCACCATGTATGCCGCTGTGGCAAACCGCACGGTTGAAATTGGAACGCTCCGCGCGCTTGGGTTTCACCGGAGGAGTGTGCTCGGTGCGTTCCTTATCGAATCGCTGTTTATAGCGTTGCTTGGGGCTGGCATCGGCCTGCTTGCGGCTTCAACACTCTCACTGCTAACCATATCCACGACGGACTTCGCTTCGTTTTCCGAGATCGCTTTTGGCTTTACGATGACCGGTCCGATCATCATCTCGACATTCCTTTTTGCGGCCGTAATGGGCTTCATTGGCGGCTTCCTTCCCAGCTTCCGCGCTGCACGGCTGGATATTGTGAATGCGCTACGTTCGGCTTAGCGTTCGAACGGATTCAATCGTCTGCTCGATCACGTATTCGATTTCCTCTTCGGTGAGCTTCGTGTAGAGCGGGAGCGTAATCGTCGAATCGCCAATGTGTTCCGCAATTGGGAATGTTCCATCCGGCAAACGGAGATGTTCGCGATAATAGGTGAGCCGGTTGATGGAACGGAAATTTACGGCAACGCCAATACCACGGTCCTGCAAATCGGAAAGGACCGCATCCCGGATGCCAGGTTCAACCCAAATGGTGAAGAGGTGGCGCGCGGAGATAGAGCCAGGCAGCACAGAAGGGAAGGAAATGCCTTCCGCGTCCCGAAATGCCGCTTCATACCGTCGACAAATATATTCCCTGCGTTCCAATCGTTCCGCAAGCCGGGGAATCTGTGGCAGAAGTATGGCGGCCTGTACGTCGAACATGTTGCACTTATAGCCAAGGTCCTCCATGTCGTAATGCTTGAAACGAGCCGAGTAGCGGTCGGCCGCAGACTTATTCATTCCGTGCAGGCGAAGCCGGAGGAGCTTCTCATACAATGCCTCATCGTTCGTGGTGATGGCACCGCCTTCACCGGATGCTAAATTCTTTGTCGCGTAAAAGCTGAACACGGCCATGTCCGAAGCCTGTCCGGGCTTAAGTCCATCCCGAATACCTTCCACGCAATGGGCGGAGTCTTCAACAATGTCCAGGCGATGCTCCTGAGCAATCTGGCGCATTCGGGCCATATCGCACATTTGTCCATAGAGATGCACGGGCAAAATGGCTTTCGTGCGCGGAGTGATGGCTTTTAGAATTTCATCGCAGGAAATGTTCCCGGTTTCCGGTTCCACATCTACGAAGACGGGCTTCGCGCCACATTCGAGGATGATATTGCCGGTAGCCATGAAGGTCATCGGCGTCGTGATGACTTCATCTCCGGAACCTACTCCCAGCGCTTTCAGCGCAATGAAGCCACCCATGGTCCAACTGGTGACGCCGATGCAGAATTTCGCTCCCATCATGCGAGCGAATTCGGACTCGAACTGCTTGGTCTTCGGGCCGGAAGTGAGGAATGTAGAGTGAATTACCTCGGCAAGGCTTTCGATCTCAGCCTCCCCGAGAGGATGTTTATAGAATTCAACTTTCACTCTGAAGCAAGCAGGCTTTATTTCGGCAGCGGGGAGTTATCCGGATTCGTCTGTCCGGTACCCGGCTGCGCCCCATTGTTGGAGGGAACTGCTGGCGCAGCAGGCGCAGAAGGCTGCGGAGGCGGTGCCTGTTGTGCAGTCGGCACTGGCATTTGTCCGCCTTGCACGGCACTCGGGCGATTAGCGCCGGTCGGAAGGAAGAATAAATTCGCGATCACACAAAGGACGATAAAGATACTGCCGAGCCAAATGGTGGCTTTTTGGAGAAAATCGGAAGCGCGGCGAACGCCAAACACGGCCCCGACTGATCCTGGAGCACCCAGCGTACCGGAAAGCCCATCCCCCTTCGAGGCCTGGGACAAGACCACGACCGACATGAGGATACAGACCAAAATGATGAGTATTACGATAAGTGTAAACATAAAAAAATCTCTGGAAGGGAGTTATCAACACATTGGGGCAAGAAGAATTCCGGTAGCAACCCTTAAAAATAGCCCGAATTTGCAGAACCTCCGCGCCGGGTTTGCGAGATGTGATTTGTGACTCTTTACCGCTTCTCGTGTTTAACAAGGGATGTCGATCGTATCGCTGAGCCTGAAGCGGGCGCGGAGCTTGGTCGCACGTAGTGCGGAAGGGCCTGTGGGCATGCTGCATCCAGCTCAGCCATCGACGGCGGGAAGAGCGTTGCAGGCTCATCCGCAATTGGAAATTCCGGCAGAAGACATTCCGGTGGGTGAACCTATCAACATGGTACGACCGCCAAAGGAAGTGCCGGACCACGAGCTGCTCGAACGGTTCCAACACGGAGATGAGGACTGCTATGTGGAACTATATATTCGGCGGCAGGCAGAAGTATTCACCTTTGCACTACGGTTGGCAGGCGGGGACCACGATTTGGCGAGCGATGTATTTCAGGAAACGTTTATCAAGGTCTATCGCAAGGCTCATACGTTTCGCGAAGGGACGAACGTTTTGGGGTGGATCTACACCATCGTTCGAACGACGTTTCT
>JAKAIL010000117.1 GCA_021825235.1 Bacteroidota bacterium | reverse complement strand
TTAAAGACGACGTCCGCGAAGTGGACGCGGGCTACGAATGCGGTATCGGTTTGGAAAATTTCAACGACGTCAAGGCCGGGGACGTGATCGAGGCCTATAAGATTGTCGAGATCAAGCGGAAACTGGCTGCGGCGGTACCGGTAAGATAAGCGTCTTCATCGCGCTGAGTACGCCTTAGAACATGTAGCCCAAGCCTGCTTTGAAACCGCGCCTTATGGTAAGCGCAAGGCCAGGTAAATATGGCCATGTGCTAAACCCGAATAACGAACGTCAGGGCCAGTGTTTAAGTAACTTTTTGTCAAGGCAGTCCAGTCGCCGGAAGCGGTATTCCATGTATTCCACAACTGGGAACTCCATAGTGCAACGATCCCAATATTAATCGTTCCGTGTAGGACATACCCCAGATGGGCACCCCAAAATTGCCTTGTGCTACAGTAGTTTCGTCCCCGTTGTGCGCATTTTGTAGTCAAAGCGGCGCAACAGAAGCAGACGGATCATGGCACATAAGGCGCAAGTGCTTGCGGTGGTGCAGGGGTGGGCGCTAACGCTGCGGGCTGCTGGGGTGCAGCCATCGTACCGGGCACAATAATAGTACCCGTTTGTGCATTAAACCCGTTCTGCGTTGAGGTCGGTGTAACGCCGGGCATAGTTGGAGGTTGTTGGAAAGGGGGTGGCGGCAACGGCCCCGTCCCGTTGGAACCATGCGTCGTAGCCATATCTGCTCCTTAAAAGTTACAAAGCTACGACTTCCATTTCGAACGTGCTGTACGTTCCAGCGTTGCCCATCACGAGCACGAGCGAATACGTTCCGGGGTTCGGGACCGTCAAGTGCAGGACTGTTGGACCAGTAATCGTTCCAGCAAAGGAGAACACGGGTACCGCTCCGTTCGCGCTATTAGCGAAGACCTCGGAAGTTCCAAGATTATCGCGGAAGGAAAGCTGAACATTGGTCCAATTTGTCCTCCAAATCCAATTTCGATCTGATTGTCCCAAAGACTTCCCGCTTTGATGAAGGCGACTTTACTAATGGCAGCGTTAATGCTCGCACCTACGTTTACCATCTTTGTCTGCACGTCCCACTGTGCGGCCCACGCTATTGTGGAGGCATCTGTGGGATTGAGTGTGACGAGTGTGGTATTGTTGCCCGTGTACGCAACGGTGTTGGTTCCCAAGCGCGGCTGAAGAAATGTTGTACTTCGCTCCCAAACGCCCGCTGCACCACCGAGCGAGCAATTCGCGATAATGGAAAGTGGATCGATAGGCTGGGCTTGCGATAAAGAGTTCCAGCCGGTTGTTGAAAGATCCATGGTACCTCCAAAGCTACGTGTGAAAAAATCGGAAGGTTTGAAAGAAGCGTTTGCCTGTCTATAGGCAAAAGTCGATTCTCAAAAAGTTCGTGAATTCTGGGCGACTCCCTTTTAATTGCGGAACGCACGATACGCACACCTGTTCTAATGGCCCATGTCAATACGAACCGAACGGGTAGCTGGTGAGGTCCAGCAAGCATTAGCCCGTGCCTTGCAATCCGATTTTTCCACTATCAGCGATGGCCTGGTGACGGTCACGAAAGTGCGCATGGCGCCCGATTTGCGTAGCGGTCGTGTGTATGTGAGCGTGCTGGGTGGAACCCATCCGCCCGAGCGGACACTCGACAAGATTAAAGCGGAAACGCCGCACCTTCGCGCAGCTATCGCCAAAGCCGTGCGGCTTCGCTTCGTGCCGGAACTCCACTTTTACCTGGACGATACGCAGGAAGAAGTAGCGCGCGTCGAGGAGATTTTTAAGCAAATACACCAGGAACGCTCTCCGGTCTCAGGTGATGAAACGCCACATAATCTCCCCGACTAATTTATTTTGTACGTCATTGCGAAGAGAACCGAACGACCGAAGGGAGTTCGGTTCGATGAAGCAATCTCCGGGCTTCAACCGACGGATTGCTTCGTCGCATTTTGACTCCCTTCGATCGTCAAAATGTTCCTCGCAATGACATTCAGTGTGGATTCCTCGCAAATCGAGGTTCTCGATAACGAGTCGATCTTAGTGGACCCGCAAGAATCCTTCGCGCGCCTCGTTCGTCCCGAAGGCGCTCTCCTGCTCATCGATAAGCCCTACGGAGAAACATCGTTCTATGCCGTTAATCAAATCCGCAAGGCGATGAGCCGCGCGACCGGCATTCGTCGCGTCAAATGCGGGCACGCCGGCACGCTGGACCCGCTGGCAACCGGATTGCTGCTGATAGCTACACGCGGCATGACGAAAGCTTTGCAGGGACTACAAGGACTGGAAAAGACCTATCTCGTGCGAATGAGGTTTGGCGTAACTTCCCCAAGCTTCGATCTCGAACGGCCAATCCAAATTTGCGATGGCGCGGATCGATTGACCGAAGATGCAGTATATTCAGCTATCCTTGCATTGCCCGGCGAGCACTCGCAATTGCCGCCGATTTACAGTGCCATCAAGCAGCAGGGGAAACCGGTCTATAAAAGAGCACGGGCCGGTGAGGACGTAACTCTCACGGCGCGTGTTATTCAGGTGCATCAGGTCGAGGTTGTTTCCATCCGGCTGCCGGAAGCGGCGTTCCGCGTGCGGGTCTCGAAAGGGACGTACATTCGGAGCCTTGTACGCGATCTGGCCGTGTCGCTGGGAACTTGCGGAATCCTGCTCGACCTTGTGCGCGAACGCGTTGGCGCGTGGAACGTAGCCAGCGCATTATCGTTGCCAGAGGCCGTTGGCATTTTATCCGAGCATTCGGTGGCCGCCACTTATCATTCATAATCCATCATTCATCATTGCGCATCACCTGGGGATTAGAGAACGCGAGCTTCGATCCGAAAACGATTACCACGCTTGGAAGTTATGATGGGCTGCATTTGGGCCATCGGCAAATTTTGCGCCGATTACACGAGCGCAAGAAGGAACTCCATCTTGAGCGTTCGGTCCTCTTAACGTTCCACCCGCATCCGCAGGAGATTTTGCGGAAGACGGGTACTGCCGTCGAATTGCTGACGACCATCGAGGAGCGCCTTGAACTCCTCGAAAGCCTGGGCATCGATGAGACGGTCGTTATTAAATTCACCAAAGAATTTTCCCAGACATCCTACATAGATTTTTTCCAGAACACGCTGGTCGCCGCACTGGGTACTCGCGCAATGGTCGTCGGGTTCAACCATGCCTTTGGCAAAAATCGGGAAGGTGATACCGAGCATTTGAAGAAACTCGCGCCGGAAATGGGAATCTCGATCGAAGAGATTGAACCAGTATATCAGGACGGTATCTCTATAAGCTCCAGCAAGATACGGCTGGCGCTTAAGGCGGGGGATATGGCTAATGCGAATGCCTGGCTGGGCCGGCCGTATCAATTCCGTGGCACCGTCGTGCATGGCGATTCCCTTGGGAAACAATTGGGATATCCCACGGCAAATTTGGAGATCGATCCGGTCAAGCTGGTCCCTGCCGATGGGGTATATGCCACATCCATCGTGATTCGGGGAAAGAATCATCCGGCGGCCTTGAGCATTGGTACCAAGCCGACGGTTCGTCTGGATGGCGAGCGCGTTGTGGAAGCTTTAATCCTCGACTTTAACGGTGAGCTATATGGCGAAAGCTTGCAGGTGGATTGCCTTCGTTACTTGCGCCCTCAGGAGCGATTCGCAAGTTTGGAAGAGCTGCAAAAGGGGATTGCCCGCGATGTGGATGTGATTCGAGCCGAAGCTCAGCCGTAAGTGGATTTCATTTCCCCGTTCCGAAAGTGTCTTAAATTTGTGTCTAACCATGTCCATTTTTGTCGGGCCGACAGGCTCGATGAAACCAACTTTTTTCTGCACAATGAAATCCAATCGAGTTTTTTGTCTCGCAGCCGTGCTGTTGCTCCTGGTACCGGTGACGGTATTCGCCTTGCCGCGCTTTGCGCTCATGGGAGGCGACATCGACTGCCGAGGCTGCCACCTGGACCCTACCGGTGGACGCCTGCGGACCGATGGCGGCGATCACTTCGCCGCGAAGGTGCTGGCTATGTGGCCTTCGCATTCGCCGTTCAGTGCGGATATTGGGAAGGGGATTCGCATCGGCGTGGACTGGCGCAGCCAGTTCCTTTATTTCGGCGACCATATTACGTTCCCATCGAACTATGCTGCGTTGGGACACACGCGAGGCGATACCATGAACCGCGCCAGCGGAGCGCTCGAAATGGCACTGCCCATCTATTTCAGCGCGCAGCTTTCGGATGCGGTGCAGGCGTTTGCCAAAGTCGATCCCATTTTGTCGCCGATCACCTCGAACTCGTGGGAGGCCTATGCCATTGTTCATTTCGTCCATTCTTCCGGGGAATTTTTACAATCGGGATCCGTGGTGGGGGATGCCTATCTCAAAGTGGGCGCATTTTATCCCGCCTTTGGAATTCGATTCGACGACCATACCGTCTATACACGTGGTGGCAATGCTGCGGCTTCCGGCTTTGGCGCCGCCGGGCTTTTCTGGCAGCCGGATTACAAGGATGAAGGCGCAGAGCTTGGCGTCGAGCTATTCGATCATGCCTTTGTAACCGCCGATCTGCTGAATGGGAACGAAGGCGCCGGCTTTGGCGCGCCGGGGCAATCGCAGGTATTCAAAGACAATCCGTTCGGCCCGTATGCCGTTTCGCTTCGTGGCATCGTGAGCACCGGTCCGTTGCTCGATCGACAGCTTTCCGCAGAAATTGGCGGCTCGCTATATCTGCACACGGTCCAGAATATTCAGCGACAGGGCTCATCGGCGGCTGATTCTACAGCGCAGACCATGCTGGCAGCCATCCACGGAGGTTTGCACGTGGGATCGGTCGCTATTTTGGCCGAGGCAGACCTGGGGCATTATATCTATCATATTGTTACCGGCGGTTATTCGGATACTGTCCATGCGCTCGCTATCGAGGGCACCGTTAATATTGTCAAAGGCCTGACCGGGCTGCTTCGCTTCGAGACCTATAGCGATGGCAGCCACGATTCGACGGAAACGAACATAACCAGCCGATTCACCGTTGGCTTCCAATGGTTTCCGGTGCGCTATCTCGAGGTTCGACCGGAGTTCCGTATTGCGCGCGGGACGACTACGATCCCCGGCGATGCGATCCAAACCGAAGGGCACACGGAGACCACGGCACTCATTCAGACCCACATTTTCTTTTAAACGGAATTTGACAGATTCTCCCGGCGCAAGCCGCCCGTTCCGATGGAATGGCGAGTGGCGCGATATTCCTCCTTCTGGCGGCCAGGTCATCGAACTCGCCCCCAATCAGTATGTAATCGATGCGGAGCATCGCCAATTCGAGGTATTTCTCCTGCCGGATGGAACAGTGAGCGATGGCCAGGCCCTGGACGGCGTCGAACTCGTGCCCGAAACGGAACGCGACCGGATTATCCGCGAGCGTTTTCAGGTTCGTAAACAGGCTGGAACGAATCAGGCCGCAGAACATGTCATAAAGGCACCCATGCCAGGGCTCGTCCGCGCGGTAAAGGTTACCGTGGGAGACGAAGTTGACCGAACGACCACGGTGCTCGTTCTCGAAGCCATGAAAATGGAAAACAATATTTTGGCCGGCGCGAAAGGGCGCGTGCGGCACATATTGGTAGAGGAGGGAAGTTCCGTGGATAAGAATGCCAAACTGATCGAACTCGAAGCCGCATAGGCTTCGGATTTTACCCAGCTTCCATCGTCCATTCCACATTTGCCATGCGAGTAACCATCAGTGTAGCCGGACGCTTCCATGCGTTTCATCTGGTGGAGGAACTCGCACGGAGGGGACATTTACAGCGGTTTATTACCAGCACGCTCAATGCGAACCGGCTCCCCAACCGCGCACTTCCGGAGTCGCTCCGGAATGATTTCGAATTTCAGAAACGCATTCGGCAAATTCCTTTGCCGGAATATCTTGGCTATGGAGTGCGCCAGTTGCCGATCGCGGATTCCCAACTGCTCTCGTATTTTGTCAAAGATAATCTCTTCGATCGTTCCGCAGTAAAGCACATAACCAATGGGGACCTTTTTGTTGGGTGGGCCAGCCAGTCCCTGTTTCAACTGCGCGAAGCGAAAACACGTGGCGCACTCACCATAATCGAGCGTGGCTCGGCGCACATTTCTGAACAATACCGGCTCATCGAAGCAGAGCGAAGACGATTTGGAATTGCCGCTCCCAAACGCTCCCGATGGGAACGCCTGCTCGAAGAGAAGCAGCTTAAGGAATACCACGAAGCCGATTTCATTATGACGCCGAGCGAGTTTGCGCGGAAGAGCTTCCTTGCACGCGGATTTCGGCCCGAGAAGATTCTCAAGATACCGTACGGCGTGGACCTCGATCGGTTTTATCCGAGGCAGTCCATAACACAGAGGGAAGTACCGACGATTCTCTTTGTCGGGGCAATCGGGTTCCAAAAGGGGATACCGTATCTCCTCGAAGCATCGAACGCGCTACGTAAACAGGGACGAAAATTTCGTCTCAAGCTGGTCGGACGAATGGACCGGGATTTCGAAGCGTGGCTGAAGACGAGCAATCGCGGTGGAGAAATCGATGAGCACGTTCCATTCGTCGCTAACCACGAATTGGTCCGCTCCTTTCATTGTGCCGATATGTTTGTGCTTCCCTCCGTTCAGGAAGGCTTGGCGCTGGTGATTGCCGAAGCTATGGCGAGCGGCGTTCCCGTCGTGGCAAGCGAGAGCACCGGCGCCAGCGAATTTATTTCGAGCGGAGAGAACGGAATTATCGTTCCACCGGCAGATGCCGGAGTCCTCGAACGGGCGCTGAGTGATCTCCTGGAGAATCCCGAACGGGCGCGCTCGCTTGGCGAAAAGGCCGCAGCGAAAGCAAGAACATTTGGCTGGGAAACGTATGGGAACGCTATAATAGATACATACGAGAGCCTGCTAAATCGGTCCAAATCGGCATATCTATCTAATCAGCCCCATCCCTCCCCGACGCTGTTGCAGAAAAGCGAGGAAGAAATTGCCGCCTTCTACAACACATACTGGGACCGCGAGACCGGATGGACACCCACGCATTCCTTTACACAGCCGCAGCTCGATCTCCATTTCAAAGGCGCGTTCCAGCCGAGCGATTCCGTCCTCGATGCCGGGTGCGGCGATGCCTCGAATTACCAGTCGTGGCTTGTTAAGCAGGTGCGCGATCTCAAGGCGATCGACATCAGCGCAACGGGTATCGAGAATGCTCGCCGCATGGGAATCGATGCGCGTGTACACGATCTTTCAGAACGATTTCCATTCGAGAATCGAACGTTCGACGGTGCGGTTTGCATCGAAGTGCTGGAACATCTTTACGATCCCAAGTTTACCGTTGCGGAATTATTTCGTGTCTTAAAGCCTGGCGGGTTGCTCGTAACAAGCGTTCCCAATAATGGTTATTTCCGGGAACGGCTTCGCGCGTTAACGCGCGCCGAGCTTTCCACCTCTGTTTCCGATTTTTCGAACGAATGGAAAGGCGCCCACATCCGCTTTTATAAGCTGGCATCGTTCCGAAGGATGCTGGAAGTCTGCGGCTTCAGGATCGCCCGCCTACGTTCCAATGCCGATGCTTCCATCTTCGATGGGCTGGATGCCTTCGGCGGGTACGGGATGCAGCATGTTTCAAGCTTACTGCGCCGCCGCCTGCCGCGCCCGTTGCGGCTCGCATTTTTGGAGAATGTCTGGCCTTCGCTCTTTGCGCCGCATCTCATCGTATGGGCGCGCAAACCGATGGAGGAGGAAGCATGAAAGTATTAATTTCAGGGTCCTTCTGGCATGGCTCGTTAGAGGAGAGCTATGCGCGGGCCTTCGAAGCAAACGGGTGGAACGTCGAACGGTTCGATTGGGATAAGCGCGCGCATGAACATCGGTTGGGTGGCACTGTCGTCACAGAACGAATGCTTCGGAACAAAACCGCCAATGAGATTGGGAAGGAATTCGTGGAAGTCCTCGCTACCGTGCTACCGGACCTTATCTTCGTAATCAAGGGAAATACGATTGGCAGGAAGACGCTTGAAAGCGCGAGACATACTCTTCCAGATTGCCTGTTCATAAATTTCAATCCGGATAGTCCCTGGGACCACCCCAATCGCTCGTCCCGATTTTTGGAGAGTATTCCATACTATGACGCGCACTTTATCTGGAACCGGCAATTAAGTGAGAAGTTTATGGCAGCGGGAGCAACACGAGCTGAGTATTTACCCTTTGCGTACGATCCGATACTCCATTATCCAATAGGTTCGGTGATAACCGAGCGCCTGGCAGATGCGGTTTTCGTAGGAACCTATTCCAAAGAACGAGACCGATTGCTCGGCAGCCTCGAGGGTCTTGACATTCAAATCGTGGGCAACGGCTGGGATCGCGCGAAACGGGTTCCAAAAAAATGGATCGCATCCGACGCTCTCTACGGCACCGATGCCTTGAGGGTGCTTGCCAATGGCGCGTGCGCGATCAATATTCTCCGCCCTCAGAACGAAGGCAGCCACAACATGCGGACATTCGAAATTCCGGCTGCTGCCCGCCCGATGCTCACGACGCGTTCTTCCGAACAAGCCGAGTGGCTCCTGGAGGGGAAGGAAATGGAATGTTATGATACACCGGAAGAACTGTTCCTAAAAATTAAACAGCTCGCAGAAGACCATGATTATGCCGAATCGCTTGCACGAAACGGCAATGAGCGCCTTAAAAGCGAAACCTACGAAAAGCGGGCTCGGCAAATAGTCGAAGTGCTCGGATTTAGCGGGGGAGGAGGCGCATGAAAATCCTTTACATTGGACATACCTATACGATCCGCGCCAATCAGGAAAAAATTGCCGCGCTGGCGAAGGTTTCTTCTTCGAATGGCCCAGTGGAAATTACGCTTGTTACGCCACATGCCTGGCGCGGCCCACTGTACAGAAATAAAACGGACCGATTCGATACCTCGCTCGCACCCAAGGTGGCGCATCACATTGTTCGAGCCTTCTTTATTGGGAAGGAAAGTGGATATGTATTCGCTCCCTCCGTTTTTTCGCTGATAGCACGCGTACAGCCGGACATTGTGCATGTAGAACAAGGTGCCTATGCGCTTTCGTATGCGCAAATTCTCTTCGGGCTTAAACTGTTTTCTCCGAACTCGCGCGCGCTCTTTTTTACATGGTGGAATCTTCCTTATGGACCGCATGGAGTGAAGCGCATTGCAGAACGCTTCAATCTTGCGCATTCGGCCGCAGCTATTGCGGGGAATGTGGCCGCACGGAACATCCTGCAGGAGCATGGGTTTAAGCGTCAGATCCAGGTGCTACCCCAGTTGGGGATTGATGTAAGCAAATTCTCGTCCGGAACTCCAAATCGAATTTCACAACATTTTACCATCGGATACGCCGGAAGAATAACGGAAGAAAAGGGTGTATTGGATTTGGTCCAGGCAATCGCAACGCTGCCAAACCGCGAGAAGCTTCAGCTTTATCTAATAGGTGCTGGAAGCGCACTCACTGCCGTCCAGGGAACCGCGCGTGAGCTTGGAGTTCCGGTCCTTTATCATGGTGCGGTGCGCAACGAAGAGCTTCCCGAACATCTTGCGCGCATGGACGTGCTCGTTTTGCCCAGCCGCACGACGCCCATCTGGGTCGAACAATTTGGCCACATTTTGCTCGAAGCGATGGCTGTTGGCATACCCGTGATTGGATCTTCTTCCGGCGAAATCCCGAACGTGATTGGCGATGCCGGAATTATTTTTGACGAAGGAAATGCGCGCGCACTGGCGGATGCCTTGGAACTACTCCGGAATAATAGACTGGAACGCGAACGGTTCGCCGCGTTGGGAAAAAACCGCGTCACGCGTTACTATACGCACGAGCGGATCGCCGATGTACAGATGCAGCTCTATGATTGGATGATGGAACGTGGTGTACCGGTCGGCACACGCGAACGCGGGAAGCGAACCGGAGCAGTAGAACAAACGATGGAGACCTCCGCGCTATGAATGATATTATCGCCATCGTCATTCTTGGTATTCTGATCGTCTTTGTTTCCCGGACGCCACGGCAGTATGTCATCCTCTGGGCCTTTGCCACCCCGATCTTCTATATTATTTTTGGATTTAAGAACCTCTATGTCAGCTTGGGTTTCACCCGAGTGGAATTGTTTAGCGGCCTGTTGCCGATGGTAGTGTGTATCGCAGCCTGGCAAAAGCTAACCCGGAACGAGCGCCGCCGCGCATGGAAATATTCGCCCAAGCTGTGGTGGCTATTCCTCGCCTATTATTTCTTGTCGCTGTTCTGGTCGGATAATCCGGGAACCGGTATTCGCACCGTGACGGAACTTGCGTTTCCATCCTTTCTGTATCTCATTGCCTTCAACGTCATCCAAAATGATTTCCATCTCGACCGCTATTACAAATGGATGATGGCCATTAATATAACCGTCGCGGTCTTCGATCTCTATAATGCCGTGACGGGGTGGTCCATGATCCGCCATGTTGGGTCCATGACGGAAGGCGTGATTGGCTACCGAACCATCACGGCCTATTTTTATATTACTATGGCAACGATCCTCATGATGCGGATGATGGATAAGTTCCAATGGCATTTGCTGGCGCTCTATATCGTCGATGTGTTTCTGCTCTTAATTTCGGCGAGCCGTACGCCGACGTATGTTTTTATGGCGGGAATGGCCATTGCGGTCCTATACCGGCGTAATGTCAAATTTACCGTGATTGGGGCGTTAGGGCTGGCATTGCTCGCTGGTATTTTATTGCTCGTTCCCATGCAGCGAAAGTTTATCAATTCGCAGGATAAACTCAACATGCGCGATAGCGGCCGCAGCTTCTTCCAAAAATATTTTGCCGATAAAGCCGAGGAAAGTCCCATCTGGGGATTCGGTGCCGGCGGGACCGAAGTGTATGCCGGCTGGCTGACGCAGCACGTAACGCTCGTCGGCGCCCCGCACAATGAATATCTTCGCGTTCGATTCGATGGCGGAATGATCGGCCTGATCTTATTCTATATTGGGTTGGGTGATTTGGTCTTGCGCGGACTGCTGTGGGGTCGAGGTCTCAAAGAGTATTTTCCCTACAAGGCCATTTTGGTGATGACACCGATCATGTTCGCCATCAGTTGCACGAATGACAATACTTTCTTCTACTTCTATGTGTTTACCGAATACCTGTTCGTATTTATGGGCTTTGGAGCACGGCTCTGTTATGAAGAGCGCGTGCGCCAGGGCCGCGAGGACTTAGTTCTGGAACCCGAAGAAATCACCCAAATAAAAGAACAAATGGGCATTGAACCGCAAGCGATGCTCCCAGCCACCTAATGCGCGTACCATTTCTCGATCTGAAAACGCAATACCAATCCATCCGCGGCGAAATTGGAGACGCTGTTTCGCGCGTGCTGGAATCTGGCCAATTTATTTTAGGACCGGAGGTGTCCTCCTTCGAAGATGCCTTCGCAACGCTGCACACCAACGAGGTGTCCCATCCGCCGCACGGCGTTGGAACGAATAATGGCACCTCTGCCCTGCATCTTGCGCTCTGGGCATTGGGTATCAAGCCGGGTGATGAAGTGCTCGTGCCAGTCAACACCTTTATTGCTACAGCCGAAGCTGTTCTCTTGTGCGGGGCAACTCCCGTCTTTGTCGATCACGACGAATATTTTACGATGGATGCCGAGGAGGTGGAGCGCCATATTACACGCCGAACGCGGGCCATCCTCGCAGTACATCTCTACGGCCAAATCGCAAATATGGAAGCGATCCGCTCCATCGGGGAGCGGCACGGGCTGCTCCTGATTGAAGATGCCGCACAGGCGCACCTTGCTTCGCTGGCCGGTAAAAAAGCCGGTGCCTGGGGAAGTGCGACTGCCTTCAGTTTTTATCCGGGGAAAAATTTAGGAGCCTACGGCGAGGCGGGTGCCGTACTAAGTTCCAATGCCACACTGGTAGAAACAATGCGACGGCTTCGCGATCATGGATCGAAAGAGAAGTACACGCATGTCGTTGCCGGGCACAATTACCGTCTGGAAGCCTTGCAGGCAGCTATTCTGCGTGCGAAGCTTCCGCACCTCGATGCCTGGACGGAAGCGCGCAGAGTGAATGCTGACTACTATGGTAGGTTACTCCGCAAAATTCCACAAGTCGTGCT
>JAKAIL010000341.1 GCA_021825235.1 Bacteroidota bacterium | reverse complement strand
AGTATATCGAAGACTTGGACATTGGCGGAAGGGCCTGCGAGGGAGATTATAGAGTAATCCGCCGCAGGATTTGGCGTGACAGTAAGCGAGAATCTAAGAAGTCTTGGCGTTTGTATGTTCGCTGAGCCAAAGATAAAGCAGGAGTCAATTCTATTTCCAGCGAGGTCAACCGCGGTAATGCAAATTTCACGGAAATTGGAGTTACTCAAGGGTACGGTAGAGATCATTGCCAATGGCAGGCCCCGAACTTCGAAATTCGGATTCAATCCTGGAACAGTAGCATCAATTCGAAGCCCAATAATTGTATCGATGAGAACGGTATCGAGTCCGCGGTCCCAGGCGCGGTTGTCATAAATCGAGATTCGTTCGCAGGCCGCGCACGAATCGTCCGTCGATGTCCAAAGCCACGGTGCCCGCGTATCCGGTATGGTGCAATACGTATAGACTGCCGTATCACTTTGGCCCGTTCCATCGAGCGCGACGATGGTGGCGCTGCCGTTTTGCATCGAATCAACTACGGAGACGCGGAACTTCCAGTTTGCGGAATCCACAACGGCAAATGTCATATTCTGAAGTTCGGCAGCGTTCACAGAGGTAACGAAACAGCTTGTACACATGCGGGTATCGCTCGCCTGTGCTTCGATGACGCGGGCATTGCACAGGCTGCTATCGTAACTGCCGGTGCGGCGGAGCACCCCGATCCGTGGGAACCCAGAGCCCGTATCGGGCTTGGTTTGGCAATCGATGAGGATAGGATTTTGACATGGCCCACCGACGAACGTTGCAGTATCTCTCTTGATTGTGACCGCAATCGAGATATTGTAGCCGGAATCCGAGTGGCAATTTGTCAAATATCCGGTTTGCACGGTATCTTCCCAAGTTGCCGTAGCGGCTCCGTAGCTGGGAATGGTGGAGTCCACATAACCAGGAGAATGACTAACATATTGGCTGGTCCCCGGCGCAAGAATGTTGATTGGTCCCGGTAGTCCGCTCAGGCTATTGGTGATCGCCTGGTCCGCCGTGACAGTATGAACTGCAATTCCGGAGGTATTCCATACGATGGCCTCGACCGGAAACCGGTTCGGAATATATCGGAATCCGTTCCACGCGATATGCTCCGGCTGGAGAATGAGCGCATCGAGTTGATTTCCATAGCACAGGTTGGGCGCGGTGCCATAGCTCGTCGAGGCAATCGTCTCGGTGTTACCGGGAGCAATATCTGCGAGCGGCCACACAAATAAGAGTGCATTATCTGCATCGATTGGAGTTCCGATATCGCGAGCCGGGTAGCTCCAGGCGTACGTCTGAGCAATGGTCGGCCAATCGACGATCGCGATATCGGATGGTTGGATAAGGCCCATCGGAGCCGGCGCCAGATCGTCGGTCGTAAAGCCAGCCGCCACAATGCCCGGTGCGTTAAATTGCCAGAAAGGGTACTCCATCGTAATGAAATAGGGTGCCTTATTTGTAAGGTCCTGCCATGCGGTCCCTCCTAACCCATATCGGGTGGTTATTTCCGGCGCATCGGTACTGTGCGAGGTAAGCGTATCGGTGGTCAGAAGATCGAGTAGATATTGGGCTTCGGCAGGAATGGAAATCGAAGTGGGATTATGAACCGAAATCCGGATGACAACTTGCCCGCACCATTGAAACTCGACTGGATACACATCCTGAATCAGCCGAAAGCCATTCGGTCCAGCGGGTTCCCATGTAGTGCGGATTGTATCTTCGTTCGAGTTTCCTCCGTGGTGAATCTCGGTTACGCCGCTTGTGAGCAGCGTAGCGAGGCTGCCGGTCCCAGTGCTGCCATCGAGGGTGGGGCTGTTGGGGTTATTCGTATAAGTAATATTATTGACGCGCACCGTCAGATATGAGTGGTTCGTGAACATCAGGTGGTCAAGGCTATTGGCCTGAAGAATTGTGACGAAGCCTTCCCCGTCCGCCGAGACATTGGCCTCGACAAACGAATTTTTGACGACGAATACCTGCGCGCGGGCGAACTCAGCGCCAGCAATGACGAGAAGCACTACGAGAAAAATCACTCGTTTCGGAAGCCACATAATATTCTCCTTTGAACCAATTGAAGAACGTACCTCATCGAAACAACTTTCGACCATGAAAGTTACACAGTTGTTTAGTATAGGATGAATCTCAGCGAAATCAGCAACCTCAGCGTTAAAAAAAAGGGACCAAGCTTACCACGTCACCCGCAGCGGCGCTGAGAGCTGCTTCCTTCCGGACCTGACTCGGTTGGGCGTGCTCACGGTGCGTGGGACTCGGTCCCAAACTTTACGATTTCAATTGAAGGGCCAACTAAACGGGAGGTTCGATGACGTGGTTCCGAGTTAAAAGCACCATCCTTCGTAATGCAGGGGAGTAGATTCATAGCGTAGCAAAAAACACAAGGACTGCCAGAGCCATCAATCCAGTTGCAGCCCAGCCGAGCCAGCGCCAAATGCGCGCGATGGTAAACTCCCCCATGATACGGGGGCGCGAAGCCATGAGCATCACGACAATCATGATCGGTGCCGATATGACGCCATTAATCACGGCGGACCAATACAGCGCGCGGATCGGATTCAGCTTCAGATAAAGCAGCAGAATTCCGAGCAGCGTAGCGAAAACAAGGACGCCGTAAAATGCTTTGGCGCGCGAAGGTTTGTGTTCCAAACCGGTTCGGAATTGCAGTGCTTCT
>JAKAIL010000116.1 GCA_021825235.1 Bacteroidota bacterium | reverse complement strand
CCAGCGCCTGCTGCATCAGTTCCCAAATGCCGTAGCCATTTGGACGAATGACCATGCACCCGCGCACTGGCGAATGCTCCGCCAGCTCCGCCCGGGAGACGATCTCGTTATACCATGCGCTAAAATTCTGCGCGCGAGTGGGTAATTTGTCCGCTGCCATAAATAGAATTATGCGGCCTTTGCTAATTGACTTACATTCTCATCCAGCCGCGCAATCGCCGCTTGAATGCGTTCGACTTCCGCTTCCTCGAAATACACTTCACCGCACTGGCTGCAAATCCATGCGGGAACCGCTTCGAGGGTGAGGTGGTAACCATTCCTATCGATGTGGAACGGAGCATAACCACGCTTCATCGTTCCTTTACAATATATACAGGTCATAAGCGTTTTCGTGTCTTAAAATCTTGCGACCAATCCTCCTTATTTGGGATATAAGCCGTTATCATTGCCAGATACTCACCTTTTGGAGAGCATACGACATGAATTGGCCTTCCGAAAGTTCCAGATCCGAGCACTAAACAACTATGCCCTCGCACATCCTCCGGATAATCCTCGATAATGGAGCCGTGTTCTATAACCGATCGGATTTCTTGCGAGGTAATCATCCGCTCTGGCCGCGACATTTGAAGGATAGCGTGTGGTGTGAAAAGAATTCGCTTTTCTGCGGAAGCTCGAACGATTTGAATAAATTCTTGCATCAAAGCGATGTTAAGCTACTGCAGAGACGAGGCCTGCTCGATATTCATTTAGTGCCCTCGTGGCAAGCTCGACGGAAACGGAAGGATAATCCTCCGAAAACTGCTCGACGGTCGAAGCGCGTTCAAGATATTCCATGAGGTACGCGAACGGCACGCGTGAACCGGCGAAGACCGGCGCGCCGCTCATGAGTTCTGGATCGGAAATGATATATCGACTTGCCACGAGCCCTTAAACGGCATTCTACCGTAAGCCGTTCGAAGATTGCTTCTAAAATCCCAGTTCAGACCATGCACTCAAAATTACCCTGCGCGCCGGGCGTTAAATTCCCGCGCGGGATGTTCTGGCGTAAGGAGTCATTCGAAAACGAAAGTCTTATGAGGAAATTTGCTTCTCTCTTCGCGGCGCTCACCGTGCTGCTTGCGGCGAATGCGGGCCGGGGGCAGAATTTTTGGGAACCGGCGAGCGGAATTCCACCGGGTACAGCCAATGCTGTTGCAGAAACCAAATATGGGACCATCATATCGGCTATGACCCCCGATTACCCTGTGCAGTCACCCATCTTCACTACCTCGAATGACGGCATAACCTGGTTCGAAGCCCAAACTGAGCCGTTGGACGGTTTAATCAAAATTGTACGTAGCCCGACCGGAGTTTTCTTCGCGGGAAGCACGTGGGGAATTTATCGAAGCACAGATTCCGGAATGAATTGGACGTCAATTCGGCCCACAAATCGGCAATCTGGAAGCAGAATGTTAGCAGTTGACAGCGCCGGTAACCTGCTGATTGAGGATTACCATGGAAGCGTAATCCGTGAGCGTTTTTATACCTATTATTTCGACACCACTGGCATTTCGATTTCGACCGACGAAGGCCAATCGTGGAACTTTGTACCAATAGTAGCTTATCAATCGGTAAATACAGGCGCTACCAGCTTTGTCGGAGCGATTTCGCTCGATCGGAAGGGCAACGTTTTTGTTGCTTTGGAGGATAGCGGTATTTTCGAATCCAAGGATGAAAGGAATTGGAGTCTGATACCAGCTCCTAATCTCAGTGGCGTAAGGGCCATTGCAATCGACTCGGAGAACGGCCTCTTCGTGGGAACTTACAAGACGGGGCTTTATAAGCTAAACTCGAGCCACGCTTGGACTCGGCTACACGTAGCACTCGCGGATTCATCCATAACATCCATAGACTTCGATTCTAAGAACAATCTCTTTGTTCTTTCTCTAGGTCAAGTCTTCCGCTCCTCAGATTATGGTAGCACGTGGTCTTGCGTACTTCCAGGGCCAAAGTACAATTATACTTCATCCCTTTGTGTGGATCCTTCAAATAATCGAACCCTTGCGGGAACGGGATTGGGTATACAATTCTCGTCCGATGCTGGTAATTCCTGGCGTGTCATTACTCATGCCATTACAATGGGAACGAATAAGATCCTCGTCACTCCAGATGGTACAACCCTTGCTTGCAGTGAATTCGGAGGTGCACTTTACCGATCGAGAGATCTCGGTCGATCTTGGGACGCTCTACCCATTGATAGATCTTCCTGGTTCAAGGGACCAGTACTCGCGGGCCATTTTTTGTTCGCACTGTCGTCATCGCGTGGAATGCTACGTTCCAGCGATGAGGGGTCTACATGGAATGAAATGAATAATGGCCTCCCGCCTGCCGATTCCTCAGGCTTCTACGAATATTGGGGACCCTATTCCGATGGTGAAGGGGATGTCTTTGTTTATAATGGAAATTGGTCACAGCTTTTTGTTACGACCGATTCGGGATCAAGCTGGCATTCGTCTTCGGTCGAACCACCCGATCTTGTTGTATTTGTTTCAGATAGGAAGGGACTAATCTACGCTGGAGGGAATGGCCTTTACAAGTCAAGCGACAGGGGAAGCACGTGGCAACGATCAAGTGACGGTCTCTTCGATTCCACAGTTTATGGTCTTGCTGTGGACAGTCAAGGCTTAATTTATGCATCGACTTACCACTACCGGATATTCCGATCAAGCGACGGCGGAAATTCGTGGCAATTTATTGCACAGTTAGATACCACAAGTACTGGTTCAAGTGTGCTACTTGCAGCCCCCGATGGAAAGCTCTATTTGGGGGCTGAATTTTTGGTGGGATGGGTCTTCGTATCATCCGATAAGGGGCGAACATGGGACACCATCAATAGTGGATTACCTCCTTATAGTGTTGATAATTTTGCCTTGACGTCCGACGGTTACCTCTTCTTGGCGAATGGTTTTATTTATAGGTTGAACCAACAGCTATTAGCTGTGCACACTGCACTTCAATCTCCAGAATCCAATTTAATAGCCAATTCTCCCAACCCCTTCCACGAATCCACCACCATTTCGTTCACTTTACCTTCGGCATCGTACATATCGCTCAATCTATTCGATGCCACTGGTCGAGAAGTAACGCGCATTGCGAGTGGCTATTTCTCAGCGGGCGCGCATGATGTGTCCTTCACTCGCGGCAACCTGCCTGCTGGAACTTACTTTTATCGGCTCATAGCGAATGGTTCCGAGAAGACAAAGGCGATGGTAGTAGAGTAATTATCTCATTAATCTCAATAATCTCCCCAAATCCTGGTTCTGACTGTGCTCCACCTCACCTTCCTCGGCACTCGTGGCGAAATTAAAACTCGAACGGAACTACACCAGTGGCACACATCGCTCCTCATTCGCTCGCGTGGGAAGAAGATCATGGTAGATTGCGGCCTCGATTGGAAGAACAAGGTCCATGAAATAAAACCGGATGTCATTGTAATCACCCACGCTCATCCCGATCACGCCGGGGGACTGGAAGGATGGAACGATTGCCCGGTCTATGCTCCGATGCGGACGTGGAATGTCTTGCGGACGCTTCGCTGGATTGGCGGGCTTGCAAAAGAAAACCAGCATGTGATTTCATTGCAGCGCAAGGTTACGCTGTATGGTGTTAGCTTCGAAGCGTTTGCGATCGAACATTCCACTCGCGCTCCGGCGGTTGGTTTTCGCATCACTTTCGGCAACAGCCGAATCTGGTATTCGCCGGATGTGCTCGAAATTCCTGACGTGGAACGAGTACTTAAGAATGTTCAGGTTTATATTGGCGATGGTGCAGGAATCACGCGTTCTATCGTGCATGCGCCCGGCGGTATCAAAGTTGGTCATGCCTCGATCAAGGCGGAATTGGAGTGGTGCAGGCGGTCGCACGTTCCGCGAGCCATCCTTACCCACTGCGGTTCGGAAATAGTGACGAGTCCTGCCGGAGGAGCCGAAGCAAAGGTGGCCCGGCTTGGGAAGCAAGCCGGCGTCGAGTCCGGAATTGCCCACGATGGCGAAGAATTGACGTTTTAACAGGGATTTGAAAGCCATCACCTCGCGTTTAAGAAACGCGCCGATTTTGCCGGTCTATCCCCCGGCATGGGCGCATTGTAATCTCGATTCACACACATATTTATAAGGAGTCTGTATGACCCCCGCATCTCGCACACCGAACACGGCTCGGGACCGTTCTTTTGCTCCGGAAATCGATCACCGTAAGCTTTATCGCTTACCCTGGAATCTTGCCGATAATGCCATTTCGTGGCTGGAACCTACGAGCGCCTGCAATCTGGCCTGCGATGGCTGCTATCGCGAGAATGTGGCGAAGAGCCACAAACCGCTCGATCAGGTCCGCGAGGAAGTCGATACCTTCCTGCACCTTCGGAATTCGGACGGCATTTCCGTTGCGGGTGGCGATCCGCTGATGCACCCGGAAATTGTGGAGATTGTGCGGCACATCCACGATCGCGGTGTAAAGCCCGTCATCAATACCAATGGCGGTCTCTTGACGCGGGAACTTCTTCACGAGCTTAAAATGGCGGGGGCCGCAGGATTTACTTTCCATATCGATAGCAAGCAAAACCGCCCCGGCTGGAAACAGGCAAACGAACTCGATCTGAATGAACTACGGCTTTCCTTCGCCGATATGGTCCATGCTGAGGGCGGACTCTCGTGCGCCTTTAACTCTACCGTGTATGACGATACGCTAAACCTTGTTCCCGAATTAGTGGATTGGGCCGGCAAGAATATCGACCGCGTGAATGTGATGGTCTTTATTCTCTATCGTGCCGCCGCGCCGCAGATCCCGTTCGATTGGTACGCGGGCGGACAAAAGGTCGATATGAATCAACTCGTGTATGGGCTTGACGATGAGGACGCCCGCGCCACGCGCAAGATCGACATGAAAGCGCCGGACGTCGTCCGCGAGATTCGCAAGCGGTTCCCGGATTTCACTCCGAGCGCCTACCTGAATGGCACCGAGCAGCCGGATTCGTTCAAATGGCTGCTTACCGGCCGGCTTGGCACGAAAGAACGCATCTATGGCTATGTTGGGCCGAAGTTCATGGAGCTAAATCAAGTGGCTTATCATGCGATGAAAGGCCGCTATCTGGCGTATGCCTCACCGAACGTTACAAGTTTAGGCCGTTCCATGCTTCTGTTTTCCCCATTCGATCGTGGCATTCGCCATGTTGCGGGTGCGTACACCAAATCGCTTTTCACGAATCCTGGGCGGCTGTTCCGTGGTCTGCACTTCCAGAGTATCATGATTATCCAGCCTGTGGATTTCTTAGAAGGCGGCGAGCAGAACATGTGTGATGGCTGTCCGGATATGACACTCCATAATGGTCGCCTCGTGTGGTCCTGCCGTATGGAGGAACTAAAGCAATTCGGTTGCTGGGTCCGCACCGTGCCAAAGAAGGACGAGAAAGCCATCGAATTGCCGGTGGTGATAAATCCTTCCTGATCGGTTGGTCAAATTCCCGCTAAAACTCTTCCGTACCCGGAACTTGCTTGACCGGCGGAGATTTGTATTCCGCCCCCATGAAGAATCCGGCTCAGAGAGATATTTATATGCTCGGCTTTTCCCGCGTAATGCGAAGCATTGCTGCGGGAATGATCAACCTTGCGTTTCCCTATTACATCCTCCAAAATCTCCACTACGGAGCCTTTGTACTCGGTGCTATTTACGTTGCTGCAACGGTAGCAACAGCGGGATTGGGACTGCTCACCGGAATCATGACCGATGTCTGGGGAAAGCGTGAAACATTGGTCCTTGCGAACGCGCTGCTCCCGATCAGCGCGCTCATGATCTATCTCTCCTCGAACCTGTGGATGATTATTCCGGCTGCGATGCTGGGCGGCTACTCGGCGACGGGCTCACTTGCCGGCGGCGGAATCGGTGGTGCCGTTCAGCCCATTCAGAGTGCGGTGCTCGCCAGCCTAACCACGGGAGAAGTACGAACGAAATATTTCTCCTTCTTCACGTTCCTCGCCGGTGCAACCGGTGCGCTGGGCGCATTGCTGGCAAAACTCTTTACGGTGCAGGAAATATTTCTGTGGTCGGCTATTATCTCGGCCATTGGGGTACCGGGATTATGGCTCCTTCGAGTACCCGGCGTCAAAGGAAAAATGGGCCGCCTCAAGACGAAAACGACGATTGGCAAATTCACGCTGACCGGGATGCTCAATGGCCTATCGCAGGGACTCATTATGCCGTTTCTTATTCCATTTTTTGTGCTGGTGTATCATATTCCCAAATCGCAAATGTCCGAATACGCGTTTGCGAGCGGCCTCCTGGGATCGTTTGCGATACTCACGGCACCTCGGCTCGAACGTCACTTCGGGTTTGTCAAGAGTATCGTCGTGAGCCGGGGATTGGGAACGGTCCTCATGGTAATTTTCCCGATTATCCGGTGGCTGCCACTTTCCGTTATTATTTATCTGATTACGCCGGCACTGAGGATTGCAGCGTTACCGATCCAGCAATCCGAGCTTACCAAGCGCGTTGCGCATGAAGAAATGGGACGGGCGCTCGGCATCAACCAAGTGGCGCGTCTTGCCGCATCCTCCTCGGGAACCGGACTCAGTGGTTACCTGATGGAGACCAGCTTCTTCGAGCTTCCCTTCTTCATATACGGCGCATTGATGATCGCCAATCTATATCTCTACATCCGGTTCTTCGGCGAGCGGAGGGAAGAGGCAGGGGAGGAGTGAGTATCACGCATTAGTATCGTGCTGCCAGTTGCGCGCGCCCGGCTTGGGTCATGCGCGCCGTTGTCCATGGTGGTTCCCAGACCAACTGGACATCAATCGAACGTGTCGCAAAATAGGCCCGTAGCGCACGCTCTGCCGCACCAATAATACTTTCGTGCATGGGGCAGCCTGGTGTCGTCATCGTCATCTCCACCCGAATGCCACCCGGAGAGTTTTCCAGTTTATAGACAAGCCCCAAATCCACGACATTAATTCCTAACTCGGGATCGATAATGTGCCGGAGGATTTCGAGCACGGCTTGGAGTTCCGTCTCTTCCGAGGCAGCCGAGTCGGGAGCGGAAGCGGTTGCTCGTTTCAGTTCCTGTTCGTCAAAGATATTCATCGGCGGAAGGTTTGAAGGATGTTATAACCAAATAATACGGAGGCGCCAAAAAGGAGAGACCCTCCCACTGCGATCATCGGCTGTATTGCGGTCAAAATACCGATGGCAATGAGTGCCAGGCTTGCACCAAGCAGCCATAGCTCCGTACGCGCAATGGAAACGTTAACCAGTTCCTTCATTGTGGGAACTGCCTGGGTGCCCGCCAGCGGCGCATAGCGATTGAGCCATACGAGAAACGGTACAATCTTATACATTTGCCCAATGATGAGTGAGGATATGCCTCCAAAGAGCGCGAGGAAGCCGTACAGCAGCGTGGTGCGCTCGGTCATCTGGATGCTTAGCGGAAGTCGTTGCAGTGCAACTGCGATAAGCACCACTGCAAAGATCAGCGAAAAGGATACGATGGAATGCCGCATCGCGACATCGAGCGCCTTCCGCATACGGTGCCGAAGGATAAGGAAGATTTGCACGAGGTACGCGAGGACTCCGGCGGCTGCAAGGATCGCGAAGAACGGCGTAAGTTTTGTATCGGCGAAGATCACTCGCTCGATGACCATCCCGAGCAGTCCCACATTGACGAGAATGAATGCCAGCCAGGCATACCGGTGCGAAGTGCCATGCGAAAGCGAGAACATCGGAATAAGCCGTAGTGCTACACCCATGATAATCATAAGCACCCAACCGATCAGACCTAAATGTGCATGCACCTTGAGATAATCAAGATGGGAACGGATAAGGAACGAATGACCGAGATTAAACGCCAGCGTCGTGCCGAGCGTTATGGTGAAAAAGAAATAAAACATTCCGGCACTGAGGAAGTAGCTGGTAAGATCCCACTTTTTCACGAATCGCATCGTTTGCATCATATTCCAAATGAAGAGGTATCCAGCTATGAGAATAAGTGCCGCCGAAGCATCGAGATAGGCACCGAGATCGAAGGTCCAGAATCCGGAAGTAAGCCCCAATACCCCCACGAGATAAATCCAGAACTGCCACTCGGCAAGCCGTGGACTCCAGAGTGGGACTTCGAGCACGACCGGAACTAATTGGAACAAAGCGCCAAAGATGGTCATCGTCATCCAGCCCAAGGTTGCCAGATGCGTGAGTGCGAGTAGGTGGGGCTGAAAATAGAAACCGTGGATGTCCTGCCAGCTCCAGGCGAAAAGCGCGCAGAGCAGCATGAAAAAGCACACCGAGGCGATAAAATATTTTGCCACCAGATGGAACGGTGGTGACATTTTCGTCGCGGTAAGCTCCATTACGCTACCTCGCGATAAATTTGGATGCGATAGCGGTCTTGCGCGAGTTTGTCCGTGGTCCAGCTAAAGCCACGCATCCGGAGCTGCTCATAGAGAAGATGCGGTTCTCGATGATGATGGACCAGCAAACGGGAATGCTGCGGCAGCGATGCCAGCGCATCCAGAATTCTCTGCATAGGTTCCGGAGGTTCCAGACCCGAGACGTCCAAGGCGACAATATTGCTGATACCAGTCACGGGCGATGCTACGGTATCCGATTTTTGCACCGCGACCCCACCTGCCATCTTAAAAAAGTAAACGTGCCAAACGCCATCTAGGTATTCCGTTCGATGGGAGAATCCGCGATTTGCGAGGACATCATACAACGGCACAGGCTCGAAACCGTTGACGAGATGTAGTACCTGCCCGGAGTCAAGTTGTTTTACCGCCCGCATAATTTTGCGGAATGGATCCTGATTCTGGGCCAAATCCTCGCGAACATCGAGATGCACCACGTCCATATCGTCAACATTCGGTTTCTCATCTCGCCTCAGTAACACGTCGTTGTATGGTTCACCTGGGGCTGTTGAAAGCGACCATGCACCCGAAAGAGTGTTTGCATTCGGGGCGCTGTGCAGGGTGGTCATAGGTTTTTCTTCGGGTTTAGCAATGTCGCATTCGTTGCGTAACGAAGCCATAAGTGATTCAGTGGATACGCCGCCAATTCTTGCCGCTTGCTCAATCGAAACGCGTGAAGCAAACATCCGGCGCAAGAGCGGGTTCTTCAGTTTCTCGAATGCCGGACTGGCCGCCACCAGTACGTCCAAAGCGCTCGGGTATTGGGCGAGCAGCGAAGAGACCTTCATGGCAGAATGAATAGAAGTGTCTTCCATCGTTGCGAAAGTGGAAAGCCAGCCAGCACGCGAGAAAAAGTGTTACACGGTTTTCTTAATATGGACCTTCCATACGAGTGGTCCGCTCTGCACGTATTCCCACTCGAATTGTCCCGGCCGCTCTGCGCTAAGCTGATAGTATAGCGGCCGTGGATCATGATCGTTGATAAGCAGGAGGGTTTCTCCAGTTTCGAGTCCGTCGAATGTTCGGAAGATGGTCGGGTGCTTTTTGCGTGGCTCGACCGTACGTATGTCGAGTTCCGTAATGGTTGATGTTGCTGTCATTGTCGTGTTTGGTTTGGGTGTAATCGCTAACTCTTGGTCGAGACCAAGTGAATGAGCATTTCGAAACCTTCCTCGAACGGATTGTTGGGATTGAACGGAAAATCACCGTCTTCGACCGTGATGAACATTCCGGGTTCCAGCAGGGACTTCGAGCCATCCGGGAGTGGTAATTCCGCCTTTCCTTTTAGCGGTTGAAGGGTGATCTCGAATCCGGGATGACGATGCGGAGGCACTTCCTGATGACTCCCAAGGCATAAGAGAAGGACTTTGGTCCGTTTGCTCTGATACACCGGCACGTGTACAAACCGGTTTGGATCGTAACGGCGGAGCGAGGAAAATTCTTGAATCTGCATGAGGTGTATACTGTTAAATTTCTTCGACGATGAGTTCACCATCTGGCTGCGAAAGCATTTCGCGGTACTCCGGAATCACAATATGTGGATGAGGAAAGGTCACGGTCTGATTCTCGAGATAATCACGCCAAATTTCCAGTGCGCGGCTGCGGAGATCACACCGGTCTTCACTCGTAAGCTCGGCCCACGCGAGCGAGACCATGGTTCTGGAATTCGGGATGCTATAAATGTGCTGTTCCGTTTCCCAGAGTGAGCTGATTGCGTTATGAAGTAGTGTTTCCATTTGCATGTCTAAACCGAAAGCATTGCTGAGTCCGTGCGCGCGGAGACGTGACGAAAGTCACAAGTCGGACGATTTTAGTCCGACTTGCACGTTTGCGGCAAATATTGCGTATTACTGCGCTAATTCGAGCAATTTGGGATAATCCAGCACCGTGAGCGTGTGCCCGGTAAGCTTGATTATTTTCGAATCCTGCAATCGCTTGAGGGACCGGGAGATTGTCTCACGAGCGGTTCCCAGTTGGGAGGCAATCGTGGACCATGGCAATTCTAATCGAAGAAATGGTTCGGGCAATTCGGCACGGTTGGCAATGACTATTTCTCTTACAAAATAGTGCGCGAGCCGGGATGTAACGTCGTGCAGCGTTAAGTTCTCGATCTTCTCGGAAAGCACTCGCACTTTCTTCGCAAGCCCAATGAGCATTTTGCGAGTCAGCTTCGGGGAAGTATCGAGCAAGGAAATGAAACGGTTTTTATCGATATAGAGCAGTTCGGTATGTTCCAGGGCCTCGGCGTTGGCTGGGTACGTTCCGCCTTCGAAAAGCGGGACCTCTGCCAGAAGCGAAGCGCGACGCAGAAGATGAAGGATTATTTCCCTGCCATCTTTCGAGTCCTTGAAGACCTTTACCGAGCCGCTTAAAACAATGAAGAAGCCAGTGTAGGGATCACCTTCCCGGAAGATTCGCGCTCCGCGTTCGAGTGTGCGGCGCGTTGCAAAGGACAAGATTTGATCCAGTTCCGAGGGATCGAGCTCCGAGAATAACGGAATCGTGCGATACGGTTGGATGGGTTGGGCGTGTTTGTCCACAAACAGTGAACAGCGTCGTGCAACGGGTCTGTTTCACTCTATCTATCCCGCATTCACCTGAAAGATCACGCCCAGCCCATACGTTACGATGGCGACAACAATGCCAACAATCATCATCTCCATGCCGGACCGCCACCAGGCGCGGACGGTTACCAGGCTTTTCGCTGCACCAACGAGAAAATGCGCGACGAGTGACACCGCAAAGCTCACCAGGACTGCGGATAAGCCGGTCAGGAAGAAGAACGGAATGAGCGGAATGAAGGCGCCGATGAGCGTTGAAATTCCGCCGGAAGCCAGCGAGCGAAATGGGCTGGGAAAGGATTTCTCTGAAAGGCCCAGTTCTTCTGCGCCCATGACTTCCAGAAATTCTTCGGGCCGCTCGGACAGTTTGCGGGCGAGTTCGTCGGCTTCCTCTTCACTTAAGCCACGGAGCTGGTAGATAAGCGATAGTTCCTCGCGTTCCTCGTCCGGATTTTCTTCCATCTCCTGCCGCTCACGGTGCATTTCGCCTTCATAGACTTCCCTCTGCGATTTGGCGGCAAGGTAGCCGCTGGAACCCATTGACACAGAGCTTGCGATCAATCCGGCAAAGCCGGAGAGAAGAACGAACTTCGTCGAAGCGCCACCGGCCACATCGGTGACGCCCGCGATGCCACTTACAATTCCGAAAATGGCGCTGAGCCCATCGTTTACACCGTAAATAGCGTCGGCCAGCCAGGAACCGCCCTTCACGTGCCATCGCTCGCGGCGGAACAGGCCTTCCAGCTTTGTGCGCGTTTCGCGGTCCGGGTGGTGCGTTTCACCGGCGCTATAGAGTGAACGGACGACTTTAGCATGCGTTTCCTCTTCGCGCTTTACCTCCTCGATTTCCCGAATCAGATCTTCATCCGAAACACCGGCCATCATTCTCGTGTATGCTTTCTCGGCGGCGTCTTCATCGGCTTCCATGCGGCGGAGCACGCTTTCCGTATCCAGCGATTTTACGAGCATCCGTTTGTACCGAAGCGAAAGCTGTGAAGGCTCGTCGGCATTTTCTCCCAATGCTTCCAGCCGCGTTTTCCACCGCGCGGCGTGGCTCTCTTCCTGTGCAACGAGTTTCAGGAGTACCGATTTCTTTTTCTCGTCCGGTTCCCGCTCGGCGAGCGCGCGGTATTGTTCCGCCGCCTCGCGCTCGGCACAGTAATTCTCGCGAAGGACTTTGATGGTGAAAGTCTGGCTCATCGTTATTCTTTAACAAATGGAAGGGCGGTTCGCTCACCGGAGTTATCCGTAATAATAAGATC
>JAKAIL010000115.1 GCA_021825235.1 Bacteroidota bacterium | reverse complement strand
GGCAGTCGCGATCTTTCCGCCAGGTGCCGACCGTATAGGTCATGTTCGCAGGTACCATCGACTTCTCCATCTCGATGAAGTTGGTCGAGAGCGATTGGACCCGCGTTTTATCGTCGGGAATGAGGACAAGCTTATTCCCGCGCAGGCTGCGGATTTGCTCCTTGAGCGCATCCACCCGGGCCTGAGCAGCCGTTCGATCGGACGGGCTCATTTGCTGCAAGGCGGAGAGTTCCTGCTCATCGCGGGCAATCTGCTCGCGATATGCATTATAGCCATTCCGGTCGCTGCCGAGCATGGCATACAAGTCGTCCTGACATTTGGTAACATCGGCCATGCGCTGCTGAGCATCGCTCGTGGCTTTTTGCGCATCGGCTTGGGTCTTACTGACGTTATCTTTTAACTGAGCGATTTCCGACTGGCGATATTTAATCGTGGAATCGGCCTGGTCCTTGGTGAAGTCTTCCGGATATTGCGCAAACGCGCGTACCGTGAAGCAGAAGGAAGCAGCAGCTACAAATGCTAAAATAGTAGTCTTTTTCATGTTTGTTCCCTTCTCTTAATGGTGACGCCGCATCATGCGGTGATGTTCCTGTTTGGCAGGCTCCGGTGCTGGCGGAGGCGCTACGCGCCAATCAACGCTATCGGGCCATACGTTAGGCCAGATAGCAAGCCCGGCCTGCGCAGCCTGCGTATTATTCTGGCATTGAGTGAGATCGCTGTTCGCGCTTTCGAGTTTACCCTGGGCATCTCGTAAATCGCCCTGGGCGCGCTGCAGATCGTTATTTAGCTGATCGCGCTGCTGGTCGAGATCGTGCAGCGTTTTCATTTGCTCTTCCGTTGCCTTATTCGAGCAGCTCATCATGAGCGGCACCAGGCCTAAAGCTGCAAAGGCGGCAAAAGAGCGGATACTTCGTTTTCGTCTCATACGGTTCTCCAAAGTTAGTGAAATTTGGTCACAGGGCTGAATTTCAACCGTCGTGTTCAAGCTCAGCCGCTCATTTTAACGGGCTTCGCCCAACCGGAGGGCGAAGAACGTCAAAACTCTTACAAATATATGGATTTTTATGGACGAGTGCACAGAAATCAGGTAGAATGTGGGTCTCTGGCCTATTCCCACTCGATCGTTGCCGGTGGCTTGGAGCTAATATCATAGACGACCCGGCTCAATCCACGCACTTCATTGGCAATACGGTTCGAGACGTGCGCCAAAAAAGCGTGCGGGAGTCGCGACCAATCGGCGGTCATGCCGTCCACGCTGGTTACGGCTCGCAGGGCGACCACATTCTCATAGGTTCGCTCGTCGCCCATCACGCCGACCGTTTGCACGGGCAAGACGACCGCAAAGGCCTGCCACGTCGAGGGATACAGTTCCTGCGCGCGGAGTTCCTCGATAAAGATGGCATCGGCGGAACGGAGCAGTTCCAACTTCTTGCGGGTAATCTCGCCGAGCACGCGAATGGCCAACCCCGGCCCCGGAAATGGATGGCGGTCAATGAAATGCTCTGGAATGCCAAGCGCACGGCCCACATTTCGAACTTCGTCTTTAAATAGCTCCCGGAGCGGTTCGATGAGCTTCAGGTGCATCTTCTCCGGCAGGCCACCTACGTTATGATGCGATTTTATCGTAACCGAAGGGCCTTTGAAGGATCGGGACTCGATCACGTCCGGATAGATCGTTCCCTGTACGAGGAACCGGGCTCCCCGGAATTTTTCCGCTTCCTCGGAAAGAACATCGATGAACGCTTTGCCAATAATCTTGCGCTTCTCTTCCGGATCGCTGACGCCCTCGAGACGGCTTAAAAAGAGATCGGACGCATCCCGGAAATCGAGATCGATTCCGAAATGATCGCGAAAGGTGTGGACGACCTCCGCACTTTCACCGCGCCGCATCAGGCCATTATCGATATGAATGCACTTCAGTTGTTTGCCAATTGCGCGATGAACTAAAACGGCCGCAACCGCAGAATCCACCCCGCCGGAAAGAGCACAAATCACAGTTTCCGCACCCGCGGTCGCTGTAATATCCCGCACCGTCGCTTCAATAAAATCTTCTGGCGACCAGTCAGCTCTTAGCTTCGCAATCGCGAAGAGAAAGTTCGAAAGAATCTGCATTCCTCCCTCGGTATGCGCAACTTCCGGATGGAACTGAATTCCGATAATGGACTCGTCCGCATTGGCAATGCCGGCGAGCGGAGAGTTCGGGGAATGGGCGGTAACATGGAATCCCGAAGGAATTTTACTGAGCGCATCACCGTGGGACATCCAGACTTTTGCATGGGGCGGGAAATCCTTAAACAGCCTGGAATTCGGATCGTCCACCATAATTTCGGCACGCCCGTATTCTCGGCGCGCACTCTTATCTACTTCCCCTCCCAGTTCATACGCAATCAGTTGAAGGCCGTAGCACAAGCCGAGAATTGGCTTACCCATACGAAATATTTCGGGCGCGCATTTGGGGGCATCCGGCGCATAGACACTGGACGGGCTTCCGGAAAGGATAATCGCTCCGGGCCGGAATGCCTCGATCTCCGCGAGCGAGGCCGTGCATGGAAGAATTTCCGCATATACTCCCAACTCGCGAACACGCCGAGCAATAAGCTGCGTGTATTGAGAACCAAAATCAAGGATTAGAACAGAATCGCCGATGTGTGCCATAAAAGTCTGAACCTGGATTTTGTGGGATTATCGAGATTAATTTGATGTGATGCAACTTCCGTTACTTTTATCGATTCAAAAATACTATTCCCGCGAACGCAAAATCCTATAACGGATAAAGGATTCTCGCGACCGCGGGAATAACGTTGTGAAAGCTTTGAAGAATAATTACGAGTCCATCCTGTAAATCTTCAAAATCTCCCCAAATTCAGGTCCTATTCGCCGATGAGCTTCTTATAGTCGTCGGCACTTAAAAGGGAATTTGCTTCGGCGGCGTTGGCCAGTTGGATTTTTACCAGCCAGCCTTCGCCATAGGGATCCTTGTTCACGGTTTCCGGCGTGTCGTTCAGTGCCGAATGCACTTCGAGTACCTTGCCACTGACAGGTGTGAAGAGATCGCTCACCGTCTTTACTGCTTCTATGGTGCCAAGCGATTCGTGCGCCGAAACTGCGGCATCCGACTTCAAATCAAGGTATATCACATCCCCTAATTCGCCTTGCGCATAATCGGTAATGCCAATGGTGCCCGTGGTCCCTTCGACACGGAGCCATTCGTGGTCTTTGGTGTATTTAAGATCGGATGGAAATGTCATGTTCAGTAACGAGTGATGAAATACGTGATAGTCAGTTGAGTAACCCAGAGAATGAGGCGTGCATAACGAAATTAATCACGTTCGGATTCGATAAATTTTCGAGAGTTCGACCACCGGCAACGGTGGCTCGGCCAAGCCAAGCCAGAGGTAGGTGTTAAGACTCAAGGAAACTCAGATTAAGTACCCTGATGATGTCATTGCGATTCAAACAAAGCGACCGGCGGAAGCTTTGTTTGGTCCCAAGGAATCGAGGGAAGCAATCTCCACATCCAGGGCGGAGATTGCTTCGTCAGGATTGCTCCGCTTCGCTCCGCAACCCTGACTCGCAATGAGGGTAAAATAGACTAATTCAGCGATCCCTTTAACCACTGTAACTCTACCAAAGGAACTGTGGAATGGGATTTGGGCTTTTTTCGAGACACATTTTTCTATGAAAATTTCCAACGCCGCTTACTTTTTCACCATAGCTGCAACACTATGCGTCATCTCATCGCAGGTTAGCTACGCCCAGTCTGCTTATAGAATCGATCCAAACTCTGCACGGCTCATTCTTCATGGTACTTCCACGCTCCACGGGTGGACGATGACAGCACGCGGCTTTACCGGGGATGCCGTCTTAGTAGTAGATAGTGGCACAATCGAGCAACTCTCGAGCCTGAATGTTACCATCCCCGTTCGCAGCCTTAAAGGGGAAAATTCCGAAATGGACGAAAACGCCTATACGGCCCTTAAGGCTACAGAATTTTCCGAGATTGCCTTCCAATTGAATTCCGCCAATATTAGCCCGCATGGCAAAGATGTGTTTGCCATTGCGGCACACGGGAACGTGTTTGTCGCCGGGGTAGCAAAGTTCATCACGCTCGATGCCACGGCGCGGCTGGAGCGCGACAGCACGATCTCGATTACCGGGTCCACCACCCTTAAAATGTCCGACTTCCAAATCCAGCCGCCCTCGTTTATGCTTGGAGCCATGAAAACCGGAAATGAGGTAACGCTTGAATTCGTAGTGACCCTGCGAAAAAAGGCTTGCCCCCTACCCCAGCCGTTTGGCATTCCGCTCGCTTAGAGAAAGGCCATGCGCACTGCAAAGCCTTTGCTGATATGGATGAGTTTGCTCGTTCTCGCGCAAGGGGCACAGGCCTTTACGGCCAATGGACACGATGTTATTGAGGCGACGGCATACCGGCATCTTCTGGCACAAGCCAATATCCGCAGGCTCTCTGCGATTGCGGGCCATGTCGTATCGGGCAAGGATGCGCTCGATCTCCTCATCGCCTATCGCATTTTGGCCCGGCCCCGCGATTGGAAGGACGGCCCCGTCACGGACGTGCTCAATACACTGCCCGTCCTTCGCAGCGGGAACCTGGACTATATTCTTTCCCGGCAGTTCGAAGGAAACTCGCAGTGCTTTCACTTCATGGCCCGCGCCAGTGACATCTATTGGGACACGACAACCGATCCCACCTATCACTATCCGCACATGCTCTACGATTCTGCCTATCCGCGCTGTATTGCGTTCCTCACCTCCACCTTTCGGGTGGTGTTGAACAATGCGCTGGCGGCGCGGGCTGGGAACCATGATGCGTATGCCCTCATGCACTGTATTGCCGACTCCTACTGCTCCGCCCATACGGACCGCGATTCGAACTGGACGATTATTTACCTCAAGGTGTGGGAACCGACGGCCTTCGTTCCGTTCCTGCTCCACCCGTATGCCGAGCGCTTTTGGGGAGGGCCCTGGGGACATAAGCTCGTTGATAAACGCGATGCCGGATACTGGGATAACTCGGTGGTCGATCCTACGTGCTCCTCCGCTACCAATCCCTATCAGGTACATTATGAGTGCCTTTCCCGGCGTGCGAAGGAAGCGGTAACGGCGATTCAGGACCTGCTCATTGTCCTTGCAGAGAATGTCCTGCGCGAACGAATGTATCACGGCATCGATACCACCTTCGAACGGACAAGCTGGCATGACTATCTTGCGACCTATTTTATGGGATGGAAAGGGCTCGCTCCCATCCGGGAACTGCGTCCCGATGAGCGGGAATGGATGCCGCTCCTGCATGCCGGCATCGAGTACCATCCAACTACCATTGCTGCGACAACAGTTACGGACCTAACGGCCGATGTGAATCTCGATCTGCCATTGGGATATATTGCGCCGATAACACCGGGCATTATGATCGGAGCCGGGAAGCGGTACTTTCCGGGCGGTGCGTCCGGCAATCTGCTGCAATTTGGATTGGACATCGCCTTCGAATTCGCCGACGATTTCGAAATACGCATGTCTCCGTTCGAACGTGAAATTCTTCTCGCGCCAACCGTGGACGGCCTTTCCCGCGCTCGCAACGTAGTCTCGTTTTTCCAAATTGAAGGTATCCTCGATCGGCATTTCTGGGTTCGGCTCGAAGCGCCGCGCTTTTCGAATCTCGGATGGGTTCCCAACGATTTTGCCGTCGCCGCCGGGTATTCCGATGGCTTTAACTTCGCACAATGGTTTACGGAGCACATTGGCTCCGATGAGCCGCAGCAGCCTGCGGGTTCCTTGTGGCATGTGCCCTCGCCAGAGGAAATTCGGACGGCTACGCTGGGTTCGGGCATGAGCCTTTCTGCTTCGCCCATCGACATGGAATTCACTCCGTATGCCGAACAACTGTTTGGCGCTTCGCTCCAACTCCTGTGGGACCGAAATTCATCCGGAGAACGCTACAACGGCTTCGCCAATGGGATAGACCTGGCCTTTAGCCCGTTCCCACTCCAGCTAAAGGATGCCGATGAAGCCGTGGCTTCCGGGGGTATTGCCGATGCCGGGTATATACTCCGATACTATTTCGGTCCCCACCTGGCGCTTACTATGGAACCGGTGGACGGCATGTATGCAACCGATGGATCTCAGCCCCATCCTTCGGGGAACCTACGTTGGGACGTGCAGAGCACCATTGGCATTATGGCGCTCCTCATGCATACCGATCTTACGGTCGGTATCGCGCGCATTTCCTGGCGCGACCTCCTGGCTAAGAAAAACCCGTTTTATCAGGAACTGCCGGCACAGCTACGGATTGGTGCCAACATCTTCGTTCCGTAAGGTTACCACTTCACTCTCTGAACCGAGTTCCCATCGCTCACAAAGAGAACAGCGCCTTCGTGGTCCGTCCGGCAGATGGTTGCACCGCCCGTCATCCAGCGCTTCACAATGGCCGGGGCGGGATGCCCGAACCGATTATATTCGCCGACAGAGATAACTGCGAAGCGCGGGTTTGTCGCCGCAATGAACTCCTTCGAGGAACTCGTCAGGCTGCCATGGTGCGCCACTTTTACGACATCCGAATGAAGAAATGTGCCATAATCCGTCAGCATGGTCTCCTCTTCGCTGCGTTCCAAATCGCCTAAGAAGAGAAAGCTTGTCTTGCGATACACCACTTTGAACGCAAGCATCCCGGTATGGAGATTCTCACCATAGTTGGTATAATCAACGGTGCGGACCTCCCGCTCGGGATGGAGCACATAGAGTGTAAGCTCGGAATCGAGCTCTACGGTATCTCCAAGCGATAGAATCCGTGTTGCTACGTGCTGATCGTTCGATTCCGAGTCCAGTTCGCGCGCAGAAGCGCTGGGAACGCGTTCGCCGCTCGTCAGGAGTGTAGCGACCCGGCAATTTTCGATGAGTGCCGCAGCACCACCATAATGATCGATTTGCATGTGGCTGATAAACCCACCATCGACCTGCGTTATATCTTCGGCACGCAGAAAGGGCACGGCAGTCCGCTCGATGACGGCAGCGCCGGAATAATCCGCTCGTCCAAAATCGACGAAATAGTTCTTGCCGTTCGGTGTATGGAGCAAAATACAATCGCCTTGTCCCACATCGAAGAACAATACCTGAAGCTTGCCCTCGTGCTGGGCCACTATGGAATTGGAAAAGGGAACTCCCATTTCCCACAGCGTAAAAAGCGCCGCGCCAGATAGCACAACTCTGCCCCAAACTTGCTTCCGGCTTTTCGCGGTGAGGACATACATCGCAATCCCAACAAAAAAGCCAAGCAAGATCCAACTGGGCTGTGCTGCGGCATGTGCCGCATGCGGTACATGCGCCGATATCCGTGTCAGCCATAACAGGGCTTGCGTAAGATAGACCGTTGCTTCACCATATAATTGGCCGAGCCAGTGCGAAAGAGCCGCAAGCGGAATAAGGAGAAATCCCAGGGCGGTAACGATAGCAGAAAGCGGAACAAGCGGGAGATTTGCGGCAAGCCCTATAAACGAAACGCGATAAAAATGCGTGGCGATAACCGGATACGAAGCGATGGAAGCTCCGATAGAAAGTGCGGCAGCCGATCCAACCTCTGTTGCCCACCTGCTTTGCCAACGGCTCAGATGCGTTCCTGCTATCCCTTGCTGATTCTTATTGTCCTTACTAAATAACCATCGAATCTTCGGCGCTATTAAAACCATCCCCAGCACGCCGGCATACGAAAGCTGGAACCCAACATCGAACAGATCGAACGGACGAAGCATCAAGTTAATCGCCGCGGCACTCATGACAATATTGAGCGGGTCCGGCCTTCGTTCGAAGAGCTGGGCAACGAGATATAGTTCGATCATGAGCAGCGCACGGACGACACTCGGCTGGAAGCCAACGATCGCCGAATACAGAAGTACCATTGCCATGGTAATCGAAATTCGCGTTCGGAACCAATAGATTCCAAAAAGCCGCAGCAATTGCGCAACGACCAGCGCTACAATCGCCACATTGAATCCGCTTACAGCCAGAATATGCGCCACGCCCGACGTGGTAAAATCATTGAGCGTTTCCTTGTCCATATCACTGCGGTCCCCCAGGACAACGGCTTCGACAAAACCTCGGGGAGTCGGCTCCGTCATGGAGGAATCGAGCAACGTAAGAAGCGCCTGATGCGCAGCGGTGAGCGCTTCAGCCATGTTCGCTATAAGGCTCTCGCGAGGCCCCGAAAGCAGGTAATAATCGAACCGCGAAGCGATATGGCCCTGTGCATCGGCCCGGAGTTGCTGCTGGAGTTTCCGGTCGCTCGCAAACTCATGAGGATTCGTGGCGTCTCGAAACGGTTCGAGCGAGCAATACACGCGTAAACGAGTTCCCGCTTTCGGTAGCGAACCATGTCCACGAGCATTCCTGGCGAGATATAAGGCAACCCGCCCCTGCATTCCAAGGGGGCGGCCATCCTCAACGGCCAGACTATCAATGGCCATTGTCCAAAGGTAGGCGCGCTTCAACTTCTCTATCGCTACAAGGGAACCAACGAGCTGAGTCTTCGCGGGCTTCATCGATGCGATCCTCGATACCCTGGTATCGCTATAACTTGCGTGTTCCAAACTGGTTGCTACGGTTCCAAAAAGCAGGAAGGCCAGGGACATCGATCCCAGCCGGATGGCGGAAGTCTTCCAGGGAATGAGAAGAAATAGAACAAGGGGAATGCTGTAACGTACAAAGAGTACGCCTGAAAAATAACTCGGCAACCCCGTTGCCAGCGATATACCGATCGCAAGAAAGAGCGCCGCAAAGAGTGCTGGCCGTCGCACGAGAGTTAACTATTGGTGAGGAGAAGTACGAACGGTTCCCAAAACGAAGGGTACTCTGCTACCGTTGTATCACAAGTTTTTTTTCGCTTTGGTAGCCGTTGGCGCTCATACGCAGGAGATAGACGCCATTCGGTAAGCCGCTGGCATCCAGCCTGGCCGTGTAATATCCCGGTTGTGTCGGAGCGTTAACCAGGGTCCGGACCACCGTTCCATCCATATCCGTAACATCGATGGTAACTGGCGTAGCGGCATCCTGGCTGTTCATCTGATTTGGCATGGCAACATCATACGGAACGGTCACCTGGTTTTGAGCAGGGTTCGGCTGTGGCAGGCCGAGCATCATGGCCGATGGGAACTGCGGCTGCGTAATGAGGTACTGGGTATCGCAAGCCGGGTCCACCTGCACGAAACCGCTGTCGTAGATATGGTCGGCACATTGATACGGCACGGCAGCGTCGTCGAAGACGACATCGAACCGGATCGGGAACCCTTTAGTAAACGTATAGGGGTCCGCTCCGTTCAATTCGGGCTGGAACCGTAGATAGACCAATGGCGGCCCGTATGGCGCCGGCGATGCCGCCGGCCCGCCACCGATAATAGGAATAGTGGTGGAGTGGGTTTCACTCGAAGCCTGTGCGAAATATACGGTATCGTGCCCCGGCGGCGTGGAAGGAAAGAGGGCAGGATATCCCGGCGGCGTCAGCGTTCCCTTCGTAACGATGTCAATCAGTTTCAGATATTCCGAGTCATAGAAAACGTGAATGTGATAGCCATCCGGCGCGAACGGCGTTAGATCGGTCCTGGCATAGATAGGCACGAGGAAACTGGGATCGAGCGCATATTCGTGCAGTCCTACCGGCGCGCCGAGTTCCAACGTAAGCTTGTCTCCGGTTCCCAGAACTGGGATCGTATCCGGGTTCGTGTTCTTCGGAAGATTATACGAAAGGATGACATCGGCGGTCTTTTTTCCCCGACCCGTCGGCTCGAAGTGGACTTCGACCGTCCCGGTAGCCCCCGGTGCTATCGTATCCGGAGTTTGTGTGGAAACAGCAAACGATCCCGCATCGGAGCTTTGGGTTCCATCCCCCACGACGAGGGCGCTGGTGATCACCACCGAAAGATTATTCGGATTGGTGATGGGTATTTGGTAGACACTGTCATTGCAGACCAGCGTGGTTCCCCACTGGATGGCGGTCACTTGCGGCGCAAGTGCCGTTATGGTCTCCACATGCCCAATGAGGACAACAATATGGGTGCTGGAAGACGAACGCACCGTGAGCTGTGCAGTGAACGTACCGTTGCCGGAACCAAAAGGATTAAACTCCACGCCCACGCGCGCACTGCCGCTCGGCGGGGTTGGGATCGAAAAGTTCGGCGGAACCGGTCCGCCATTGAAGATGGTCCCCGTCGTGGTGAATTTCGGATCACCGGTTACCTGGATACCGGTAACGGTGAGCGGCACCGTGCCGGCATTGCCGATATAGACCATCGAGTCCGCCGGAGCATCGGTGTTGGTAAAGGTGCCGAAGTCGATCGTATCGATGGTCGTCACTTTATTGGTATCGCGGAACACCCCGAGCACATCCTCCACGCCGCGACCATAGACATCCACGACGTACGCCCGCAAGTGGTCTGTGGACGCCGTGATCTGGGTGTGCATCCGCCGGTTGACTTCATGCGGCCAAAACTCGATGGTCATGGAATCGGTCGCGCCTGGCTTGATCACGTGCGGCGCGCTCGGCGAGCAGGCCGGTGCAATAACATGGAAGCGGTCCGTATCCTGAATGCGCCGTGGGAACCCGTAGATATTGACCGTGTCCTCCGAAACATTTTGCAGATAAACCGTGGTGTCGAATGCATCAGTTGCCGTGTGCGGGTAGGGTGGAGTAGTGTCGGCATTGGTGAGCAGCCGGTCCCCGAAGTCGATAGACAGAGCGACGGTCTTGAGTGGCGTGATCGTCTTGAGCGACGTGCCTCCCACATAGGCGTAGGAATCCACCGGCCCCAGCGCATAGACCGTCACCCCAAACGGTTTCGAACCAGAGATGTTATGGGTTCCCTGCGCAAGCTGGTGCTGCGCGTAATCGAACCGGGTGTTCGGGATCGGGGAGAATTCCGCCGGGTTCATCGGCTGGCCATCGAGCCGCATCGTATTGATCGCACTGGCATCGGCTACGATATTGACAAAGTTACCCGTAAACGCTTCAGCATCGACAATGCTGAGGATGGTGTAGGACGTATCGAATTGCTCGACCGGAAAGACGAGCGCCAGCGCCGGATCGCCATAGGCCAGCGGCGGCCGCTGTGAGTAATAATCACCCCAACTGGTGTGCATATATTGGCCGACTTCAATCGGCTTCGAGGCCTGAATGGAAGTCACGCCCGAAAGTTGGGTAATCTGATAAAAATCGCCGGCATTATACGTTCCGGGAACCGGCGTGCCATTCACGCTGATTTGGGTTCCATCTTCGGCGCAGACCACCCGCACCAGGTCCGGCTTTTGGGAAGTCGCGAACGGCACGACGAGCGCCGAATCCCCCCAGGCGCTCACCGGGGGTAACTGCTCGACGAGCAAATCACGGCTGCTCGATCCGTCCACATTTGTGGCATTCTCCGGAATTTCCGTTCGCTTATGACCGCTCAGGACGGCAATGGGCTGGTCGGACTCGATCAGAGTTCCCGTAAGGTCATCGCTCCCATTGCCGGGATCGCCCTGCACCATATAGACATCCCCCTTATTCATCCGGATAGTGAATGGCACATTCGGGCGAGTTCCACGGGAGGTTACATCCCGCAGGGTTATCGTTACATTCGTCGAATCCTGGACGGCAACGATCACGAATTCCCCTGGCGTATCACCATCCCCTTGTGCTTCGGACGTCGTAAAATTCATCGTCCGATACTCCGTACCAAGCACGTTGACCGGCAGCGCCATAAAGGCATCGCTCGACCACTTCTTGTGGTTCATCCCGAAGACCGCGATCGGCGTATCGCTCGTCACGTGGACCGCCATGCCGTGGACGACCTTCTCATCGTCCGATTCCGGCAGGAGCACGGTCGCGGAACCATTATTGCCGTTCGGAAGAATAATGGTCGTGATCTGACCCGGAACCGTGGTGAAGGTCTGGTAAAAGCCCAATGCGGGAATATCCACCTCCCCATGCGCTGGAACCCGGCTCGTCAGGTAGAGGTCATCGGTATTCAGCGTTTCGTTGAACACTTCGCCACCCTCATTCGGGAAAAACGCGACGTAAAACTCGGTCCCTAAATTATTCCGGCCGGTGACCTGCGCCCGGAGCCGTGGGACAAAAACGGCAAGCGCTATGAGCACCACGAGAGGCGCTAACCGGAGGGAAGGTGCGATACGATGGATCATCCAATAGGAAAATTACTCTTATAGAACTCCGCCCAAGGCGATAAGTTACAGAAAAATTAGACAAAAATTTGTGCGCGATGCTAACAAACCCTTGCTTTT
>JAKAIL010000114.1 GCA_021825235.1 Bacteroidota bacterium | reverse complement strand
TTACGAATTCTCTTTGAATTAGAACCCAGCGGGAACCTGGTGCAATCCGTGCATTCGCGGACTGCCGGACGCCCGCTGAGTCTTCGGACTATGCTTCGCCAGCTCGTTTCCATTGGCATCCTGCTAGATGAAGAAGGACATTGGACCGAGGACCCGAACGTCAGGTTGGACCCTCCAAGCGAAGAGAGCGAAGAGCAGGAAGTGCTCGCTCGTTTTCAGCGAGAGGTGGAACGCCTGAACCCCGATGAACAAACGGTAGCCATCCACGCCGCGCTGCTCGGGGAACAATTCGATCTTCGATTGCTCCGTCGCTTACTCACTCATCGTCTCGGAACAGCCGATCTTTCCGAAGAACTGTTTCAGCGGACCGTCGATCTCTTGACCTTTAAGTCCATTATTCGCCGCGCAACTCCTTCTATTTCCTTTTTGGTCTCTCGGCAAAGCACTCTCCCTGCTTCCGATTCCATGGGCGCCTGGTGTTTCGAATTTTCCCACGCTCATTTCTGGAACACGATTCTGGATGGTGCTCGCGAGTGCGTGACACAGGAGTACGATCTCCCCCTGGCCATTGTCTGGATCGCCGGGGCCGAACACTTGCCGCTGTATAGCAGCGCGTTTCTGAGCATCATTACACCGCCGTATGCCCTTGCTACCACTCCCGTGATGCTCGATCGCGTGGAACATTTCCTGCTCTGGTCTTCGGAGATCGCCCGCTCGCTCGCGTCGCAGGAACCACAACAGTGCTTTCAGTTGCTGCTCGGAATTCGGCCGCTCCGTGATGAACTCACCTGGCGCTTTGGGCGCGAGCTAAGTGAACGAGCCATATCCGCACATCTGGATTTGCACACGCTGTTGGTGGAAGCCTATCAACGAAATGGTCAATTTCTCGAAGCGGAACGGGACCTGGAACATGCAATCGTCCTGGAACGATTTATTCAGTCGTCCCGGCGATATGATCCAGAATTCCAGTCCATCGCTCACGGTCGCATCGCCGTGCTCCGTGCGATCCTCTGTGCGGGCCGAACTTCCTATGGCGAGTTCGAGCGATGGTCCTTCGAAGCGCGAAACGCCCTCGCACCGGTTTCGGAGTCCAATATCGAGCGTGCGTATTTGCTCACGATCTTAAATCGGGCAAAAGCCGGTGCATTGTTAAACGCCGAACGCCTGAAAGAAGCCGATGCCCTCATCGAGGCTGGCATGCCGGACGCTCAGCTGCTTGCGGAATCGCGCTTCGAAGAATATTCGCTATACTACGGTCTTGCCGTCAACAGCAAACTCAAGCAAGACCAGAATGCGCAGGCCGGCGAATTAACACGGCAGATCATGGAACTGGCGAAGGAGCACGGTAATACGCTCATCGAAACCATGTTTCTGTTCCAGGCGGCACTTGCCGCGTTTAGTTTCGGTGATCTTTCTTCGGCAATGGCCCATTGCGAATTGGGAATTGCAAATGGCCGACGGTATGGAATACGCTTCGTCGAAATCATGTGCAACCTGTGGCGCATGATTATTGCCGGCGTACAACAGGACGCGGAAACCGTAAAAGAATGCTCGCAGCAGCTTGCAATACTGGTGGAGGATGCGCGCGTCGTGGCCCAATCGCCCAACCTCCTGCAGCGCATTTCGCTCATAGAAGGCCGTGCAACGGCAATGAATTTTCTGGGCCGCCATCATGCCGCACTCGAATTTGCGGAAGAAGCGATCCAATTGGCAAGCCGTCATCAGCACGATTCCTTTGCCGCCTGGGCGCAGAATGAAAAAGCGCTTGCCTATATCGGTCTCGGCCAATTTGAAGAGGCGCTCACTGTCGCGCATAACTGCGTGGAACTTGCCGGCGAACAACGGCTGGCTGAACGCACCGCGCGCACGGCGCTTATCATGGCCTACGCCGGTCTGGGCCGGTTCGAGGAAGCTCGGCACGAAGCCTCGCTCATTCGGAACGAATTCAAAGAGCGGAATCCCTACTATTTCCGCTTTGCGCGCGCGGAAACGCGGCTAACCCGCTTGCTGGCGGGCCAGTCCCGCACCATCACCGAGCGTATGGGCTTCCGGCAGCGGATCGAATTGTATGCACAGGAGCTTATCGCCTTAGCGCGCGCGTGGAATGCGCCGCTCCTCGAAGAGCAGATCTACAAAGAGTTCGAAGACGTGTTGCCGCGCCGGGAAAGCTCGGATCGAGCCACGGAAATCCTTTCCGCCAGCGAAACGATCCACGTCACTGCCACTCCCCCGCTTATACGCCTCTATTGCTTCGGCTCGATGACCGCCGAGCCCCTTCGGCGCAAAGGGGAACTCGTGGCAGCGGGTTCCAACGATGTTGGTATAACCGGTGATACTCCGGAAAGCAGCAAGCGCGAGAGCAAGGTCCGGCAGCTCATCGCTCTGCTCGTCGTTGCCCGCACCGAGGCACTGGAACCTCGCATGGGCCGACCCCCAACGCGTGCCCTGGCACGAGAAACACTCTTGGAACTACTCTGGCCCGATAGCGATGCCTCCAGCCTGAACGCACTCTACAGCACGGTGAAACGAGCGCGTGCGTTCCTGGGAACCCCTGACGCCATCACCCTAACCGAGGATGGATACCTCCTCCACGCTTCCATCGAAACGGACTGTGAGGAGGCGCTACGCCATTACAATGACGTGCGGCAGGCCCGCAAACGCAATGCGCTCTTTTCCATCACCTTCCATTACGAACAAATGATGAAGATCACGGGCCGAGGGCCATTTATGGAAGGATTATACGGGACCTGGCTCGACGGATTGCGAACGCGCATGAGTTCGCTCCGGCACACCGCTGCCGTCCGCCTCATCGAAATCGAGTTGGAACGCGGCCTCCTCGAACGCGCGGAGGAAGTCTGCCTGAAAGTACTGGCACAGGATGAGTTCGACGAAGAGGCCCTTCGAGGCCTGCTCATTATTAATGCCCGACGACGTCAAACGACAAAACTCATTCGGCTTTTCGATGATTATTCCAAAAAGTTGAAATCCGAATTTCGCACGGAGCCGTCGCTGGAATTGCTCTCGTTATATAGAAGCCTTGTCGTCCAAGCATAACGGGTTGCAATACTTATGTACTGCCGGTAGCAAGCAGTTTCGCGGATAAGAGAGACGGGCTCGCCACCGTCTCCAGCGAGGTATGCAGAACGATTCTTGCATCCAGTGCAATCGTTCCATCGGCAGCGGCCAGGAGCGGATTGAGGTCGATTTCCGAGATCCACGGTTCCCGCGTAAGTAGACGGCTAAAGTCCACTAACACCGAAGCCAGGGATTCCACATCGATTGGCTTTGTTCCGCGCACACCCTGGAGCGCCGGCCACATGCGGAGCCGTTCGATCATACGCCGGGCAAGGACCGTTCCTACTGGGGGAAGTTCCAGCGTCGAATCCTTCAGTACTTCTGCCAGAATTCCCCCGGCACCCAGGAGCATGACCGGCCCAAATTGTGGATCGCTGCTACTGCCTACTATCACTTCGAAGCCCTCGCGCCGGACCATGCGCTGTACCGAAACGCCATCGAATGCATCCGCGCCTGCTTTGGCGATGACGGCACTGCGGATATCCTCGAACGCCGTACGGACCTCTGCCGCCGTAGGAAGATCCAGACGCACGCCGCCCACATCCGATTTGTGCGTAATCCGTTTCGAAAGTAGCTTCACTACGACTGGGAACCCAATCCTCTCTGCCACTTCCACTGCTTCGGCCGAGGAATGCGCCGCGATGGTTTCCACTACCGGAATTCCATACTCGGATAACACCTGTTTCGATTCTACTTCTGTCAGGACCGTCCGGCCTTCCTCGCGTACCTTCTGCAAAACAATCGAGTTCTCGGAGAGCACATCTGCTTGCTTTGTTAGGTCGTCGGCTTCCAACAGCGCAATGTTTTCGCCAAACTTCCACATGTAATTGAAAACCCGCGCGGCATCGTCCGGAAATGCAAAGGTTGGAATACCGTTGTGGCCCATAAAAATGTCCGCCTCCGATACATCGCTTCCACCCATGAATGATGCGATAAGTGGCTTTCCGAGTCCGGCGGACTTTGCTATATTAGCAGCCATTGTAAGCGGTTTTGCTGCCACCAATGGCGCTGTAATCGCGAGCACTCCATCGGTAGCCGGGTCTTTCAGCGCCAGTGCAATCGCCTTCCCGTAGGTTTCTTCCGTCGCGTCGGCCAGAATATCGATGGGATTACCATGGCTCCATTCGGCCGGCAACAAGGTGTTCAATGCCGCCATCGTCTCGCTGGAGAGCTGTGCCAGTTCTCCACCGCCTTCCATGAGCGCATCCGCTGCTAACACACCCGGTCCGCCGGCATTGGTAACGATAGCAAGCCGCCGCCCCTTGGGGCGTGGCTGCTTCGCGAGGACTTCCGCGATGTGGAACAGGTCGCCAACCCAGTCGATGCGCAAGACTCCGGCACGCCGGAACGCCGCATCGAGCACCGCGTCGCTGCCCGTCATCGCGCCGGTATGCGAGGCTGCAGCTTTCGCGGCGGCGGCCGTTCTGCCAGCCTTGATTACAATAATCGGTTTACGTTGCGCAACATTACGCGCGGCGGCCAGGAATTTCGGCGCATCGCCGATAGACTCCATATAAATTACGATGGACTCCGTATTAGGGTCGTTCCCAAAATATTCGATGAGGTCTCCCCAGCCAACGTCCAGCATCGATCCCACTGAAACGAACGCGCTGAATCCCAATACTTCGTTCAAACTCCAATCGAGGATGGCGGTGCAAAGCGCCCCGCTCTGGCTAATGAACGCAACGTTCCCCGGAAGCGCGGCTTTGCGGGCAAACGTGGCATTCAATCCCGTTACGGGATTCATCACGCCAATGCAATTGGGACCGATAACGCGCATACCGGTTCCGCGGATTCGCGCCGTAATCTCCCCTTCCAATTCCTTGCCCTCTACCCCTACCTCCCGAAAGCCGGCAGAAATGACGATGGCACCACGAACCCCGGCCTCGGCACATTCACTAATAATTCCTGGAACTGTTTTTGCCGGGGTAACAATGATCGCAAGGTCAATGGGATACGGAACATCCGTAATGCGCGCGTATGCCGCATGGCCTGCAATCGTTTTATGACTCGGATTGATCGGATACACGTGATAACCCGAACTGATTTTAGCCAGCAGGTTGGTGGTCAGGGCTTCGCCCGGGCTTCCAGTACGCTCCGAGGCTCCAATGATGGCAACACTCTGCGGGCGGAAGAACACTTCGAGGGATGCACCTTTCACGGGCGAGCCAGATCCGGTGGCGCCTCGTGCCTGGTCCGCCGTAGGCGCAACGTGAGAATCCATCGTGGTGATTTGCTTCATGGGGTCGGTCATTCAAACGTAAATATTATGCAAACTTTTTTAGTGGCGAGGTTGCGCTTCGCGCAAACATTCTTAAATAATTTGAATGTTTGTGCAAAGATATTATACGGCTGCTCTCCTTAATTTGTGCCACTCAAAACGAGAAATAAGATTTCGCCAAAATCAGCATTGCGCAGCCAGGTACACTCAAGCATCGTTATTCCTACTGGCGAGGAACAGTTCAATAATCTAACGATACGTTTAATTCTCTTATACGAAATGGAAGCTATAATTGCAGGAATAGCTCCATTGCAAGGATAGGCTGTGGCTCGACATTTGCGGTATTCCTACCATTCACTCCATCCTTAATGAGCAAGCAAGCTTCCATCGAACCGAAACCCGCAATGCGGCACAGCTTCCCCTTAGGAAAGATTATGGGAATTCGCATTGGGCTGGACTACTCCTGGTTTCTCATCTTTGCGCTGATCACCTGGCTCATGGCCGGCAGTTATTATCCTTCCGAATTCACTGGCTGGCCCCATGCGCTCTACTGGATTTTAGGCGTGGCAACGGCCATTCTGCTTTTCGTAAGTGTTGTCCTGCACGAACTGGGACATTCGGCGGTCGCGCTGCGATATAAAATTCCCGTCCATGATATCACGCTGTTTCTGTTCGGCGGTGTTTCACAAATCGAAGCGGAGCCGCCGAATGCACGAGCGGAATTCCTGATCGCCATTGCCGGTCCAGTCATAAGCTTAATTCTGGCGGGAATTTTCACAGTCCTTAAACCTGCGTTCACCTCGTCGCAGCCCGTGTGGGCACTCGTGCAGTATCTGGCCTATATAAATTTCGCGCTTGCCATCTTCAATTTAATTCCCGGCTATCCGCTCGATGGCGGACGAGTGCTACGCGCCAGCGTTTGGGCCATAACCAAAAATCTCCGGCGTGCCACCCTCATCGCGGCCAACACGGGCCGATTCTTCGGACTCCTCTTTATCTTTTTCGGCGTGATGATGATCTTCCGCGGCGATTTCGGCAATGGAATCTGGATCGCATTTATCGGCTGGTTTTTAGACAGTGCTGCGGCGCGCGAGGTACACCAGGCAATGTTCCAGGGAATGCTCGCCGGACATACCGTTCAACAGGCGATGGGACATCCCTGCCCCGCGATTTCATCGGAGATGGCACTCCAGCAACTCGTGGACGAGCATATCCTGGGAACGGGAAACCGATGCTTCCTCGTGGAACAGGCCGGACAAACGATAGGACTCATTACGCTGGGCCGCGTCCGCGAAATACCACGCGAGAACTGGCCTGCGACACGGATTGGCGAAGCAATGGTCCCGCTCGACCAGATGAAGCACACCGAACCGAAAAGTGAAGTCTGGTCCGCGCTCGAAGAGATGGAACGCGATGGCGTCAATCAGCTACCCGTCATGACCGACCATCAGGTCGTCGGCATGTTAAGCCGCGATGATGTCATTACCTTTCTGGGAACCATGAAAGAATTGGGAGGCTAAGCCCGGAATTATGCAAGCTGAATTATGAAATCCAAAGTTCCAGGGCCCGAATCTTTCCCCAAAACGGCACCGCAACCCGGCGGCACATCCGTACGAGACGAGCGACCCGGCCCCGCTGCCGAAACGGATAGCGCCGATGCCGTCACGGCCACTTCCTCCGCCGGCTTGACGCAAGCGGAGGTCGAGGAACGCCGCAAGGAATTCGGCTACAACGAAATCCCCGAAAAGAAGACCAGTCCGATTCTCAAATTTTTGTCCTACATGTGGGGTCCAATTCCCTGGATGATCGAAATCGCGACCATCTTATCGGCCATCGTGCAACATTGGGCGGATTTCTTCATCATTCTCGCGCTGCTCATCGTCAATGCCGTTGTCGGGTTCTGGGAAGAATATCAGGCCGGCAATACCATCGAGGCGTTAAAATCGAGGCTTGCGATGAAAGCGCGCGTGAAGCGCGATGGCAATTGGGCGGAGATACCCGCGCGGGACTTAGTTCCTGGCGATCGTATCCGGCTCCGGCTCGGCGATATCATTCCTGCCGATGCTAAGGTGGGCGCAGGCGATCCCATCGAGGTGGATCAATCCGCGCTTACAGGAGAATCGCTCCCGGTCTCGAGAAAACCGGGCGAGGTGATTTATTCCGGTTCCGTCCTGAAGCAGGGCGAGGCCGATGCCGTGGTTAGCGCGACGGGCCTCAAGACCTATTTTGGCAAAACCGCACAATTGGTCGAAAGCGCAAAAACGGTGAGTCACTTCCAGAAGGCAGTGCTCAAGATTGGGAATTACTTGATCTATATTGCCGTCGCGCTGGTTGCTATCATCCTGCTCGTCGCGCTCGTTTTTCGCGGCGATGCGATCCTGACGACGGTAGAGTTCGCGCTCGTGCTTGTCGTTGCAGCCATTCCCGTCGCAATGCCCACGGTGCTTTCGGTCACGATGGCAGTCGGCGCGCGCCTGCTGGCAAAACAGGAGGCCATTGTGACGCGGCTCGCTTCTATCGAAGAACTTGCGGGCGTGGATATCCTCTGCTCCGACAAAACAGGCACACTCACGCAAAATAAGTTAACATTAGGCGAACCCTTCACGGTAAATAATCTTCCAGCCGAAGCCATCGTTCGTGATGGCGCACTCGCCTCGCGCAAAGAAAATAACGATACCATCGATCTCGCAGTGCTCGCCGGGCTGAAGACGCCGGATGCGACGAAGGCTTTCACGATCACACATTTCGTTCCGTTCGATCCGGTTCACAAGCGGACCGAAGCCACGGTGGACGGGCCAGACGGGAAGCACTTTTTCGTTTCCAAAGGCGCGCCGCAGGTGATTCTCGAGATGTCGAAGAATGCGGATGCCGTGCGCGACACCGAGGAAAAGGCGGTCAACGATTTCGCCTCGCGCGGGTTCCGATCGCTGGGAGTCGCGCGCGCCGAACAGGAGAACGCCTGGCAGTTCGAGGGGGTGCTGCCACTCTTCGATCCACCGCGTGAGCAAGCGAAAGCGACGATTGCATCCGCGCGCGATATGGGTGTGGACGTTAAAATGGTTACCGGCGACCAACGAGCCATTGCACGCGAAATGGCACGGCAGCTTGGGATGGGAACCAACATCCTCGATGCGTCGAGCTTTGGCGGTGAGGAGAAGGCACCTTCGAAGGATCTGCCCGCCGAACAGACCGAGTGGAGGTCCGGCAAGCCGATGGAGCAGCCGCCAGAGCACAATCGCGAGCTCGATCACGCGATTGAAACGGCGGATGGGTTCGCGCAGGTCTTTCCAGAGCATAAGTTCCGAATCGTCGAGGCACTTCAGAACTTAGGACATATTGTCGGTATGACGGGCGATGGCGTGAATGACGCTCCCGCACTTAAAGAAGCCGATTGCGGTGTCGCGGTCAGCGGCGCGACCGATGCCGCGCGTGCCGCTGCCTCGATCGTGCTGCTCCGGCCCGGTCTTTCTGTTATTATCGACGCGATAAAAGAAAGCCGCCGCATTTTCCAGCGGATGAATAGTTACGCTATCTATCGCATTGCCGAGACAATTCGCGTGCTGCTGTTCATGACGCTCTCGATTCTCGTCTTCAATTTCTACCCGGTTACGGCTGTGATGATCGTCATCCTCGCGCTCTTGAACGATGGCGCGATACTCTCCATTGCGTTCGATAATGTCCACTACAAGAACAAACCCGAGGCGTGGGATTTGCGTACGGTGCTTACGATTTCCACCGTGCTTGGCGTGATCGGGGTTGTGGCGGCATTTGGCTTGTTTTATCTGGGCGAGCGCGTGTTCCACCTGGATCGGGACCATGTTCAAACTCTCATGTATTTGAAGCTTTCCGTGGCCGGCCATCTTACCATTTTCCTGACTCGGACACGCGGGCCATTCTGGTCCATCAGGCCCGCGCGAGTTCTGTGGATGGCAGTCCTGGGAACGCAAATTATGGCGACCTTCATTGCCGTCTATGGCTTCCTTATGACGCCGCTGGGGTGGAGCTGGGCCGGATTCGTGTGGGGATATGCCATCGCATGGGCGGTGCTCAACGACCGGGTTAAGCTGCTGGCATATCGAGTGCTCGACGCTCGGGCAAAGCATCGCGCGGCTCACGGCATGGCAACCGCACCGGCATAGATGCGATCGAATCCAAATAGCCCAGGAACAGCACAGTGGACAGGAAACCGTTTCGGCGCGCGTTTGGCTTCGAAAGCGGGGCAAGGATAGCGTGAGGCGTTTCAGCCTACAGCTTCAGCAGATCGAGCACTTTATAGAGCACCACCGCCGGCCAAAAGATCGCTTCGACTACGCCTACCAGTCCCATCCAGAAGGACGTTGCATGCTGGATAAAATAGACCAGCGCACCTAAGAACGCCATGCCATACAAACTCCAGCCGTGGTCGCCAACCACCTTATTTTTCACTACAACGGTTTTGTTGATTTCGTCTGCCATAAAGAATCTTTCAAGTTTAGAAAGAAGTGTAACCTACCGCGCTGTGTATCCCCCATCGATTACGAGTTCCGAACCGGTAACGAATTTCGATTCGTCCGATGCGAGATAGACGATACCCCACGCAATGTCATCGGCTTCCCCGATGTGGCCCAACGGATGCAATTCGGCAAGCGCCGCGCGCGTGGCATCCTCCGCACCGGTGGACTTCGCAAAGTTTTCGACCATCGGCGTCCAAATAAATCCCGGATGAACGGAGTTGACACGAATTTGCTCCTTCGCATAGAGGATGGCATCGTTCTTCGTCATCTCGGCCACGGCGCCCTTGGAGGCGTGGTATGGCGGCACATCCCCGGCACCGATAATGCCGTATATCGAAGAGAGATTGATAATACTTCCCGCGCCGGCTTTCCGCAAGTATGGGATGGTATGCTTCGTACAGAAGAAGACGCCTTTTACATTCACCGCCATGAGCGCGTCCCACTCTTGCTCGGTAAGTTGGTCGGTCGGTTTGTTCGCGCCGGAAATACCGGCATTGTTCACGAGCACATCGATCTTGCCGCCCCATTTTGCCGCAACCTCTGCCATGACGCGCTTCACCTCCGTTTCCTTTGACACATCGAGGTGCCAGAACGCAGCATCGCCGCCTTTCTTTGTTATGGCCGATACCACTTCGGCTCCCGCGGCGTCCAGGACGTCGGTCACTGCAACATGGGCACCTTCTTCCGCCAGGCGAATCGCTGCCGCCCGGCCAATGCCAAGCGATGCGCCGGTGACTACGGCTACTTTACTTTTGACTCGGTTCATATCTTACTCCTATTGTGCAAAATGAATTGGAATTGAAATGGTCATAACTCGTGCCACCTCGACAATAATGATTTTAAGGGTTAGACAGGGTATATTTCTTTGTCAGAGCATTCAATAAGCTTACTGCATAGTAAAATTTCTTAAACGGTTTGAGGCATTTTTACATGAGGTTCCCAAGACAAGATTGACATACTCCATCGTGAATCCAATCCGTGCTTTGATCGTCTATCGCGCCCCTCTCGAAAAATGGACATCCAAAAACAGAGAGTGTCGGAGCGGTGTTGCCTTCGTTGGGAATGAAACTATCCGTGGAACCCATTCGCCGCAACTACCGCCCCGCACATGCAGGAGCTTGAAGGAATTTCACTCTTCCATATCGAAATCATGGACATGTCCGGCATGCTGCAGCATGGCTTCGTTCGAGGCAATTTCAAAATGGCTTCGGTATTTCTCTTCAGCGCGGTTGATGTTTTCGATCCCACGCAGCAGCGCATCGGGATTGAACGAAATGCTATCGATATGTTGCGAGACGAGGAACTCCGCAAACTCAGAATGATCGCTGGGGGCCTGGCCGCAAAGGCCAATCTTCCGGTGCGCTTCGCGCGCACTGCGAATGACCGTGCTAATCATTAGCTTCGAGGCTTCGTTCCGTTCATCGAACAATTCGCCGATAATGGAGGAATCGCGGTCGATGCCAAGGGTAAGCTGCGTAAGGTCGTTCGAGCCAATCGAAAATCCATCGAAGACCTCTGCAAATTCCTTCGCCAGGAGAATGTTGCTGGGAATTTCCGCCATGACGTAAAGTTCCAGACCATTTTCGCCACGCTTCAGGTCCTGCTCTTCCATCACCGCGACAACTTTCCTTCCTTCCTCCACCGTGCGGCAGAATGGGATCATCAGCTTCACGTTGGTCAGGCCCATTTCGTCGCGTACCAATTTCATAGCTTTGCACTCCAGAGCAAACCCTTCTTGGTACCGTGGATGGTAATACCGCGAGGCACCGCGGAACCCGAGCATCGGGTTCTCCTCCTTCGGTTCGAATTCCGCCCCACCAATCAGGTTTGCGTATTCATTGGTCTTAAAATCGCTCATGCGAACGATGACGTCCTTGGGATAAAAGGCCGCGGCAATCGTGGCAACGCCTTCCGCCAGTTTTTCGACAAAGTATTGCTTTTTATTCCGATAGCCGCGCGTTACACTTGCAATCTCTTCCTTTGCCTTCGTGTCCTTTAGCGTATCGAAATTCACGAGCGCCATCGGATGCACGCGTACGGAATCGGTGATGATAAACTCGATCCGCAGCAAGCCCACGCCTTTGTTCGGATAAAAGGAGAGCTCGAAAGCCCGGTCCGGTTCGGCAAGAATGAACATTGGTTTCGTGTGAGGCATAGCGATCGTGCTCAGGTCACGGTCCGTCTTGGTAAAGCGCAAGGCACCGCGATAGATAGTTCCTTTTCCGGCGGCATCGCAGACAACGGTAATTGTTTCGCCGTCCTTTATTTTCTCCGTCGCATCGACTGCCCCAACGATGGCCGGCGTTCCGAGTTCCCGCGCTACGATAGCAGCATGGCTGGTACGTCCGCCTTTGTTCGTGATAATGGCGCTGGCTCGTTTGAGAACGGGGTCCCAATCCGGACTCGTAATATCGGTAACGATAATTTCGCCTTTCTGCAATTTACTCTCTTCCCGCGGCGAAGCCAGAATTCTCGCGCGGCCGGTCACGATCTTGTTTCCCAAACCCATGCCCTTG
>JAKAIL010000113.1 GCA_021825235.1 Bacteroidota bacterium | reverse complement strand
TATCCGGTCGCTATGCACTACATTATATCGACTGATAGCATCGTTTAACTTGCATGTCCGGTTACCGCACGATCTACACCATCGGTCATTCGAACCGGTCGCTCGAGGAGTTCGTGGAACTGCTCGTGGAGAACGAGATCGAGCTTCTGGCCGATGTGCGGACCGTCCCGCGCTCTCGACATAATCCGCAGTTCAACAAAGAAAACCTTTCGCGTTCGCTCCCGCGGCATGGGATCGAATATATGCACCTTGCTTCGCTGGGCGGTTTACGAAGCCACAAGAAATCGGACGCGCCCTCGCACAATACCGCCTGGGAAAACGCGAGCTTTCGTAATTATGCCGATTACGCCGAGACGGAACCGTTCCGCGAAGGCCTGGCCGAGCTTTCCACGCGAGCGCGCAAAAAGCGTACATGCTACATGTGCGCCGAGGCGGTCTGGTGGCGCTGCCACCGGCGCATTATCACCGACTATATGCTGAACGCCGGCTGGAAGGTGCTTCATATCATGGCTCCGGGCAAGGTAACCGAAGCGGAGATGAACGAAATGGCCCGCCCGCAAAATGACGGCCGAATCATCTATCCCGCGGCACAAGGCGATCTGGCGCTATGAGAGCGTATCGCCTTCTTCTTCGTCCGCTTCATCTTCTTCCATTGGAACATCTTCGTCCGAAACTGCTTCGGTGGGAACGAATTCCACGTTGTACGTGGGATTGGTAAACTGCGGCTCGTCGTAATTATAGAGCGAGGTGGTCGCCTCCTGATCGTATTTATCGCGGAGCCGGTCCGCAAGTTCCAGCTTTTCCGAGCCCGTCAGGACCTTTTCTGCAATGGCATAGACGCGCTCATTTTCGAGTATTACGTGTTCCTTGTAAAGTCGTACCAATTCCCGTCCATTGGTAATAAACTGCGCGTCTTCTGTTGTATGGGTGGCGTGTGCTGTTCCAAGCTCAGCGGGATTGTAATGCCTCGATCGAAAGACGCCCCAATCGTGGATTAGCGCGGCCACTTTTTGCGATAGGATTTCGTGTCCTTCGATAAGGAAGCGAATGGGCGAATCCGGTTGTTGGAATCCCATGTGTGGCACACGGGCAGTGATGGCAGGAAACAGCAATTCGTCCTCATCACGCTCGTGGCGCGCCGCATCGACGGTAAAAAAGTGAAAGAGCGATTCCCACTCAGGATGCGTTGCAAAACTCTGGAAGACGCCGTGTGCTTCCGCATCGTCTAAGAGTTTACTCAGTTCTGCGCAATTGTGCAGCACGACCTTGTGGGTATCGAAGAAGAATTGAACGCCGTCGGTATAGTCTTTCGGATCGGGGAGATTCACAACACCAAAACATTTCATTGGACCAATTTATTTCACGTTAATTCATGCCTGAACTATTGATTAAGCGCCTCTCGGAGGCCGATACCGATATTCCTCTTCCCCATTATGCCACGGAACATGCCGCCGGCATGGACCTGCGTGTCAACTGCGATATTTCAATCGAGCCGGGAGAAGTACTTCTCGCGCCAACCGGCATTGCGATTGAAATCCCGGAAGGCTACGAAGGCCAGGTTCGGCCACGGAGCGGGCTGGCGGCGAAGCACGGCATCACCTGCCTCAATTCCCCCGGCACCATCGATGCGGACTATCGCGGCGAGGTGAAAGTCATTCTGATAAATCATGGCAAAGAGCCAGTCCGCTTCGAACGCGGCGCACGCATTGCGCAGCTTATTATCAGCAAGTACGAGCGGGTCCAGGTTATAGAAGCCAGGGAATTAGCGGAGACAGCACGCGCCACGGGTGGCTTCGGGCACACAGGAACGAATTAATAGCTCAAATAAGCCAAAATGAATCCTTCGACTCTCGAAAAGTCGACAGCGTCGTCTGAGAAGAACCAAGAAGTACTATGGTCGGGCACACCAGTGCAAGGAATATTATTTCAATCGGCTGATTACGTGTTAATCCCAGTCGCCGTAGCCATTGATGTCGCGATACTATTCTATGCGTATAGAATTATTGCATCCACAAGTGCCTGGTATTTGATCTTATTGTCGCCATTCATTTGGGTCGGATACTATATGACGATAGGGAGATTTCGTGCCGATGCTAAGCGAAGAAGAGGAATATTCTACGAACTGACGAGTTCGCAGCTTATCATACACAGGCAGGGTAACATGTTCACCGACCCGATTTCGATTCACCGATTATCTGCGATCCCGAATGTAGTCCTGCAATCGTTCAATGATGGAACCGGAACAATATTATTTTTGGATCGATCATTTAATAATTCTCGCGAGATGCGAATGCTTCAGAAGAAGTCTTGGCGGCAGCTTTTTTATCGGAGATCCACGAATCAGGATCCATGGGTTTCTGCTTCCATAGATAGAATTTTCAACGCCAAGGAGGTTTATTCTTTAATTCAGGACCGGCGACAGAAAGCAACGTTGCCCGTTTCTGGTTAATCTGCTTACCTCCACAACACAATATGCCATTAGTCCACGATAAAGTAATCACGATCGAGCGCCACATCATCGAGCAGCAGGAGCGCTCGGATGGCGCGACGGGCGATTTCTCCGCGGTCCTGCGTGACCTTACGCTTGCCTTCAAGATAATAAATCGCGAAGTGATGCGGGCCGGCTTGGTCGATGCGCTGGGGGCTACGGGAACCCGAAATATTCAGGGCGAAATGGTGCAAAAGCTCGATGCTTTCGCCGACACGGTAATCTACCGCGCCATGGACCATACCGGGCATCTCTGCGGCATGGCCAGTGAAGAGAATGCGGACATCCTTCCCATCCCGGAGCCGTATAAATGCGGAAAGTACGTTTTGCTGTTCGATCCGCTCGATGGTTCCTCGAATATCGATGTAAATGTTTCGATTGGAACGATCTTTTCCATCCTGCGGCGTGTAACGCCAGAAGGAACGCCGGGAACCCTGAAGGATTTTTTGCAGCCGGGATATAAACAAATTGCGGCGGGATACACGATCTATGGGCCTTCCACCATGCTCGTTTATACCGCGGGCCGCGGTGTTTACGGTTTCACGTACGATCCCTCGGTCGGCGAATTTCTGCTATCGCACGATGACATTCGCATTCCGCCGCATGGGACGATTTATAGCGTAAACGAAGGCAACTACCATAAATGGGACCGCCGGATGCAGCGCTATATTGACTGGGCGAAAAAGGACATCCCCGAAGAGGGGAAGAAAGCCTACAGCCTGCGTTATATTGGTTCCATGGTGGCGGATGTCCACCGTACCCTCCTCTATGGCGGCGTGTTTCTCTACCCCGCGGATATTAAAAGCCACAGAGGGAAATTGCGCTTGCTCTACGAGGCGAATCCGATGTCGTTCGTGGTGGAACAGGCCGGAGGCCTCGCGCGCGATGGCGGCCAGCGCGTTCTCGAAATTCTGCCGGAGAAACTTCACCAACGAACGCCACTCATCGTCGGTAGTCCCCAAAATGTAACCGAAGTGGAGCGATTCTTAAAAGAAGACTAAGCTTTCCGCTTAGGGATCGTTACGGTGCCGCGAATTCGAGAATTCGCAATCCTTCGGAGGTATTCCCCAACTTCAGTTGGATAACGATCTCGTTCAGTGTTGGTTTTTGGCTGGCGGGGAGTTTATGCAAGTTGATAATGTGTCCGCTTCCGGCGCGTGCGATTTGCAGCACGCCTTGGGCCAAGACATTGCGCACGTTCTGCGCTTCTGGTTCGCTCAATCGATCGATAGCCGCAGCCAGTAGCATCCGTGCTTCGACGAATTGCGGCGTCTTCCATCCTCCGCCGACCATGGGAAGCATTCCCATGTCGGTTCCAATCGATTCCAGATCTTCTTCGGTCGCCAGTTGAAACTCTCGTTCAATTCGCCGCACGAATTCCCCGATGACGGTAAATTCGCTGGGGGACGTCATGCCATCGAGCTGGTCGATCTGCATGATCGGAGTGAGGATGAGCGCGGCAAAAGCAAGCTTTGCCGGCGAAGTATGCGATGCCTGCCAGAGGCTAAGGGCGTGCAGGCGAGCAATCTCCTGCTCGCTAAAAAAATGGTCATTTTGGAGCGAATTCAGCATAATGTATTCGTAGAGTTCACAAAGATACGAAAAAAGCTCGCGAATTTTTTATTTACGCACGCGAAAAACGCAGTTCATTGGGTGCGTAAACAGAAGGTCCGCGAGTCGGTCCACCGAGCGCCACCATGCAAATGGCATCCAAGCAAGGAACGGGTACAATCGAGCAAACACCAGCAGCTTATTATTAAATGCATAAAACGTCCATTCTCGAAGTGCATTTCCGAAGAGCGCGTGCAATGTTTCCTCGTTCCATGAATGGAGATGAGCATGGTGCGGCGTTAGTTCGTGACAATGAATGCATAATTCATAGACAAGCTTTTCCTTATATGGCGTGCTGATAATAATGGCTCCGCTGGGTTTAATAACCCGGAGCAACTCTGCCACAAATACTTCGGGGTTATTCAAGTGTTCGATAATTTCCGCTGCAATTATGGTATCAAAAGAGTTATCCTGAAACGGCAGGTGGTAGGAATCCACCGCTATCCCGACATGATTCTGGGTGGAGATATCCAGGGAGCAGAGGAACCGACCGCTTCTCTGCAATGCCTTTGCTACCCATGCGGACCCACACCCGACATCGAGAATGCTTTGCGTCTCTTTTGGCACGAGCGAAAGCGTGTATTCCCGGATTCGGCGTTCGCTATGCTCCGTTGCACCACGTTGGGTCTCAAAGTAATCGAATACTTCAGAGTCGCGAACATAGTGCGTAATATAATCGACTTCTTTTCCTGCCGGCAGCTTGACCAGAAATACCGGAATTCCCGAATCAATTACATAGTGCCTTCCACAGGATGCGCAGAGAAGCATATTACTCTCTTCCTGCAGCCGGGCGTGACAAACCGGGCAAGCAAGCAGTGCCGATAAGCGTGGATCGAGGGACATGGCGAGAAAGCGGACTATAACCCGCTTTTCTTTACGAGCTGCGCAAAAATCTCCGGATTATGGTAGGCAATATCCGCCAGCAGTTTCCGGTTGATCTCGATTCCGCTTTTGGCAAACGCGCCCATAAGGCGCGAATACGTTGTGCCATTTTCGCGGGCTGCGGCGTTGATGCGGACAATCCAAAGCTCCCGGAATTCGCGCTTTTTCGCGCGGCGATCGCGGAAGGCGAACTGGCGGCCTTTATCGACGTGATGTTTGGCAACGGTTAGTACGTTACCGCGCATGCCCCAATAGCCTTTGGAGGCTTTGAGGACTTTCTTTCTGCGGCGCTTGGCCTGGGGTAGGTTTTTAGCTCGTGGCATAGTTCGTTTTCAGATTTTTTGGTTATTGGTGGGCCGCTCGCGAAGCATCTGAATTCTCATGTTTTCATGGGGATCGCCCGAAGGCGCTCGGAGCAGCAAAAAGTTTCAAGTAATCCCTCCTTCTGAAGGAGAGATGGTTATTTTCCGAGAAGAATGCGAATCGACTTTTCGTTCGCCGGGGCCACCAGGGTGGACTGGCGAAGGTTGCGTTTCCGTTTCTTCGATTTCGAAGTCATAATATGCGATTGGTACGCCTTATCACGCTTCACCAGGCCGCTTCCGGTCATCTTGAAGCGCTTTTTCGCGCCCGATTTCGTCTTCATCTTTGGCATAATAGTCCTGAAATTGAGTGCGCGGTAACAGGCCTGCCCGTTGCTTAGTTCAGCAAAAGGTCTTCAATATGCGAAATGCGGCTATTACGCACGGAAGGGTCGAGCCGCTGATGTTCCGAATCCGCTATCGTGCAATCATAAGCGGGACCACGAGCGATGGCTTTCCGTCCAGATTCCGAAGGATGGCCATATAATGGCCGACCGGAAGGCGCGAAACATTGATTGCCGGCTCTGGCCCAGCGTAGAATCCATCGTCGCCAACCATGGTCCGAGATGATGAAGAAGAAGAGGAAAGCTTGAATTGAAAATCTCATAGCAACTGCAACTAAAATGAATGTGCAAGCCAAACAGCCATGAAATGCATCTCATTCCATTACAAGGCCTAATTATGGGAACTTACCGTTCGATGAGAACCGGTAACGTCGCCACGCCTTGCGCGGTGGAGCAGATGGCTTCGTATCTTCCAGGCGCAAGTTTGGTCACATCGAGCTGGGTGCTGCCAGTGCATGACTGAGTCAGTACCCTTCGGCCGAGCGGATCGAAAAGCTCGATCTGTGACAATCCGACCTGCGGCGAACACTCGCAAGAGACCCGAGCATTCGCAGGGTTCGGGAACAGTTCAATGCTTGAAGAGGGTGCTCCTGCCGAAACCGACGCCGAACCAGAGCTTGGTACATACGTGGTGATATCAAAGTTCGAATAAATAGGAGATGTGGTGTTGTATGGTATCAGCACGCTATCGAGTACTTGTCCGTAATAGGTATTGTAGCCTCCGACGTATATAAAATTCGAACGTGTATTTTTAACCGTTCGTACCTGGGGTTGCTCGCTATCGGCACGAATGGCAACCCAGTAATAGTTACCAGCGGAATAGTTAACATTCGGCTCGATGCCTACGACAAAGTCCTGCGGTACCTGCGTATGGTTGAAGGCGAAGGTTACACGGGACGGTCCATGGATTGCAGTTCCCTTTACAAAAGCCGCGGCATAATATCGGGATGGATTCGGTGTGTAATACGGATATGCATCGAGCGTCCAGGCTTGGAATAATGCTGCAAAAATGGTGTCTGCCGAAGTGCTGTCCATTACGACCGTCACCGAATCGACGTATCCGCCAGAGGACTGAGGCAAGTGGAACCATTCGCCAAAGCCAATCACGCCATCCTGGCCAGAGGTGGTATTGTAGTTAACTCCGGCATATAAGTCGATGGAGGGTATCGAGGGATTAAAAAAGGTAATCGCCGAATCGGGCAAGCCATCGCTCTCGAATGGCTTCGCATGCGAATTAATGGTAATTCCACTACAGCCTCCGCTTCCCGGAGTTGGAAGGTTGTTTTGGGCAATTACCACTCGGGTGGCAAACAATATGAATGCCGCGAAAAAAGCGAACCGAACTCTAACCATAGTTTTGTAAAAGAAAAAAGCAGACTGACGACACCACAAATATACGTAATAAAATTGCGGATGAGTTACATTTCTTTCAAAACAGAGCTATACAATTCACCGGACATCCAGTCACGAACAATCGAACGCAAAAAGCGCGCGCCGACAAGCTCATCATCCCGCTTTGATACAATTTCATCAGCAGCTATCCAAGCGACTTCCAAAATGTCATCGCCGGCTTTAGGAGTCCCGGAAAATGAATCGGCTGCGAACGTGAAGCGGATGCTCTGCAAATCGGGACTGATGCCGGAGTAAATGGAGACGAGACCTTTGAGCGAGACTGCCAGCCCAGTTTCTTCTTCCACTTCGCGAACTGCGGCTTGTGAAGGATGCTCGCCACACTCGACATGTCCGCCCGGAAAATTCCACCGACCGCGATGGACTGGCTTTGCCTCGCGAACAAACAGAATGCGATCCGCTGCATCTGTAATAATCGTGCTTACGTGGATCAGAATGGGCATTAATGGTAATTACTTAGAGCAATGATGGCCATCGGGCAACTCTCCCTTTGGGGCTGTGAACATTGCATACAATTGGCCATTTCGATCCCATATTTCCCGCAATTCCTTAAAAGGCATGTGCCGCTTCCCAGGAAATTGCTCGGCCGGATCGAGAAGAAAAAGCTCCTGGCTTCGGGAATCGTAGCCAAAAGCGAGTAAGGCATGTGCGCGGCGTACAACGTGAGATTGATGCCTGCTAACGCGGGAATGAGTCCAGAGTGGTTCGCCGGGAAGGACACTATGTACAACGCCAAGTATAACCGGTTTCCGATCGTCGAGCGATTGCTCAACGGCGCGGATCGCATTTGCGAATCCCATACTATCGTCCACCCAGCGCCAGCGGTCCCAGGTATAGCCTAAGGATTGCACCGCTTGCTGAACCGCTTGAAAGGTTGTACTACTAAAGATATCCCGGTGGTCCTTAGCAAGTGTTTTGATCGTCCATTGTGACTCATCCCCACCGTAATAGCGGAGTGCCATTGCCACGCAGGTGGGAAGGCACAGGTCCAGACTTTGGTACTCATGGGCTATTTTTAGGTATGCGTAGTTGCCCCGCTGTGGAGGCCGCATCGGCTGAGCATGAATAACGCCGATCAGGGACCCGATCCAAACCACTGATAACAGGGATATTCTCATACGTGCAAATATACAAATCTCCCGGGCAGGTTGCAACGAACCCCGAAATGGCAGCGTTTAGCCCGCCCACAACAAGGTTTAGCCGGAGTGGCGAAATTGGCAGACGCGCGAGACTTAGGATCTCGTATCGCAAGATGTGCAGGTTCAAGTCCTGTCTCCGGCACGGAAATCGGGTACCGGGTTCCGGGTATCGGGTATCGGGATGAATCCTGAGAACACCCTTTATCCTGACCGTGCTACCCGAGACCCGAGACCCGAAACCCCATACCCGATACCCGATTTGACTACCACGATACACGAGCACGGGCAAGTCGCCCGCGAGCTGGAAATTAAGATTGACGAGGCGGAAGTACAGAAGGCCTTCGACGAAGCATTTCGGACGATGCGTCCGCGGCTTTCGCTGCCCGGATTCCGTCCCGGCAAAGCGCCGATTGGCCTGATCAAGAAAATGCACGGCGATGCCATCGAAGGCGACGCCCTGGAAAAGCTCGGCCAGGAAAAATTCCGCGAAGCCGCTGAGGAACTAAAGATCGAGCCACTCGGCGCGCCAGTCATGACGGATCTCCATCGGCATCCGGGTGAAGGCGCGCATTTCCGCATCATGTATGAAATCCAGCCGCAGATCGAGATCAAGGACTTCACCGGCACCGAAATCGAAAAGAAAAAGATCGAGATTACCGATGCCGATGTGACCGAGCGCATCGAACGTATGCGCTTCGGACTTGCCGAGCGGGAACCCGTTGCGAAGGTGGACGACACCCACACCATCGTCAAAATCCAGATGGCCGAGATGGACGTGCCAGAGGGCCGCGAAGCCGGCCGCTCGGAAGAAACAGAAATATATCTGGCCGACCCGGAGATCATTCCCGAATTACAAGCGGCCATACTTGGCAAGGAAGTGGGCGAGAAAGCTATGGTCGAACTGCCGCACCGCACGAAAGAACCCGGGACCGACCTCGTAAAAGAAGAAAAGGGCCGCGTGGAGGTAACTATTCTCGAAGCCCAGAAAGTCTTGCTTCCGGCAGTGGATGAAGCATTTATCAAGAAGGTCTCCGAAGACAAATTCTCGACGGAAGAAGAGCTTCGGAACGAACTACGCACGAGCCTTGAGCAATCGGCCGCGCAACGGACGGAAGAAGACTTGGAAGAGCGCATGGTCGCGAAGCTCATCGAAATGAATCCCTTTGAGGTCCCGCAGACGATTTCGAATGCGATCCTTTCACAGATGCTCGAAGAGCGCGAGCAGGAGAACGTCCGCCGTGGGTTCCCGGCACATTATGGCGTGGACGAACAGGCCTTCCGCGAACGCAACATGCCCATTGCCGAAGCGCGGGGAAAGTGGGTGCTCCTGCGCGATAAGCTTATCGAATCTGAAGGCATCGAAGTAACCGATGAAGATTTGGAGAAGCTCGCCGAGGAAGAGTCCGCCAAATATGGCCTGCCCAAGGAGAATCTGCTCAAGTATTACAACAAGCACGACACCATCCGCAACCGGCTGATGACGGAAAAGATCACAGCGCGGCTGAAGGAGAAATTCAAGATCGTCGAGGCATCGTAATCCGGTTTTACACATGGGCGAGATCTTTCGCGACCAATATGATAGAAAATATTATTTTTGGTCGAATGAAGGCGACGAGCCGCCGCATATCCATGTTCGCAAAGCCGATTCTTTCGCCAAATATTGGCTTGGTCCGCCCCTCTGGTTAGCCTACAACACTGGATTTAGAAGGAAGGAATTGCGGTTTATAGAAGCGACGATAGAAGAAAACCGAGAACTCATTTTGAATAAATGGAATGAACAGCAGCGCAAACTTCATCCGGGCAAATGACCTCAAATTCACACGGGATTATATGATCGTGAGCTTGGAGGATGGTCGAATCTTGCACATGCCGCTTGATTGGTTCCCGCCCCTGCGTTCCGCTACTCGCGCACAACTCCATCATTATGAATGGATTGGTAAAGGAATCGGCATTGAATGGCCGGAATTGGATGAATTTCTTTCAGTTGAAGGGTTTCTTCGCCAATCACGCTCGATGGCATCAAACTCCATGAAACCTCTTCGTCAAACACGAAAGAAAAGCGGTCTAAACCCAACCAGCCTCAAATCCCACCCCGCCCATCGAAATTCGACTCGAAAAAAGGTTTCGGCCTGAGCCTCCGCGTGACATTCTGACAGCCCATCCTTGTTTTTGCCCTTCGCTGCAGCCAGCTTTAATCCGAACCCTGCGAATTATTGCCATTTCCTTCCTTGTTTCTACTGGCACAATAATCTCTTTGGCGTATCGTCAGTTAAGCGAATGGCTTTTTACAGTCTCGCAGGGACGGTAGGGACGCTTAAGAACTCAAAAGTTTACGAAATGAAGTACCCGAATTTTATCGCACAATACGCTGACATCATCTCCCAGTCTCCCGACTTCGGACCCCGGACCCCGGACTTCGGATCCCGGACCCCGGACCCCGGACCCCGGACCTCGGACCTCGGACCCCAGGCCGCTCTCGTGCCCATGGTCGTCGAGCAGACGCCACGCGGTGAGCGTGCCTTCGATATTTATTCGCGACTGCTTAAGGAGCGTATTGTCTTTATCGGCACGCCCATCGACGATAACGTCTCCTCGCTCCTCATCGCCCAGCTCCTCTTCCTCGAATCGGAAGACCCGGACCGCGACATCAATATTTACATCAATTCCCCCGGCGGATCGGTCTCCGCAGGGCTTGCGGTCTATGACACGATGCAATACATCAAGCCGGACTGCGCGACGATTTGCCTTGGCATGGCGGCTTCGATGGCATCGCTTCTACTTGCAGGCGGAGCAGCGGGCAAACGAACGGCGCTGCCACACTCGCGCATCATGATTCACCAACCGCTCGGTGGCACGCAAGGCCAGGCTACGGACATCGAAATTTATACGAAGGAAATGCTTCGCATTCGCGAGGAGCTTTATAGCATCTACTCGCACCACACGGGCAAGCCAGTGGACCAAATCGCCAAGGATGCCGAGCGCGATAATTACATGTCACCGGAACAAGCAAAAGACTATAAGCTGATCGACAACATTATGTCGAAAAGCGCAATGCGGGAACTGGGAGGCGGCGAGCGCATTCCGCTTGTTGGAGCGGTCGAGCGGCTGAACGAGAAAGTTAATGCTGGTGAACCGGTGCCGCAAGCCAAGCCTGGGGAGATGGACCGAGGTGGCACAAGGACGGGAGTGGCATAGCAAGCGCGGGTCAGGAACCCTGTGAACGGACTGCGAAAGCCCAGACAACGACAGTGTATCGCTTGGGAATGCCAGGTTCGATTAGGCTTCTACCACTTTCGCTTTTAGAAAGCTCGGAGCAACAATCAGCTTCTTGATTTCGGTTGGGATCTCCACTTCCAACGGCAATTCGCCTGTCACCATATTCGAAGGCACGCTTTTATTACCGGCGAGATCGTAAGCCCGAATGTAATACTGATACACGATACCGGGGGCGGCAAGATGGTCCGTCCACATGGAAGTGGTGATAGAATAAGTGTGCTGGAACGATGTGCCGCCATCGTCCGAGCGCCAGACTTCATAACCCATAATCGCTTCGTTGTCCTTCGCCTGTTTCCAACTTAAGCGGATATTGCCGGATCGGACGAGTATAGAGAGCGGCTCGGCAAGGGTCCATTCCGGAGGAATCGTGTCTTCCGAATACGGTGCCTGAATTTCGTCCTTCGGCCACAGCCCACAAACGACTTGGTGAAAGTTCTCGTCCAGCGCTTTGCAGATGTTCCAGTAGATGCACTTTACGATCTTATCGCTGTTGCCAGTGCGGGCCTTCTTCGGAAGATCGGGATCGGCAAGCAACGCGCGCGCCATGCCGATAAGATCAGCCCGGTCGTCCTGTAATACTTGCTCCGCAAATTCGGGCGATGGAATTTTTCCGGTAGCGACAACCGGTGTTTGGAATCCGTGCCGCCGTAGCATTCTTCTTGCGGATTCCGCCATGTGAAGGTTGTAACCATCGGGATATTCCATTGGCGGCATGCAGCGGTCGCCAGAATAACCGGTATAGGGATAGAGCACCTCACCTTCTTTGTGTACCGCGTCCTCGAATTTGCCGCCGGCAGAAAGAGAGATATAATCTACTCCCTCCTGCGCAAATTTGAAGATCGGA
>JAKAIL010000112.1 GCA_021825235.1 Bacteroidota bacterium | reverse complement strand
GATCTCGGACGTCCTTGCCGCCTCGATGGGAACCAGTTCCGGTGGGGCCGGAATGGTCTTCGTCGATGCGATGACCCTGGCGCATGGCCAGAATATCCCGGATGCTGTCGTTCTTGGGAACCCCAGTGATACGACGACCATTCATACGGTGACGGTTACCCGGTCCAAATCCTGGAATGGTTACACGTACTCTGGTACGTGGACCCACACGTGGGTCTATTACGATGCCAGCGGGAATCCTATGCCAAAGTTCATCAAGGGGCAAACGGATAGCGTCGTCATTACGTCCTATGGTAGGCATTCGATTAGCACTCCCCGCGTCAGTTTGGTCGATTCTTCCGATGGGACCTGGACGATCTCGAATCTCATCGCGGATCCCGATTCGGCGACGCTGAATGGCACGCTCAGCCGTGCGGGACAAACGACCAAGCTTGCCAGTGGTAACACGATGACCCATTCCTTCACCGTCCATTGGACGAACGATACGCTCGTCAAAGCGATGGATAATGATGAGGATGGCTACGTAGCCTACTTGCTTGGGAATGCTTCCAGCGATTTCAATGCCGTCGGATTTAAGGGAGTCGCCTTCCAGCGGCAGGTTGCGATTGTCTTCCACGGCGATGGAACTGCAACACTAACGATAACTCGTATCACGGGTAATGGAAAAACCGATACGTTCACCATCGATGTGAAACGCGGGATTTGGCTCCGGAGCGATCATATCGGGTAATCTAGAATAGAAGCTTTAACAAAAAGCCAGCTTCCAGGCTGGCTTTTCTTTTTTGTGAAAACGAAAGTTCTCACCCTGTGTTCTTTAAGTTATGCGACTCCTCGAACTTGGCATGACCTCTTATTCGGAAGCCTGGAATTTACAGCGTGAACTATTTCTCGATGTCATTGCTGGTAAAGCGGAGGATACCCTTATTCTTGTTGAGCATCCGCATGTTTACACCTTCGGTCGCGGCGCGGATATGACAAATTTTCTGCTTACGGAAGAGAAGCTTCATGCGATTGGCGCGGAACGATTCGAGATCGAACGCGGGGGCGATGTGACCTATCATGGCCCCGGACAATTGGTGGGCTACCCAATCCTCAATCTTGCGCATTTCAAGGAAGACCTGGGTTGGTATTTGCGGGCCTTGGAACAATCCGTGATCGAAGTGCTTGGAACGTATGGCATCGAAGGGTTTCGGGTTCCCGGGCGGACGGGCGTTTGGGTTGGCGAAGCGGGCCGCGAAGAGAAGATGTGCGCCATCGGCGTTCACGCTTCCCGCTGGTGTACCATGCACGGATTCGCCTTCAATATCAATACGGACCTCTCCTATTTTAACTATATCGTCCCGTGTGGAATTTCCGATCGCGGCGTGACGAGCGTCGCGAAAGTGCTTCGCCGTGCCATAGAGATGGAAGAAGTGCGGCGACGCTATAACGATGCCTTCCAGCAGGTTTTCGAAGTTACATTTCAAAAAGATCTCTTACCGAGTTGAGTATATGGAAATCACCGCTGCTGGACTGAAGCTTCGTCTGAAAAAAGACCTCTTGAAGAGTACTCTCGGTTCTTCTTTCACGCTGAGCCTTTCTCCGATATCGAAACAACCAAACGCTTTTGCGGCTCTTGTGACCGGTGGCTTAAGGCGGAAGACCCTGGATGGGGTTATCCGCGGTATGACTCGACTGCATGGCAATTGTGCTTTCCTTGCCGCACGTTGGGAAGATGGTGGTGCGGCAGAGATCATTCAAAGCTTGCACCCAGAGCGGTCCATGTCGGTCGCTTCCGAAATAAAGTTATACATCCTGGGAGCGATTCTCAAGGATATTAACGCAGGGCGAAGACATTGGGATGATCTTCTGGAATTGCGAACGGACGATCGCTCGTATCCCGAAAGCCAAATGCGGCTCTGGCCTGTTGGAATGCGCATAACTCTCGAAACTGCAACAATTCTTATGATGTCCGTGAGTGATAATACGGCAACCGATCTGCTCATTCGAGAAGTGGGTCGCCCGCAAATAGAATCGGTCGTCCTTGAGGCTGGGAACTGTAGTGCCGATCGCAATATTCCTTTTGTTGCCATGCGCGAAATGGTACGGTTGAAATCCAATCATTCGGAACTTGGTCGTACCTATTGTGGTCTCTCGGCGGAAACCAAGCGAGCATTTCTTGAAACTACTGTCCAGACGATGCCGGAGGAGCGAGTGACTCTCCAGGGGAGCGTCGAACGGATCGAGGAACTTGAATGGTTTGCCTCGCCCAATGACGTGCTCAGAATCTATGAATACCTTCTCAATCATTCGCAACGTGGTGCTGGCGCACAGACCCGGAGTATCCTATCGATTCATCCTGAGCCAACGTGGATTGATCGGTCCCGATGGGATTTCATTCATCACAAGAGCGGCGGTGAGCCTGGGGTATTAAACTTTAACTATCTCCTTCATTCGCGATCAAATGGGATGTGGTATCTGGTAACCGGAACCTGGAATGACGCCCAGCACCCACTGAGGGTTTCGACGTTCGAATCGCTCCTACGGCGCGCCATTCAGCTCCTTCCCTAACGCAGATGGAACTTGGTCATTATCGTCGTATTTGGGATCGGCGTCTCGGCCTCCGGTAAAACGACATTTGCGCGGGAACTTGCTAGGAAACTCGGCGCGGAGCATATCGAAATCGCTGCCATCTTCCACTTGCCGAATTGGCAGTGTATGCCCGCGGAGGAGTTTATTGGAACGATCCGCCAGCGAACGGAATCCAAATGCTGGGTCGCCGCTGGTAACTATATGAATTATCAGGGCCGCATCGAGCGCGCGGAACTTATCGTTTGGCTTGATTATCCGTTCCGTATTGTGCTCTGGCGGGTATTGCGGCGTACGGCCTACCGCCTAATTTCGCGCAAACCGCTGTGGAACGGAAATCGAGAAACACTACGTCTCACGTTCTCGCGGGAGAGCATTATCATCTGGGTGTTTCAGACCTACTGGAAACGCCGCAAACAGTTCCCACTATGCTCGAACGGGCCAAAACCGAGTCCCTCCGGTTTCGCCGTCCCCGGGATGCAAAAAAGTGGCTCAAAAATTTGGAGGCATAGTTTTCTTCCACAGGTGGATGTGGATAACTTAAATTAGTGCTAACTTACCTTGTGTCTGGGCGTTACGGGCGCAGAAGTTTTGAAAAATGCATTTTATCCACAACGAGCAAAAATTGAAATTTTCTACTATAGAATGAAAATACTGTCATTGTTGCACTAATAGTTCCAAAAATATTGGGAATTCAGAAGGGTTTGCGGGAATCTCGTTCCAGCAAACCCTCCCTTCTGAACCTTCTAATTTTCTGATAATTCCGATCAATGCTGTATCGAGATTTTCACCGCCCGGCCCATGATCGAGTTGGCGATGTGGGCATAGTAAGTACCACTCGGGAAATTGCGGCTATTCCATGTTAGGCAGAGGCCGCATTCCGCGTCTTGTACGGCATTATAGAGAGTTGCCACTACGTCCCCGTCCTGATTTACTATTTGCACTATTGCTGGCATATCCGCCGGCAAATCGGCCACGCAAATCCGCGTATAGTTCCCGGCGGGGTTCGGATGGACGGTGACCTCGAGGCCGGTATCGAATGGAATTTGTGTTCCATCCACCGATTTTTTCCATGACGCTGTATAGGTAGGAGGGTCATAAGACTCGCCGGATATGTTATATGCAGTCGCTTTAAATACAAAGTCGCTATGCTCTTCGTAGCCAAGATCAATACTAGTAGCTGGATAAGCGGCGGTGCCCAGTAAATCCCAACCACCTGTTCCCAGATTGATTTGGTAAATCCTTACTCCCGAGGGAGGATTTTGGTATGGTACGCTCGAATAGTTCTGATAATTCCAACTAAAATGCGCTGTGAAAAGGCCGTTGTTAGAAGCTGAAAAAGCAGTCACCTGTGCCGGCCTCATTTTATGAGAACCGTTCCCCATCGTAAACTGATAGATATCTTCTATCGACGCAGCCTCGGCTGCGCTAACTCGCGCCTCAAGGCTATCCGCGAACTGACGGTCTGTTGGAACAAAATGCAGGGAATCCACCAAATTAAAGGCGAGCATCGGCTCTCCAATGTCGTCATTATCGCTGTCATCGTAATAGGTTGAGCGATCTACCGGGTCATTATATTTATCATAGACGTTCCAGAGAAAGCACATCATATCGTCGTAGTAATCTTCCTGGGGGTATGGAGGCTGCGAAGCGGTATAGGCATCGGTATATCTATGTGGTGGAAGCTGAAACGGCATCCACTCGGGGTTGTCAGCTGAATCATGCAGGTATCCATCATCGTCGCCATATTGCCGGTGAGCATAATTCCGAACCGCAAATTGATGCCATTGGGCATACCCTTCACAGAATTTGCCGAAAAATGACGAAGGTGAAAAGGTCCAATGAAAATGGTGTCCAAACTCGTGGTCAACAGCGGCATCGTTTACATCCGTTGTTAGCCAGACATCAGGGCCATTGCATTGACCTCCACCCCAGCAACAATGTGAAATTTCACAAGGATATGTCGGCGATTGCGCGGTTCGCACGCCATATCTCACACTATCGAATTCCTTTGACAGTTCCGCATTGCGAAGTGCCATGCCATTGAAATCATCGAGAAGAATGGTGTCGGTGTCATATTCAAGCAAGGTAGTGTTGTTGGTTGGCAGGCATGAGTAATAGGGTTCCTCAAATGTATGCCATGGAGAGCAACCTCCCGAATCTTTAATAGTGTAGTAACTTATCAGGTTGCACGCTTGCGAACTATATTTTCCACATCCACCACCGAAGGGGTTACTGCTAGCGTTTTGTAAATCGGCTGCATCGTTCCATTTGGTTACGAGCAGCACAACATCGGAATAGGCGGACCAACTGCCGAGATTGGCTATAAAATCGAAATGGAAATTGCCATTTACATCGACTTTGCTCCAATGGGTTCCTTCGATGCACCCGGGGACCGGATGGAAAAAGTTGAGATTCAAGGGACCGGGCGGGCAGGCACCGCTATCTTGCGATCTGTGAAATAATAGCACTACTCTCACATCGTATACACCTCGGTAAGGTTTTGGGTTGTAAGGGAACGTTGCTTCTTGATAAAGCACTTTTCCATTTATAATGAGGTGTGCGGGTCGGAGATTTTGCGGAGTATCATAGGTGAGTGTTCCCGTATCGCTTCTTGGACTTCCCTGGTTGACAATATTCAGGCTGCCTGGGAAATAGTTCTGAATTTCGAGATGAGCGGAGGCATAATTCTGATAACCTAAGATCGGCGAAAGCCTCGAGACTGTTGCCTGCAACAGCGATCCACCGTATTGGTAAATTTTCATGGGAATGACAATATTGTAGGCTGTGCCAGAATCGACCGAGATGATCGAGTCGCGCTGCGTTTCGCCCACGCCCTGATTGGGCGGAGCTATCCAATTCGGGAAAAGGAGGTTGATATCCACAGCCCCACTCAGGTTAGCCTGAAAGGCCAAAATGAGTTGAATTGTATCACCGGCCATTGCAGCGCCAGGATTCAGCGTCATTTGCAAGGGGGCTGAATGCTTGTGGTGTTCTATCCGTGTCAATCTGCGCATGAGCAACGTTCATAGCGAGCATTGCAGCAATAATTCCCAAAAGAAGGGGTCGAATGTGATGAGTCATGGTTCGTAAGAGATATGTGAAAGCACTACATCATTGAAGCGATTTGAGGATATAGACCCAATAACCGCTTACATACCCCGCTGGCTCTGGAGAGATGCCAGTAAGGGAATAGACGATCATTTGGTCGTCCGGCGACCACTGGGGATACATTGCTACATACGTTCCCTCCGTGGTCGGACTGGTCTGTAAAATTTGTTTGGACTGCATGGCGCGGTCGATAATACCGACTTCGCTGCCTTCGCCTTCGTGCAGCGGGCCCATCGGATCGAGGGCGCCGAGTGGATAATTATCGTAGAGTATTTTCGTTCCATCGTGGCTGTAGCGAACCCAGAGACCAACGCGGCTATACATTGGATTGAACTGGACATTCAAGGTATCGAAAACATGTGTCGAGAGATCAAACTCGATGAGAAGTGGAGTCTTATAGCCTGTAACCGTGAAAAGCAGCTTCTTACCATCCGGGCTAATGTCGAAGCTATTTACGACTTCGCTTGGCGGCAGGCCGGGATAATAGGAAAGGAGGAGTGTTCGCGATCCCGTTGCACGGTCCAAGAGATAATATCCCGTTCCCGCGCCCGAAGTATCGTAAGAATAATAGACGACATTATTCGTTCCGGGGAAATAAACAGCACTCGAAATACGCGCGACCGAATCGATTACTTCAAAAGTACTATTATCTAAGTCCTCCTCGACAAGATATGAAGACCCGCCATAGTACCTTCCTATCGAAAGTAATCGATCACCGGTGCCATTGATACAAAATGAAAACCAGCCAGAGTTCGAGGCTAAGGAATCGAATAGAGAATCGCGGACCACGTGAAGGTTTGAATCCAATTCCCAATATGTTCCCGGCGGTGCAGCATAGATCCGATTGCCGTCCCATGCGGTGCTGACATATCCCAGCCCTCCGATTGGCTCTCCTAAGGCGGGAAAATCATCGACCACGTTGGTGTCGACTTCGTACGTACCAAAGCTAATGCTATCAATGGGCGCATCTGGCTCAATTCGTTCTGGTATTCCAGTGAGGTGAAAAACATTTAGCCAATAAGAACTCGCGTAATGGACCGTGAGAACTTTCTTTTGAGCTGTATCGCGGTCAAACGTCATACTGTCAATATCGCCTACCACAAATTTGAATTCGTCTGGTATTGCAATGGGGCAAACAAGGTCCATGATGGAATAGCGTGGGGTGAGATCCTGCTTCGCGAAAGTCATGTTGGCGACGCTATCGACATTGAAAGTCATCTTCTCGCCATTCTTAAGCTGAACACGCATGTACGTGTTCTGTGCCACAGCCGAAGTGGCACAGAGCGAAAGAAGCAGAGATATTACAACTCGTTTCATGGTATTACTACCATCTTTCTTGCCCGGACTTCATCCTCGAACCGCACTTCATAAAAATAATCGCCACTTGGTACCAATGCGCCCTCGTTAGTACGTTCGTCCCACCGCACATAATTTTGGCCCGCGGGCGAGTGCGGTAACTCCATTCGACGAATGACATTGCCCTTCGCATCGTAAATGGCAATGCACACATTCCCCCTGTTCGGGATAGAAAATTCTATATTCGTTCCATTTATGGATGGGTTCGGGAAATTGGGCGAGAGTTCCAGTCCGCTTGGTGCCGTGCTCCCAGCACGCACGACATCCGTTGAAAGCGTATCGAAGGTGATTTTTTGAATATCGGCAATGGGGATTGCCACCCGCTCACCGCTTTTGAGATGGACAATAAGGCTATCGCCCGCGCTTTGGGCGTGGGAACGGACCGAGTAAAGGAGGAGCAATGCTATCGGAATAGCATACCGCATAGATACAGCAACACTAAGTCCCACAGATTCGGTTTTCATAAAATAATCCAGTCGTTCATGGTAAAGGGGATATGTACGGTGGACATATATGCCTCTTTTTTTAGATTGAGTTTTAGTGAAATTATTGAGGGATTTGGGCGCCGAGATTCGAAAGCACCGAAAAAATCTCGGGTGGACTCAGGAGCGCTTAGCCGAGGAAGCCTCGATTGATTCGAAATATTGCGGCCAATTAGAACGCGGCGAAGTGAACGTTTCCATTGTCACACTTTCCAGAATTGCCAAGGCGCTCAAAGTAAAGCTCTGTGACTTAATAGGCGGATAGAAAATCTTCCACTGGCGGGCCGAAGATTGTCTAAAGCAAGGGTTGCATTGAAAAATTGCAGCAATCTGCAGACCTTGGGTGTAAAATTTTTTTATGGTGAGGTCTTTTGGCGAAGGAGCGATGAGGTCCCTTCCCTTCGGCACAGCTCTTGTGGTTTTCCCACTCATCTTTTCAGGACCACAATGATTCACAAATTCCAATACTATGCAGCGAGCATTTGCGTGCTCGGTCTATTCCTTGCGGGTTGTTCAAGTTCCCAGCATTCGACAAATGGCGAGACCTAAACGCGCACGGCCAATGGAGCCGTGGTAAACGTTAGCGAAGATGAGTACCACATTCACATGCCCACGGCGTTCCCGGCGGGAATCGTTACGTTTCACATTACCAATGATGGTACGATGAACCACAGCTTCAAAATCAAGGGCATGGGAGTCGAACAGCAACTGCCGAGCGATATTCCGCCCGGCATGACGGCGGACATGACCGTCTCCTTAGTTCCCGGCGTGTATGATGTTATCTGCCCGGTCCTCGGCCACGCCGATCTTGGCATGCGCCTCAGCGTGACTGCAACCCAATAAAGACTTCTTACATAATATCGAGTTTTACTTGTTTGCCCAGCGCTTTGGCGTATTTATGAAGCGTCGAAAGGCGTACATCTCGCGTATGCCGCTCGATCCGTGAAATTGCAGATTTCTTCGTTCGAAGTTTCTTTGCGACTTGTTCTTGAGTTAGTCCCGCTTCTTCGCGGGCAAGTCTTAAAAGGACCCCAAGCTTGAATTCTTGATAACCTTCATCGAAGCCATCGGCAAATTCGGGATCCCGCTTCTTCCGACGTTCAATGTAGCGATCGAGATCATCCTTCATCATTATTTCCTTCCAACAAATTCAAGTTTTCGACTGGTCGCAAGTTGAATTTCACTTGCGGGAATTTTGTCACCCTTCTTTTTGAATCCATTTGTGATCATGAGCGTATGGGCGTTTGACCAAAAACCAAGCAATCGAAATTCTTCACCCGCAAATTCAGCCCGGATTTCTCATATCTCCTGCGTCCCGGTCAGCTTTTTCAAATACTCGATTGGAACAAGCGGAAGCGTTCGCACAAGTTTTAAGGTCCAAGCGATCTTCTTGGCTTGCTTAGCGGTCAGCGTGTCCAAAAAGTCTCCGACAGGATTACGTCCTGTGAGTGTAGTTATAGAACTGCACCGAGCGTAATGCCGAGTCGAGAGAAGAGTTCACAGTAATGTGAACCCTCGAAATGCTCGTTCGCGTTCCTTTTAGAAGATTTCCGGGTACCTCCCCGGCTCGCTTTCCCGCATTATCCGATATGCCGTCTCGATTACATCTTCCACTTGTGGCTTGGAGAAATAATCGCCATCGGAGCCATAGGCCGGGCGATGCTCTTTCGAGGTGAGTGTAATCGGTTTGGAATCGAGGTAGCGGTAACCATCCTGCACTTCGAGGACCTCGTGCATCATATAGGCCGAGGCGCCGCCGGGAACATCTTCGTCCAGGAAGATAATGCGGTTTGTCTTCTGGAGCGATTCCAGAATCTTCTGGTGAATGTCGAATGGCAGGAGCGATTGGACGTCGATCACTTCGAGCGAAATACCGAGCGTCTCGAGTTCGCTGGCCGCTTCCATAGCGATGCGGCAGCTTGCGCCGTACGTAACCAGCGTAATATCCGTTCCTTCGCGCAGGATTTCGGGAACCCCGAGTGGCACGGTAAACTCGCCGACATTTGTAGGGATGGTCTCCTTGAGCCGGTAACCATTCAGCACTTCGACGATGAGCGCAGTATCGTCCGAGCAGAGCATAGTATTGTAAAAGCCCGCGGCTTGCGTCATGTTGCGCGGAACAAGGACGTACATTCCGCGCACGGCGTTCAAGACCATTCCCATGGGGGAACCGGAATGCCACACCCCTTCCAGGCGGTGTCCGCGCGTGCGAACAATGACGGGCGCTTTTTGCCCGCCTTTCGTGCGCCACTGCACCGTGGCAAGGTCGTCCGACATTGGTTCCAACGCGAAGAGCAGGTAATCCAAATATTGAATTTCCACGATGGGTCTTAGGCCTCGCATGGCCGCGCCAATGCCCTGTCCCATAATGGTCGCTTCGCGAATGCCGGTATCGGTCACGCGAAGCTCACCGTATTTCTCCTGGAGTCCCTCGAAGCCTTTGTTGACATCCCCGATGACGCCAATATCTTCGCCGATGGCGAAGACACGCGGATCGCGCGCCAGCGCGTGATCGAAACAGGCCTGCATAACCTGGCGGCCATCCACCTTCGGCTCATCTCCAGTATAGATCGCCTTTACTTCGGGAACGTTTAGCGCCGATTCCACCGACTGGCTGTACATGAATGTATCGTATTCCTCATGATGGCGTGCATCCGCCTCGCGCTTCCAGGCGCGTAGGTCGGTGCTTCCAGCCCGACCACCGGCAATGCGCAGGACTTTCCCAACCGCGCTGTAAATATCTTTGTTGATTGGTTCTTTGATGGCATTCAGGCCATCTTTGATCGCAATAATCTCCGGTCCATTTGAGGATTCCGCGGCAATCGCATCGAAAATGGCGCTCACCTCGGCAATATCGCTGCGGATGGGAGCTAAATAGGCATCCCACGCGCGCTGCTTTGCCGCATCGACTTCCTTCTTATCTTCGGCATCGATGGCCTCCATCTCTGCCTCGGAAGCCACGTGATGGGAAAGGATCCATTCCCGGAAGCGTTTGACGCAGTCGTGCTCGGTTTCCCATTCAAGCCGCTCTTTGGACTTATAGCGTTCATGGGAACCGGAAGTGGAGTGTCCCTGCGGCTGCGTGAGTTCGGTAATGTGGAAGAGAACGGGAATGTGCGATTTGCGCGCTTGCTCGGTTCCTTCCTTATACGCTTTTAGGAGCTCCGGATAATCCCAGCCACAAACTTTGAAAATTTGATATCCGGCCGCAGAGCCCGCGCCGGACTCAACCTCGAACCCCTGAAGGATTTCAGAAATGTCTTCCTTGCACGTCTGGTATTTGGCCGGTACGCTAATGCCATAGCCATCGTCCCACACACTGATGAGCATGGGAATGCCGAGCACGCCCGCGGCATTGAAGGCTTCCCAGAAGTTCCCTTCGGAGGTGGAAGCATTGCCGATGGTGCCGAAGGCAACTTCGTTGCCGTGGTCCGAGAACTCTTCGAAGCCTGTTTGCAGCACCGGTGTTTCGCGAAAGAGCTTGGAAGCGTACGCCAGCCCTACGAGTCGTGGCATTTGTCCGCTCGTGGGAGAAACATCGGCGGAGGAATTTTTCTGGGCCATCAGGTTCTTCCACGAGCCGTCCTCGTTCAGGCTGCGCGTTCCGAAATGCCCATTCATCATACGGCCAGCCGAAGCAGGTTCGGCCTCGACCGAGGTGTGCGCATAAAGCTGTGCGAAAAATTCCTGGATGGTGTAGATGCCGGCGGCGAACATGAAGGTCTGGTCGCGGTAGTAGCCCGAGCGCCAGTCGCCGTTCTTGAAAGCACGGGCCATAGCCACTTGTGGCACTTCTTTGCCGTCGCCAAAAATTCCGAACTTTGCTTTGCCGGAAAGCACCTCGCGCCGCCCGAGCAAACTGGCCAGCCGGCTTTGGTGCGCAATGCGGTAATCGGAGAGAATTTCGGCACGGGTGAGGCCGGTCAGTTCTTCATAGGAGGGTTGCGAACTACCGGAGGATGCCGGCTTAGCGCGACCGTTCGTCGCGTGCCCATTCTCACTCACAAGCTTGCCCGGAAGGGCTTTCGTTTTCGAGAGTTTTTCCGCCATGCCCCGTAGAACATTCGCGGAAGAGCTTTTCTTCCCTCCTTCTATGAACCGGGGAATTCCGCGCTTTCAGCCCTCGTTCGGAAGGTATGGACCGAGAATACGATGCGACAGTAGATTCGGGTGGGGATATCCATCTGCCGATGGAAATACAGGAGCGTTATGGCCTGCGTGAGGGGAAGCATGTAACAATAAGAGAGCGGGGAGAGCATTTGGAAATCGATCCAAATCCTATCGAGGACATTACCGATTTGGAAGGCTGGATGAGTCCCAGCAATGCCGTGGAGTTGCTGTTGAGGGAACGAGCACTCGATAAAATACGCGAAGATGAAAAAATTCGTATTCGATAGCTACGCGTTTCTTGTATTTCTCAATCGCGAACCTGGTTCGGATCGCGTTCGAGACATCCTTCGCGAAGCACGAATTGCGGGACAACGGCTCCCAATGAGCGCGATTAACCGGGGCGAAGTACTCTATTCAATCTGGAGAAAAGATGGCCGTGCCGGGGCGCAGTTTATCGAAGAACGCATTCGTAATTCCCCAATCGAAGTAGTGCTTCCCACGATAGACCAGATACGCGATGCGGCGGAGCTTAAGGCACAAGGCGGGGCGTCCTATGCGGATTGTTTTGCAGCAGCACTTGCACTGGAACTCGATCTCCCGGTTTTGACCGGCGATGTAACACCAAGATAGAAATGTCAGGTTTTTATCCCAGATAGAAATGTCAGGGTAGTGGTCTTTTGGAGTTCCAGGGTTCCGGCTAAGTTCCGGAGGCCGTAGGCCGACGGAACTTAG
>JAKAIL010000111.1 GCA_021825235.1 Bacteroidota bacterium | reverse complement strand
TCTCCATCTCGCCCACTACAGGCCTTGCCACGATGCGGCCAAGGGCATCATAGATTGTGATGCTGACAGAGGATTCGCCGGTGAGAAAATATTGTAACATCGAAGATGCGGAGGCCGGATTGGGGAAAACCGTGAAACTCATTTGAGGGTGATTGACGGAACCATTCAAAACGGAACTAAGAGCACAGCAGCCAGTGCTCTCCAAGCCATTACACTGTTGGATGATTATGGGCAAAGTATCTTGCCAAAGTACCTGCGCCTTGAGGCAAAGAGGATCGGCCAGAAGGGAGTCCGTTTGATAATCGATCCAGTAGGAACCCTTCTCGCTCACGAATCCCGAAATATTGGACTCATTCGGCCGAGCAAAATCTAATAGCGCGACGAATGGGCTTCCTGTTGCGTGCGTGCCATCCGGTTGCGCGATGTCTATTTGGCCCGGACCGGCAACATAGCAGCCTTCGATGGCTCCAGAATTAGACGATAGGGAGAGCGTAAGCGCCGCGCTCGAATCGAGCGCGAGTTTGCTCGACGTATCAGTTGGGGCTCCCATCTTTCCGCGATAAATCGCTGGAATAAATCCCTTAAAGAAATGGAGCGTGTCCCCAACGAGACCGGGATCGGTTAACTCAGTGATCGAGTATGCGCCACTGGCCGCCCGGAGAACCGCGCCGTGAAAAACCAGATCGCTCGTGTCAGCAACAGCGCCTTGATTGGACTGGTAGCTCGTGTCAGCATCCGTATAGAGTGTTTTCGTGCCACTGAAGGTATCCGTGACGGTTGGGAAATTATATCCGTTCACAACCGGCCGGAGCACATAGCTCACCACCGACGGCGATTGCCAGAGAGCGTTTTTGGCGGCGTCCAAAACGACAGGCTTAGGCACTATCACTATCGGCTGACGTTGAACGTATCGAGACCACCCAACGGGAGGGCGAGTCCGCTGCCCGGCAATCAAGCGCGCGTTGCTTCCCGTGGCATCGACTAAACACTCACTTTGGAGGAGAGAGGCCACGCCGCCTAATTCGAGCGATTGAACCATGCTTATTCCGCTGAAAACAATATCTTCATTCAAAGCACCTTCGGTGTGAATCTGAACCTTCAGTGGGCGAAGGAGTCCGTTCGATACAAAGCTATGCAGATCGAGAACATTTCCGCTATCGGTGCCGATGGATGGATCGACCACGACGGGAAAGTTGGCTGTCTCATTAAAATCAACCGGGTACTTGCAAAAACTTTGTACCAATATCGTGTCGCCTCCCTTAACCAGAATCACGCGGCCAACCGCGACGACGTAAAAATAAGTGCTACCCCACTGAGTCATTGAGAGAGTGGTGTCGAGGGAGGAGAAAGTTCCTTTTACCGAACTGTCCTGACCGGAAAAGACCTTGCCATACAACGATGATGATGCAACCGAGTAACCAGGATACTCCGATAAGAGAGAGTCTGGCGCCGCGAGTTTGATGTGAATATTTTTAGCGGGATCGGCATTCCCGACCTTTGCGAAGGCCATCGGAAGCGTAGCAGAGTCGATAATCCGCGCGGACGGGTCGATCTTCGGATAATCGTTATCAGGGTAAATGTCAAAAACAATGCGCTCGGAATAAGGCACCGTGGTCGAGTTAAGCTGATTGAGTTTGGATGCGTCAACAGTGATCGTCAAGACTTTCGAAGCGCCCGCGGGGATATCGAAGTCCTGATCGCTGAAAAGTATTAGTGGGTTGAATACTGTCGCGTCGTAGTAATTAGCCGGATCGTAACGAGCATGAACGATAACTCCCTGCTGGCCGCCGTTTTGGAGCGTTACGGTGCCACTTCCCTCCTCTGCAATATCGTCTGTGATGCTCAAAGATACAGGAGAAAAGTAAACGGGAGCATTGATTGCGCGAAGTGCATTGACTTCACCGCCGCCTTGATCAAAAACAGAGACCATGCCAGGAATATTATCCGCATAATTCACAATCGAACTCTTAATTTGATCGAGACTAAGGCTCGGATTATGCTGTTTCACGAGCGCAACAACGCCAGCGACAAAGGGGGCGGCGGCAGACGTCTCACCAAGTACACCATAATATGGGCTTCCGTTTGCTGCGCAGGAGTTGCTGTTAGCAGTATAGTCAGTAGAGCAGATCTGATCTCCGGGAGCAAGGACATCCGGCTTAATCAGGTATTTATAATACTTAGAGGGACCCCTTGATGAAATATCATCGACCATCTTGTCGATTGGGAAGCAGTCTCCGACCCCGATAGATTCCGGGCAGCCGCCGGGGTAATCAATCGTTCGAAATCCCGGTCCGGAATCCCCGATCGCGCCCACAAGTTGAATACCTCGGTCGTAGAACTCAGTCTTAATGTCAGAGCAGAATTGACTCGGATCGGGAGTTCCGACGCCCTCAGCGATTGAAACGGAAGCGCTAATAGCTCCTGCGTTGGCCGCCGCATCGGAAGCAGAGGACCAATAAGCATATCCTTCAAGAAGAAGTTGCGCTTTGGGAGCGACGCCTGTCAGTTCGTAATCGGAAAGTTTGCCGGAACCGGCAGCCTCGCCGACGCATGCGGTCCCGTGATTGTCATATATTGGCGAAGTACCATCTGGAAGAGTGTCATGCCAAATAATTCTGTCTGCATAATCGGGATGCGTAATCGAGAATCCCCCGGCCTCAACTACAAGAATTGACATGCCTTGCCCTTCGAGACCGGTCTGGCTTGCCCATGACTTTTGGCTCAGGGTTCCCTTCAGGCCTCCGAAGACGTATTGAATGCTGTTGCCAATTGCGAGCGGAACATCGTGCTTGCTTAGCTGGAATGCCTTAGGCATTACCCAAACCTTATGCAAACGGGAGCTTAGCAGAACGCCGGGCTGAATTGCCATCTCGACCTGCCGCAAATGCTCGGAATAATAGAAATAGGTGCATGAGCCGTTCGATGCAATGGCGATTCGTAGCGAATCCGCACGTTCCGCGGATTCATTTCGTATTAGAACATGGATGTCATCGTCAAGCCCATAAGTCTTCAGCGCTTCAATATTATCGGGCAAAAGGGTGGAAGATAGTTCCTTGAGAATAGTGCGCCGGTCGTTCACTCTTCGGGCAAAGTCGGCAGGATCGCCGAAGTAGGATTTTCGCGAGTCGATAGCATTTCGAAACGCGGTCGTTAACGCGGAGCCGGTTGAGGGGATGGAGACTTTCTCGGCGTAAAATTCGATCCTAAGATCGCGCCGTGTCGGCTTGCCCGGAGCGAACCTCAAATCGAGGACGGCGGATTTCGCCCCGTCGAGCAAGGCGGATGTTACCGACATCGCTCGATCGTAAGTCACGTTGCACTCCTCGTAGAGCAGGACCCGTGCGAGGTCTTTCGGCGCGAGCGTCTGTGGATACTGCTCGGCTAACAGAAGCGCGCTGGTATTCTGGAGATCCGCTCGTTCTCCCTCCGCACCAAATAATCCCAGGCCATGTACCTCCGCGTTATCTCCAAACAATTTAATTGCTTCTCTTCCGATTTCTGGCAAAGCCCAGAACCATAGGAGGTGCGTGAGACTGTCGAACCGGACGCGCGCGGAGGAACCGGACCCGTAGTACGCTATCCAACTTTTATACTCGGCGATCCTCGTTGTGTCGCCGCAATAAAGCGTCATCAAAACCGGCGTGCTGTCGCCCGCGACGTTTAGAAGCGCGCGCGTTGCTTCCTGTAAGCGCATTTTCGCAACTGCTTTGCGGGCTTGCGCATCATCGGGCGCAATAACACTTCGGAGCATGTCCGTTACGGGCGGGAAAACCTCATATTCGCGCAAGGTGGAATCATCGAGCGCATTGGCCAGCGAATCCATCGCACGTGTGAATTGCGTAAAATCCTTTTTCGCAACGATGATGCCGGTCATTCCCGTGATCAGATTCTGTTGGATCTCGCGAATTACCGGAATGGAACTTAAGGCTTTCGTTACCTGCGGGCGAAGGGGCGCGCTCCGCGTGCCGAGAAGAACCGGCAGCGTCGCGGAATCGGGTGCTACCCGAAGGATGGTCTCGTTGGCTTTTGTAAAAGGCGAGAAGGCTCGCACCGGCTGCCCGGATGCATTGGCGTGAAGACAAAGCAACGTAGGTGCGAAAGACAATAAAAGGCTAAGCCATTTCGGAATTTCCACAAACGCTCGAGAAGAAAGTTTCAACGCAGCCTCCAGAAAATTATTTCTCTGGGGCGTGATACATTCGTGGCGGCGGGCTGGTTCCGCTACTGTTTCTTCCGTTTTCACCAGTCAATCGGCAGGTATGCGCTCGCGGGCGCTTTATGCCGCCACCCTTCGCCCTCGCTTCGCGGGAAAACGCGGCGCGGGATATGCGCCGCGTAGCACAGCCTTTCTCGCCGCGGCGAGTCTGCGAGCTTTTAGCTCGCCCGTGCCCTTTTGGAACCCAATTCTTCGCCCTTCCTGATTCACCAGCATGAATCTCAGCATGGAGCACATCGTCTCCAGGCTTGAAAATCAATCAGCGGAATCAGAAATAAATCAGCGGAATCCAGGCTCACCACCCACCCCCCGCTCCGCCGCCGCCGGTCATGCCGCCACCGCCGGAGAACCCACCGAAGCCACCGCCTCCTCCAAAGCCACCGAAGCCGCCACCGCCAAAACCGCCGCCGCCCCAACCACCGCTACCGGAATTGAAGAGCGAGGACCAGAACAATCCCGAAAGGATCCCTCCCAGGCATCCGGAACCCGCACCACCGGAACCAACGACGGTTCGTTTCGAGGCGCTGCCAGCCAATCCGCGAAGCAAAAAGAGCACGACAAAAAATGCGACCACGATAAATAACACACCGCCCGGCGACGGCCCGCCCTGCGGCTGCTGCGCTCGGCCCAGATTCGTATTTTTGAATTCCCCGCCAATCACCTGGAACATGGTGGTCGTCGCACTGTCGAGTCCGGCATAAACATTTCCCTCGCGCAACGCCGGGACGAGAATCTGGTTGTAGATAATGCTCGTTGCCGCATCGGTTAGCGTGGGTTCCAGACCGTATCCGGTGGTGATCCAGCCTTTATGGTCCTGCATGGCCAGCAGAATGAGCGCGCCATTATCCTTGTGTTTTTGGCCGATTTGGTTCGTGTCATACACGTTCACGGCGTAGTCCTCGACGGGATAGCCATTCAGCGTGGGAATGAGGACGATGCAAATCTGTGTCGAGGTGGAATCCTCATAATTTTTTAACTTTTGATCGAGCGCTGCTTGCTCGTCCGGCGTGAGCGAATTCGTCTGATCGAGCACATAGTTGTGGAGGATGGGAACCGGAGGATAATCGGAGGATTGGGCGAACGCATGACCAACGGTGCATAAAAGTACCCAAAGCGCCAGTGTGGCTCCGAGAGTATACTCTCGGAGCCACACTGGGGAAGATGTAGAATGATACTTCATTGTGCCGGTGCGGGCCGTGCGGGGCCGTGTGGTTCGGTGGTGGAACTGGGTGTCTGCCCGGTGGAAGGGGTGGTAGTGGCCGGTGGAGTTCCAATTTCGGCTCCGGGCGTGCTAAAGTTCACTTTCGGTGCATTCTCCGCGCCGGCGGCAGCCTCGAAATACGGATATTCCGTGAATCCGGACATGCCGGCAATAATACTCGCTGGGAAGGACCGGACCCGCGCATTGTAACTGCGGACTACATCATTATAGCGATTTCGTTCCAAGCGAATGCGGTTCTCCTGCCCTTCGAGCTGCGACATGAGGACCGTAAAATTCGCCTGGCTGCGAAGATTTGGGTAGCGTTCGACGACGACCATGAGTCGCGAAAGCGCGCTGGAAAGCTGCCCCTGCACGTTCTGGAAATTCTGAAATGCCTGGGGATCTTTCAGTGCTTGCGGCGTAAGATTGATGCCGGTGGCGCGAGATCGGGCGTCGATCACATCCGTGAGCGTCGTGCGCTCTTGTATGGCTGCGCCTTTGACGGTCTCGACCAAATTCGGGATCAGGTCCGCGCGCTGCTGATAGACGTTATTAAGCTGGCCGAGCTGCGCCTTCACGCCTTCGTCCATATTGACGAAGCTGTTGTAGGTTCCCTGCCACCAAAAGAAAAGAATGAGGATGATGAGAATAATCCCACCAATGATGATTGTGCCTTTTTTCATAATACTGTTATTCGGAATCCGCGATAAGGAAGTTACCTCCTACGGGCGACTTAAAACTCATAAACACCATCTCCATGGGTTTCGCTTCGCTCCACCGTGGGTACACGGTGTGCTGTCTCTCGGAAATTTTATAATTTCAGTCCCAGATTGGCCTGAAGGGTAATAATATGCCAGTTACCGAATTCGCCGCCGGTACACACGTTGGGGTAATTCGAAATTTCGTTTGTTAGCGGGTAGCCGGCACGTGCTTCGAGAATAAGAGCATGGCCGTGGATGGCCGCCAATTGCACGCCGATACCTGCGCGAAGATCGAATCGAAATCGATGTGCATAATCGGATGCGCCCCAGAGCGCGTACTGCGTGAGCGTCTGTCCCTGGCTGACAGTTTCCGATAGGACCGCGAAACCAAAACTTGCACCGATCATAAAATAGCCCTTTTGCTTCCCTTTCGTTTGAAGCTTCAGGAATGGCTCGAATAATAAATATTGCCAGTAGTGATACGCATCGGCCGGCGCGAGGACGGTATCGCCGGAAATATTAACGCAGTTCCCATTTGGGGCCGCGCCGTACATGTCCTGGAACGCAAAATCGAACATGAAGCCCACGGGCTGCCCCTCGTTGGTCATGTCGAAGAGCAGGCCGCCGCCCACGCCCGGTCCGGTGGCATTCGCAAGGAATGCTTTTCCCGAGAAGAAGTTGAGGCTCGCCGTAAGGTACGGCATCATGGTCATCGTGTCCACCAGGGTGGGAACCGGAGGCGTCGGCGATAGCACTCCGCCGCCGGGGTGCTGCGCCACCGCTTGGCCCCAGAGCAATCCCGATGTTAGGACGACCAGCGTGGAGACGCTTAGGCATTTTCGTCTAATTCGCCAGCGGAATGGAGAGCGGTTCACAACGGAGGAAGCTTATGGTTCCTTGGAATGCATTACCACGCGTAGCCAAGGTAAACACTAATTTGGGCAACCCCGCCAGTCGATGCGCCCAAGTTGGACGCAGGAGAACCGGCTGCGAAACCGATCCGCAGCCCAATCAGTGGTTCGACGGAGAATTGATTGAAAATCCATTTATAGCCCAAGTCGCCCCCAAGCCATACGTCGGTCGCGGCATGACCGAGATTGCCGTCGTTCAGGAAAAAAATATCGGCGGCGGGCGCGACGGAAAGCCCATTGAGTGCCCGACTGTCAGCGATGTAGAAGCGATAGGCAGCGCCGGCACCAAAGCCGCCCCACGGTGTCACGGACCAATAATGGGCGCGAACGACCCAGCTATTGACGGGGCTCGTCTCCCATTCATATTGGAGATTGAGCGGTCCCTGTTGCGCGAGCAGATCGAGCGGATCGATTGCAACGTCATACAGAGCCGGGCTGGGCCGATCCTGCGCCCGCGCTCGATGTACCGGAACGAGAAGACCACCCGCAAGAAGAAGTGACAAAGCGAAGAGTAGCGCGCGGTTCCCGCGTGCTGTGCCATGAGGTTGCATCATTAGATTTAGCTCCTTTTTTAACAGTAGGTTTGGCGAAAAACACATTGAACGGCGAAACCTCACACGTCCAACATTTGGCAAATATACGGCAAAGTTTGGCGCTGGGCACAAAAATCCCTCACCACCAGGCATATCCGAACGGCAGGGAGATATAGGGCAGGACTCGCTTGCCTGCATGATTGGTGATCAAATACGCGTCCATGATGATGCGCGGCTCGATAAAAAAATGCCCGATGCCGCCGCCGAACGCATATTTGTAACCAATTTCCGCCGTGAGCCGGGCGGAAATCGTTTTATCGATAAGGCCGACCCCCGCGCCGATGCCAACATATTGCCCGAGCATGGCAGCATTATCGACAAGATAAATGCGCTCGATTGCTCCGATCGAAATTCCGGACTCGGGATAGGCTCCCGTGATTTGCTTATCTTCCAAATTTTTTTGATACACGAATTCGTAGGCGCGGGTATAATTCGGATCGAGCCGCACTTCATACTCTGCGCTAACACGACCCAAAAATTGTCCCAACGGATCGATTTGAATAGCCTGGGTTTGCTTGTAGCGGTAGAACTCATACTTTCCGGCCGTTTGTGCGCGAGCGATAAGGGGAAGACATAAAAGCGCAAGGAACAAGACGTACCGTGTGGCGCCGGGAGTATACTCCCGGCGCCACACGGGCTTTTCAATCATTGTGAAGCTCATACTCTTTGAGTAATTGCCGCGCGATGACGATGTGCTGAATTTCGCTGGTGCCTTCATAGATTTCCGTGATCTTTGCATCGCGCAGGGCGCGCTCGACAAGATATTCGCGGACGTAGCCATAGCCGCCATGTACTTGAATGGCTTCGGTAGCAACTTCCATGGCGGCGCGCGAAGCGTAAAGCTTCGCCATCGCCGCTTCTTGAATATAGCTCTGGCCAAAATCTTTCTTGCGCGCAGCATTGAAAATCAGCATTCGGGCAGCTTCTGTTTTCACCTGCATATCGGCAAGCTTGAATTGAATAGCCTGGAGTTGATTAATCGGCTTGCCGAACGCATGGCGCTCGAAGCTGTAGCGCACCGCACGTTCCATTGCGCCGGTCGCAATGCCTAATGCCTGCGCAGCAATTCCGATGCGTCCGCCGTTCAACGTCTCCATAGCGATCTTGAAGCCTTGTCCTACGGAGCCGACAATGCGGTCCGCGCCAACGCGAACATCGGTAAATCCGAGCGAACAAGTGTCGCTGGAACGAATGCCGAGCTTGTCTTCCTTAAGGCCGATTTCGAAGCCTGGCATTCCTTTGTCCACAAGGAAGCACGTAATACCCTTGTGTCCCTTCGAGGCATCCGTCTGCGCGAAGACGATATAATGATCGGCTTTTGTTCCATTGGTAATCCAGTTCTTCGCGCCGTTGATGAGATAGGTCCCATCCGATTGGAACGCGGCGGTCGTTGCCTGCTGCGTGGCATCGGAGCCGATGCCCGGCTCCGAGAGGCAATACGCGCCAAGTTTCTGGCCGGTCGCCAGCGGGCGCAGGAACCGTTCCTTTTGCTCATCCGTACCGAAAGTATCGAGTACCCAGCAGACAAGGGAATTATTGACCGACATGATGACCGCAACGCTCGCATCCACTTTCGCGATTTCTTCGAGGGCGATAGTATAGCTCACGGCATCCAGGCCGGCCCCACCCCATTCGGGCGGGACCATCATTCCCATAAAGCCGAGCTCGCCCAGCTTCTGGACAATGTCGGTGGGGAACTCGCCCGTCTGATCGCGCTCGACGGCGCTGGGTGCAATTTCATTGACCGCGAATTCGCGCGCGGCATCGCGGATGGCTATGTGGTCGTCGGAAAGTTGAAAATTCATGGAGAACCTGGATTTCGCGGATTTAAGCGGATTACACGGGCGATTTACCGGATAAACTCACTATAGTTTCAATAGAATCCGTATTGTCGTTAAGATGAAAACGCGCTTAACCGCAGGAAGGAGCCACGGGTTTCAAAAGATTTGAGGTAAGGTCTCAAAAAATCAAATCCTAAAAATCATCCGTGCAATCCGCGTAAATCTGCGACATTCGGGTTCAGACATCAATTTGCGCCCGTTGCAGCTTGCCGCTGTAGTCGATATAAACGGACTTCCACTCGGTATAGAAATCGAAGACGGCCCAGCCGCCTTCGCGGTGACCATTGCCGGTGCCTTTCACGCCCCCAAAGGGCATGTGTGCTTCCGCTCCGATCGTCGCAGCATTGATGTATGTGATGCCTGCCTCAATATCGCGCGCGGCTTGCATGGCTACGTTAATATCGCGCGTGTAAATGCTGGAAGAGAGACCGTATTGCACCGAATTATTGATTTCTATCGCTTCTTCGAGCGAGCGGCATTTCAGCACCGAAAGCACCGGACCGAAAATTTCTTCCTTCGCGATGCGCATTTCCGGAGTGACATCCGTAAAGATAGTCGGCTGGAAGAACCAACCGTTTTTCAAGTTCCCAATGCTGGCTACTTCGCCGCCAAGCATGCAATTCGCGCCTTCTTCTTTGCCGATTTTCACATAGCGTTCTATGTTCTTTCGTTGCTTTTCATTGATGATCGGTCCCACATCCGTTTTTGCATCGAGCCCGTCGCCGAGCCGTAGCTTGGAGGCTTGCCGGGCAAGACGTTCCACCATCTCATCGTGGATCTTTTCGTGAAGGATGAGCCGCGAGGTTGCTGTACACCGTTGGCCGGTCGTGCCAAAGGCACCCCAGAGCACGCCTTCGATGGCAAGGTCGAGATCGGCATCGGCCATGACGATCTGCGCATTCTTGCCGCCCATTTCGAGGCAAACATGCTTCGTGCGCTCCCCGCACGCTCGCGCAACAATAGCTCCCGTCGAAGTCGAACCGGTAAAGCTGACGGCACGAATATCCGGGTGCTCGGTAATAGCTGCACCGACGACGGCCCCGGCTCCGTGCACGATGTTCAGGCAGCCTTTCGGCAGTCCGGCTTCGATTAGAATCTCCGCGAGGACGTTCGCGGTCCACGGGGTGTCTTCAGCAGGCTTGAAGACAAAGGTATTGCCCGCCACGAGGCCGGGGAAGATATTCCAGGAAGGAATGGCCATGGGGAAATTCCACGGTGTGATAAGCCCGCACACCCCGATGGGAACCCGGAATGAAAGGTTCATCTTGTTCGGAAGTTCGCTGGGCGTGTTAATGCCAAACAAGCGCCGTCCCTCGGTCGCTGAATAGAATGCGGTGTCGATGCCTTCCTGCACGTCGCCTTTCGTTTCGGTGAGCGGCTTGCCCATCTCGCGTGTCATAATGGCGGCAATCTCGTTCTTCCGGCGGACCATAATGTCTCCGGCTTTACGCAGAATATTGCCACGCTCCGGCGCAGGCACGAACCGCCATTGGCGGAATGCCTCGAGTGCTGCCTGCGTGGCGCGGTCCACATCTTGCTTTATGGAAAGCGGGAACGTCCCTAAGATTTCGTTCCAATTGGCGGGGTTTCGGTTTTCGAACGTGCGACCATCGGAGGAATCGCACCAGTGGCCATCGATAAAGTTTTGAAAATGAGTCGGCATGATGAGAGTAATTTTGTACTGCTTAGTTCAACTTGTGTGGGACCGGGAGTATACTCCCGGTCCCACACAAGAACATTTTAACTAAACACTTTGGTCATGATAAGAATCGATGAAGACACCGATTTTTATCGGCGTCACCTCCCCCATCTTCAGCGCGCTGGTGCGGATTATTTCGTTACCATACACCTGTCTCGCTCCGGATATCTTGAGCTTCGGGTAGAGCGTAGCACTTCCTGTGTTGCTCCGGGAGTATACTCCCGGAGCTACACAGTCTTTCAAATCCTGCAAGCGTCTTGTGAGGGACCGGGAGTATACTCCCGGCCCACACAAGCAGGGGATTTGGAGGGAGCATACTCAGGCGATAGCATGTTCCAATTTCTATGAAAACGCTTCTCTTAGCATTTCTCTTCCTTCCCACGATGGCGCTGGCGCAGGGGGGCATTGGCGTGAAACCTCGCACGGACTTGGTCATGCTCTCCGCTATGGTACGCGATTCGCTTTCGGACGTGGTATTCCAAAACATTATGGACCTCAAGCGTATGGCTGAGACAAACCAGGTGGATAGCGCGGCCGCAATGATCGCCTGGCAGGACCCTTCGAAGATGTGGACGCGCGCAGCGAATCCGGTAAGTCCGGAAGAGCACGCGCATGTCGCCGATATGCTCGGCAAAATGAAAGCGCTCTTCGAGGCGTATCCCGAGTCGCACCGTATGTATTATGCCGTGTTCAAAACGAAGGACACACCATCGGGACAAAAACATCTCTATCAAATCAAGCAGACCAACGGCAAGCGGGGAAAAATGGTGAGCTGGGTATTTTATCCGATTGGGGATAAATTGCTGCTGGCGGAATTCTAACCCTGCCGTACGGACCTGGATTACACGGATTCTTTGGATTTTGCTAATGGGAACTGGGAATTATAGACGGTTACGCGTAAGCCCCGTGCTTGGGCTTGCTGGAATACTATTCCTGCTCGGCTGCAACCGTCAGGGTTCCGTTCCCATGTCGCTCGATACCATCCGTTCCTCCGCGGATAGCTTTGGGGTCAATCCTCCGCCGTTGCCGCCGGACACCGCAAGAACGGTTGATACCGGCGCGCAGGCTATGCTGCCCATTGCTCGCGCACTCGATCCCGCACAACTCGCCACCTTCCTTCCGCCGATGCCCGGTTGGACGCCGGACGGCCAGCTCCAAAAAGAGTTGAGCGTGCGCGATACCACCAACCTTTCCCGCACCTGGCAACTGTACACGCAGGAC
>JAKAIL010000110.1 GCA_021825235.1 Bacteroidota bacterium | reverse complement strand
ACTGGATTTGCCCCGATTTTTCAGACAGGTAATTCGATAGGGTTGGGAATGATTTGTTGATGGATGATGGCTTCAAACGCATCGGGTGTCTGAAAGTTCAAAGCCGAGTGCATTCGTTGCCGGTTGTAAAAGATTTCGATATACTCGAAGATGGCGCGTTTGGCGTGCTCGTGCGTCTCAAAGCGTTGAGGATAGACGAGTTCGACCTTCAAAGTTTTAAAGAAGGATTCCATTGGCGCGTTGTCCCAGCAGTTGCCTTTTCGGCTCATGCTTTGACGGAAGCCGTGTTCGCGTCGGATCGTCCGATAGGCATCGGAGGCGTATTGCACGCCACGATCCGAATGCAGCAGCAGTCCGGCTTCCGGCCGCTGCCGGTCGATCGCTTGGCGGAGCGCGTCGATTACCAATTGCTGCGACAGATCGTCGCGCATGGCAAGGCCCACGATCTTTCGTGTGCAAAGGTCCATCACCGTCGCCACGTACTCGTCTTGCTTCGTCGGTATGTAGGTGATGTCGCACGTCCATACCCGGTTCGGCTGGGCCACGGTAAAGTTCCGGTTCAGCAGATTCGGGGAGGCTGCGCGATGATCCGAATGCGTCGTGACCGCGAACTTCCGTTTCGCCCGCGCCCTCAGCCCTTCCTGGCGCATCAGTCGTGCCACACGATTGCGCGAGCACCGGTAGCCTTCCTGCTGCAGCGCCCGCGTCATCCGCGGACTCCCGTACCGACCCCGGTACTGCGGATAGAGCACGCGCAGCCGCCGCACCAGCTCCGCATTCTCCCGCTGGCGCTTGGGTATTTCGCATGAGCGATCATGCTGCTTGCACCCCTGATAATATCCGGCACGGCTCACCCGAAGCACCCGGCATTGCGCGCTCGTGCTGTAGCGAACATGACGCTCCAAAATGAATTGGTATTTCATCGACTGCGAGGCACTTCCGGCCGTGAAAAAATAGTGATCGCTTTTTTTAAAATATCCAGTTCCATCTGCGCCAGCGCCAGCTCCTTCCGAAGCTTCGCTACCTAGCTCTGGTTCTCGAAGGCATTGCCATGCTTCGACGGCACCGTCCGGTACTTCCGGCACCAGGCATACACTTGACTGGCCGGTAGCCCGAGATCGCGCGCTACCTGCGCCCCGCTCTGACCCGACTCCACTAACTGAACCGCGCTCCGGCGGAAGGGTTCGTCGTATTTCTGTTGACTCATAAAAGAGGATTCGGTTGGTCCCTAACCCTAACAAATCACCTGTCCATTAATTGGGGGCAACTTCAATCTAATGAGGAAATTATTGCTAAAGCTCAGGAACTCCATTTGGAGGGACTTCCCGACACGCGAGTCTTTGAGGACCTCGCGAAAAATACCAAGTTTTGAGGAAGGCACAGTTCCGCGTTGGATTCCAGCACACGTGGGACGCTACGGTGCAATGGGAAGAGGATGGGAACCCAGTCATCAAAGTTGATTGCCGTAATGAAGTGGAACGCCCACTGCACTCGGATGGTCTTTTTGGAGTACCGGATTCCCTTAATCGACAATCCGCCGTACCAAATCTCTACGATGAAGGCGCTCAGCATACCGCAATAGAGAACGTTTACGAGCGCAATCCTCAAGCTAGAAAGGAATGTATTACACATTCCGGTTTAAGATGCCAAGTTTGTGATCTCGATTTTGAGGAACGTTACGGTGAGTTAGGTAAAGGTTTTATTCATGTCCATCATCTGAAACCACTTTCCGAAATTGGTTCTCAATACCAAGTTAATCCTGTCCGAGATCTTCGACCGGTTTGCCCCAATTGTCATTCGATGCTTCATCAGAAGTCACCACCTTTAAAAATTGAAGAATTGAGGTGCCTTCTGAAACCAGATTCGAAACAACACGCTATGCCGTAAAGACTTTGGGCTACCGGTACACCCATTCGGAACTATTCCGCTGTCGCCATTGCCGCCGGAGTCGGCCTCTCGTTCGCCGCCATGTCTTCCCGCGCTTCGTCACCGGCGTGGCGGGCGACGGGGCCTCATAATTTCGTTCCAAGCCCGGCTCCCATGCAGGCGGCTTCCCAGAGGCTTTCGGCTAATCGGCGGCTCGGGCGGGCAATTTCCGTAGGGACGTGCCGCGCACGTCCTGACCCGGTTCCACAACCGCGACATATTGCTCGGCACGCCGCGTGGACGTGCGCAGCACGTCCACTACGCAGGTCGGTGGTATCTGACGCCTTCCCGCGCTGTCCGGCGGGGTCGCTGGACACCACGTCAGGCTGGAAGCACTGACCCACGTCAGGCTGGAAGCACTGACCCACGTCAGGCTGGAAGCACTGACCCACGTCAGGCTGGAAGCACTGACCCATGCGTCAGGCTGGAAGCACTGACCCACGTCAGGCTGGAAGCACTGACCCATGCGTCAGGCTGGAAGCACTGACCCACGCGTCTGGATGGAAGCATTGGCCCACTCGTCTGGCTGGAAGCACTGGCCCACGGTGTAAGGCTGCCTGCGGCACAATCCGGGGCGGGGCGATGTTTACCGGGGAGGAACAGCAGGCTTCGACCTGCAATCTATAAGTAAGAGGAGCGTATGCTCACGAGCATAGCTGCTCCTTCTCACCTTACTTTAGCTCGGAAGGGCCTCGGTTATCGCCGGGGCTCTTCTGTTTTGGTCCAAATACGAGGGCGAGGAGCGCGCAAAGGATGGTCTCCGCCGTAATCTTCCATCCGATATTGAATGCGTTGCTGTCGTAGCGCAATACTACGGTGTGTACTCCGGCCGCAACCGGAATGGCCCGCAGGGAAGTAAAGGCGCGCAGAATTTTTACAGGGTTCCCATCCACCCGCGCGTTCCAGGCGGGATACCAGAGGTCGTTGACAAACAGCACCTCCGGCTGTGCAGCATGCACGAGAATTTTCACATCATTCTCGGAATAACTCTCCAGGATCGCGGTATCAGGGGTTTCGCTGGTAGCGGAACGAAATGTTGGCTGGTTATCGAGCAGGATGGTATGCGTACAGTCGAATTCCGGGCTGTTTAATAGTTCCTTGGCATTAGCTCCACTCGCAATGTGCCAGTGACGATAGAGCTTAAGATAGGGAAGCGCCTGCGGCAAATGGATGATGTTGCCGCGATCGTCCACGGTGGTAACTCCCATGATTTCCATTCGCCGCTCGGGGTCGTTTACGGGCGGCAGTGCCTTGGGAAGCGCAAGGGGATTGAGAAATAATAAGCCGGAGGAATCGAACGCGTTCTCGATGGGCAGGCGCAAAAACATACCGAGATTATAATGCATCCGGCGCTCACCCTCGGGCCGGAGGATGAGCAATTTCGCATGATCTGCAGCGTGTTGCGCGCGGAACTCGGAGATAGTGGAACTGAGCGAATCCTGTGCAACGAACGTTTCGCGGTTTAGCGTATTGCGATACCAGTTACAATCATTCCCGTACAGATCGGCTGCCACGAGCACCACGGCCCAAATCGCGGCGGTTCGCATATTCATGCGCTTTGTTATCGCCAAATAAAAATATAGTCCTGCCAACAGACTTGCGAGGAGGGAAAGCAAGAGAAGGTGCCAAAGCCCGCTCCGAACAGTGCTATTATCGAAAAAATAATCGAATACGCCCGTCACGGATAAGAGATTGAGTGCCAGGAATAGCGCGACGGAAATCCCGAAAAAGCGGCGGTAGCGCTGAAGTTCGTTCCATCGCTCGAGGAGGGTGTCCAGCCCGATTCCGGTAAGCAGTGCTCCTAAGAACCAGACGAACCAGACCATACGATTTGGCGCGCGAATGTGGTCGAAGAAAGGGAGGAATTTCCAAAAGGGCCACTGGAAGTAAAGATTGTTTCCCATGCCATAGGCAAGGCAAAGTATGCCAAAGAGCGCAAAGAAGAAGAGGTAGCGCGATTTGGGATCGTCGGTTGCGCGCTCTTTCCAGCGGCTCACAAAGGCAAAGATGGCCAGTATTTCTGCAATCGCGCCCCAGTAGAACGCCGCTTCCCAATACCAGTTGTGTAAGGCAATCGTATGGCTTTGTCCGAATCCGGAATATTCGCCGAAAAACTTGGGAACGAAGAAATTGATGAAGTGGCCGAATTGCAGTCCGACGTCGCTGGCCTGATTAAACGCCAGGTGCTGGCGTGCCGATAAGTGGACAAGTTCCAGCGTTGGAAATAGTTGAATTGCAGAAACGCAAAGAGCAATTACTATTGCCAGCGAGGAGAATACAATGGGTTGAAAGGTTTCCCAGGAGGACGGTTCTTTTCTCCACCGTCGCACCGATTCTGCCAGCGTAAATGCGCCAAGGAAGATGGCGATATAGAAAAATGTCTGGGGTTGCCCGGCGAGAAAGCTGATGCCAAAGAGCAACCCAAGCCAAATAGCATATCGCCAGGAACTCCAGGAGCGCATGAGCAACAGCGCCTCCCACGGCAGGAGCGCGAGCTGGATAATCTGCATGGGATGGTTTTGCTCGGCAATCATACGCACGCCAAATCCCCAGCACAGGCCGGCCAGGAGTGCGGCTATGCCGCTCAGTCGAAATTGCTTTCTTGCGAGAACAAACATGCCCAGTGCTGCCAGTGGCAGGTGCAGCAGCGTCATTACTTCCGGAGCGATTACCGGCAAATGCACGGCATGTGGCGCAAAGAGCCATGTGACGGCAATTTGCAGGAGATTCGTCGGATACCAGAATCCATTCTGCGCATCGGCTAAAAGCGGTGACCAGGCCCACGAATACGGGTTCCAGAAGGGAAGCTGGTGGGCCCACCGGACCATGTAGAAGCAATACTCGCGGATCGGGTATTCCTGGATGAAGAAATCTTCCCAGAAAAAGCGGTGGCCGAGGAAGATCGGCCAATAGATGAGTACCATAAACAGCAAGTATAGAACTGCTGCCTGCGGAGTTTCCAGAGCTCTTGCTTTATGCGGGAGGCTTCGACCGGATGACCCATTTTTCACGGACCGAGCATGCTCTTCTGAGGCACTATCCACCAGTGACTTGCCGTTATCTTGCTGATTCATGGTCGCGCGATTATCCAATATCTCTCTGGTCGGAATGCTCTTCACTCTAGCGTTCGCCTGGGGCGCTCATGCGCCCAAAGCCCGCGCGCAGGAGTTTCCAACCACCATTAACCGGACGAGCTCCCGGTTCGTTATGGCGCGCCTAAAATATCCCGGCGGCAGCGATTGGTATAATGACCCGGACGAGGAACCGAACATGCTAAAGTTCCTGGCGAAGAATACGAACATCGATGTCGATCCGAAGTATGTATGGGTCGATGTGGCGAGTGACGATATTTTCAACTATCCGTTTATCTTTATGACGGGCCATGGCCGCGTCGATTTCACCGAGACCGAAGTGAAGCGGCTCCGTGCTTACTGCGATGCCGGCGGGTTCCTTTACATTGACGATGACTACGGCCTCGATACCACCATTCGCCCGCAATTAAAGCGAATTTTCCCTGAACAGAATCTTCAGGAACTCCCGTTCTCGTATGGGCTCTATCATTGCCATTTCGATTTTCCGAATGGCCTTCCCAAAATTCACGAGCACGATGGCAAACCAGCGCAGGGATTCGGCTTGTTCGATAACGGTCGCCTCTGCATCTACTACACCTATCAGACGAATCCCAGTGACGGCTGGGACGACCCCGAAGTCCACGGCGATCCGGAGTATAAACGGCAAGAGGCCTTCCGGATAGGAACAAATATTATCGTCTGGGCGCTGGAACATTAGCGACTTCGCGCGCGGTGGTTATACCCTTTTTCATCGTAGGGTTGTAGTTCATCCAGCACAAGCTGTTCGAGCGCCGCGAGATCCGCTTTCGGATCGGCGGCAGGATCGTCAGAATAGTTCAGTTCGTGGAGCACTTCGAAGGTGAAATTCGCGGGTCCAAAGTCCTTCCAATCGGCCTGTAACTCACGGTTAGGATGACCGCCGGAATCGAGTTTAAACTGCTCGCCGTTCCAGATTCGGTCGAGATCCTGTGCCCGAGCGACATAGAGCTTGCCGTTCGACTGGTTGCGAATGGCGAAAATGCCCATTCGTGGCCTCGTTTGCTTGTATTCGTTTATGAGTTCCTTGCGGGATTTTGTGAGTTGCATGGAGCGGATCAAACCAGGATAACACGAAGGATGGAAGAATGAACCCAATGAACAGAGGAGCATCGTTGAACTCAATTCGTGATTCGTTCCGTTTGGTGAGGTGTGACCTTTTCCGGAACAATCGAAATCATTGGGGTAAATCCATACGTGCGTGTTAGCCGCTCGCGGGCGGATCGGCTGCGCAAAGGCTGGCGGCGGCCCATGCCGGTCCTCGTGCGGGTAAACGGCGCGCCAAAAAAGCCGTGGCGCATTAATATGATGCCGCGCGGGGACGGGAGTTTTTATCTTTATCTGCATGGGCACGTCCGGAAGGCATCCGATACAAAAGTGGCAGATAAAGTTACCGTTGAGATCGAGTTCGATGGCGCCTACAAGAACGGCCCTATGCATCCGATGCCGCGATGGTTTCAATTGGCGCTGAAGGAGAATCCGGAAGCGAAAATGTCCTGGACCAAACTCGCGCCCAGCCGCAAGAAGGAAGTCCTGCGCTATTTCGCCGGACTAAAATCCGAAGAGGCGAAGGCTCGAAATCTTAAGCGCGCCATTAGCATCCTGTGTGGCAATGCCGAACGCTTCATGGGGCGCTTGTGGCGCGACGGGAAATGAAATGGCTCGGATTTATCGGGCCAGCGATCTCAAATGAACTTGCTTGTTCGTTTACGTTCCCGCCGCGTAGTCCATCTGGTAGGCGATCTGCTCTTCGGTGAGCGCATCGATTGCTGCGCCGATGGTCTCCAGCTTGAGGCCGGCGAGTTCCTGGTCCTGCTCGTTGGGGATGTCATAGACAAGCCCACGCTCCATCACCTCTTCACCTTTGTCCACCCGGACCAGGCGGAGCTGGCTCAGGAACTGATTCGCAAAGCTCATGTCCATTACTTCGGAAGGATGTCCCTCGGCGGCGGCCAGATTGACGAGCCGTCCTTGCGCGAGGAGATACACGCGGCGGTTCCCGGAAAGGAGATACTCTTCGCAGTTAGCACGAATGGTGCGATGGGTAGCTGAACGCTCATCGAGTTCCGGAATGTTGATTTCGCAATCATAGTGGCCGGTGTTGGCAACGATAGCGCCGTCCTTCAGGAGATCGAAATGGCGGCCAACGATGACGTCCTTTACGCCGGTCGCGGTGATGAAGATGTCGCCGACTTTCGCTGCCTCGTCCATCGGCATGACGCGCATACCCTCGAGCGTGGCTTTCAGTGCCGCCGTCGGCTTCACTTCGGTGATGATGACATTCGCTCCCATGCCTTTGGCGCGCATGGCAACGCCCTTGCCGCAATGGCCATAACCGGCGATGACGACATTCTTCCCGGCAAGCAGGACGCTCGTCGCGCGGATAACGCCATCGAGCGTGGACTGGCCGGTTCCATAGACATTATCGAAATCCCATTTCGTCTCGGCATCGTTGACGGCGATGACCGGGTAGCGAAGCTTCCCATCGGCCGACATCGAACGCAGCCGGTGGACGCCGGTTGTCGTCTCTTCGGTTCCACCAATAATCTCATCGAGCAGTTTCGGGAACTTGTTGTGGACCGTAAAAATGAGGTCCGCACCGTCATCGAGCGTGAGGTTCGGATGGAAATCCAGCGAGCGCTCGATGCACCAGTAAAATTCCTCGACGTTCATGCCGTACCAGGCATAGATCTGAACGCCTTCCTTGGCCAGCGCGGCGGCTACTTCATCGTTCGTCGAAAGGGGATTGCATCCGCTCCAGGCCACATCCGCTCCGGCAGCGCGGAGCGTTTCGATGAGCACCGCCGTCTCTTTGGTGACGTGCAGGCACCCGGCAATGCGGTACCCGGCGAGCGGCTTCGTTTTCGAATACGTCTCCCGGAGCTTCATGAGCACCGGCATACGGCTTTCCGCCCATTCGATCTGCCGGCGACCGGCATCGGCAAGCTTCAAATCCCGAACTTTATACTGACCTTCTTTATGATCCATTTTTTCTTATGCGTTCCTTAATTGGTTGTCTGAACTGAATTTATGAGATGAAGCTGATTTGTGGGACCTTCTATCGAAGCAATCCAGAAAATCCGCATCCATCCGCGTAATCCAGGTTCTGAGTTCGGCGCTCAACAGCAGACCCAACGAGTCAGTTCGAAAATGCTGTTTTTCTTCCAATTACGCTAAGTCACCTCTCTCTTTTGCGTTTGAAATTCATAAAGGCACCAATTTCCGAAAGAATCTTATTGAAGAAACTTTTCACATCAGTGTCTAATGGAATAAAGGTGCCCATCACTTCGCTAACTAATATACGGCGAAAAAGTAATGCGCCGCCGGGATTGTCTGAATTGCAATAGCACACTCTTTCGTGCCATCCGCTGACTGCGAAACTGTGACCGGCGCTGCCATGTTTTTTTCAAAGTCCTATTTCTTTTCTCTAACGGACAACTTCATGCTCAACGATACCACGCTCTTCTGGCTCCTCGGTGCGCTTTTGCTGGTCGCGTTTATCGCCAATCGGGGATTTCAAACGACCCGAACGCCAGATTCGATCATGCTCCTCATTGCCGGCTTGTTACTGGGTCCGGTTTTTGGCTTAATCGATCCGCACGGGCTCGATGATTTTAGCACGCACCTGGGTACGTTTGCACTGATCCTGATCCTCTTCGAAAGTGGATTGGAACTTAATCTGCGGCAGGGCTGGCGCGATATTCTGCGAGGACTCGTTCTATCGGCCATAGGCTATTTGGTAACGGTCTTGCTTATTGCCGCTGCGTGCTATTGGTTATTAGAATGGAACCAAACATTCTCGCTGCTGGCCGGAGCGGTCTTGGGGTGCACCAGCAGCACCATGGTGATGCCCATCATCCAGCAATTGCGTGCGCCAGAGCATATTCGAGGCACGGTACTGGTGGAATCGGCGATGAGTGACGTGCTGGCCGTTATTACCGTCGGAAGTATTATTGGACTCGATCAAGGCGATTTGGAACTGAGAGGGGTGATTACCAGCATTGGGCTGAAGATTCTGGGATCGCTTATGACCGCTGTTAGCTTTAGTTTAGTATGGCGCCTGTGGAAAACGAAGCGCACAACCGAGCAATACGAAAATATTTTTTTGCTTAGCCTGATCTTGCTTGTGTACTCCCTCTCACGCATGTTTCAAGGAAGTGGTTTGCTCGCAGTATTGGCCTTCGCAATTGCAATCAATCTGGCGACCGCGCAAAAGGATACTGGCGAAAGCGCCATCCCAACATTCCATAGCGATCTGGCATTTTTTACACGCTCCTTCTTTTTCGTGCTTCTGGGTATAATGGTCAAGATTATCCCGCTGGAAGATGTCATTCCAGTAATTGCAATTCTTCTGGCAATTTTTGCGGGCAGATTTGCAGCCGTGAAAATATTATATCACTCGTTTCGCGAATGGCTCAACCGGGATCGCCGCCTGCTCTTCTGGCTTGTGCCGCGCGGATTGGTCACGGCGGTCCTGGCAATTACCGTTAACAATGCCTACGGCCCTACGATGGACGCTTTGCCTGCGATTGCGTTTACAACTATTCTTGCAACCAACATCATTTTGATCTTCGGGACGAGGCGACATCAAAATGTTCCAGGCGCGACAGAAACAGGAAGCAATGCGAATGCATGGTGAAATGGAATACTTACCGCATCAGCACAAGCCCCGCCTGCTGCACCCGCCATTCATCCGCACGACACACTCGTACATCCCATTCGGCACAGCGGGATTGTCGATATGGCACTTTGTTAAATCTTAAAGAGTTCAATTTGTATGTTCAGAGAAACCGAAAGTCTTTTACGTGATGCGCTCCAGTTGCCAGACGAAGAACGGCTCCGGGTGGCCGAGCGACTCTTCGAGAGCGTGCGGGAAGAAAAAGTTCTGAGCGCGTGGCTGGACGAAGCAGAGCGCAGAAAGGCGGCATGGGATGCGGGCCTCGTTAGCGGCGTCGATGGCGGCGACGTTATCCGTGGACTCCGCAATCGTGCCGGCAAATGAAATTGCGTGTCGATCCGGCCGCACTGGAAGAATTGGAGCAAGCGGAGGAATACACCACAAAAGAATTCGGTGAGTTCGTGGCGAACGCGTTTCGACTTGCGATGGCCGATGCCTTGGAAGAGATCGCGGAGTTCCCAGAACGATATGCACCCATTCGAAACACGATTCGCGCGAAGGTGCTACACCCATATCCCTTCTCGATTATCTATGAAGTGGTACAGGATACTGTGAGAGTTTATGCAATCGCTCATTCAAAGCGAAAACCGTTCTATTGGCGCGACCGAACGTGAGCTAACAATTACCACATCAGCACTACCGCCGCCTGCTGCACCCGCCCATTCATCCGTACCACGCACTCGTACATGCCATCCGGCACGGCGGGACCGCCGAACTATTCCAGAACCGTTATTTTAATCGGCGATTGGATCCCTTGAAAGTGCCGATCGATCGTGAAGAATTCCAGTCCGAAATGTTCTGCCGCAGCGAGTTGATAGGCGTCGTCGAAGCCGAGGCGGTGATGTTCGTGGATTGCAAGTAACTGTGGAAACTCGTCGGGCTCCAGCGTGAGCAACTCGTTCCGAGCGAGGACATCGTTCAGGAAGCGTTGAAACAGCGCGGCTTTTTGGAGGCCCAACAATGTGACGCCGATAGAGTGTAAAGCGAAATCGGTGAGGGACGAGACACCCCGATATTCTCGTAAGAGATCCTCGCACATTTTCCAACGCTCCTGTTCCAGAAGAACTTCGAGGAAAATATTCGTATCGATCAGGACTCGAGCCGCCACTCGGATGCTTTATGCTGAAGTTCGACGGAAGTGTATTGATCGCGAAATTCTTTCAGCCCACCGGCCCAATCGAAGGAATAATCGCCGGTCGGCTTCTGAGTGCGCCGTGCCGCGCGTAGTTTCTCGGCCAACCGCTCCAGTTGTGACCGAGCCTCTGCCGGCAGCTCTTCGAATAATTCCGCTAATTCTCGTGCGCTCATAATAGGAAAAGCAGGGGCGGGCAATGAAGGTTCCACTATCGCATCAGCACCAACCATGCCTGCTGCACCCGCCCATTCATCCGCACCACGCACTCGTACATCCCATCCGGCACGGCGGGATCGCTTCTCCTGGAGCGGCACTAAGGTATCCATTCGAAAGTTCTGTTGATATGTTCAGAGAGACAGAGCGTTTGATTCAAGAGGGCCTGCAACTACCACCCGGCGAACGGCTGCGGATAGCGGATCGATTGTACGAGAGTGTTCCAAAAGCAGATAAGCCATCCAATCGGCAGGCGGTGATGGAAGAGGCCCGGCGCAGAATCGAAGAATACCGGCGTGGCGAGGGAACCAATCGGACCCGGGAAGAATCCATGGACCGCGCGGGAAGAATCATCGGGCATTGATGCAGATATATTTTACACGCCACGCGCGACAGAGGCTTAAGCTTTATCGAGTCGGGCGAAAAGAGGTCGAAAACATTTTGGCAGAGAGAGCCGCGGACCGGGAGCCGGAAGGAGAAAGCAGGGAATTTGTTTCGGATGCGTTTGTTGGGACGATTGGATTTCCAGTCAAGATCGCGTTCGTTCGCGAAGGAAACCGGGTGGTCGTTAAAACGGTGTATCCGTTAGACAGGCACACGAAATATGAAGATATCGTACGATAAAGAAGCCGATGCGGCATACATTCAGCTATCCGATGAGCGGCCGCTTGCCGCGATCGAGGCTGGCGATGGAATCAATATCGATCTCACCGCGGAAAAACATATCGTCGGGATCGAAATCCTCGATGCTTCGAAAAAATTTTCAATCGATACCCTCTACAAATACGAGATCGAGCAGGATGAATTTGCCGAAGTGTGAAGCCTAAGATAGCTACCGCATCAATACCACCTCCGCATGCTGCACCACCCCATTCATCCGCACGACGCACTCGTACATGCCATCCGGCACAGCGGGATCGTTCCAGGTGAAGCGGTGCGCGCCGGGCGAAAGCTCGCCGGAAAAGAGCCGCGCGACTTCGGTTCCCAACGTATTGACGATGGAGACGCTCGCGTACCCGGCGGTGCGGGCGGTGAAGTCGATGGTGGTGGATTGCGAGAATGGATTGGGGAAAGTGGAAAGGTCGCCCCTAATAGGCTGTACTATGGCTACTATGCTCAATGGAGAGGTAAGTTCTGAAATAGGACGTCTGAAAATCCCATTCCCATTAGTGCCAGCGAATACGTTCACTCCGTCAAAAGCGAACGCCGTGACCGCAGTTGAATCAGAGCCTAGGCCTGAGCCTTCTGGAAGCCAGTATATGGGAGTATCATTTGAAACATAGACGCCAGTATTCGTCGACAATAGGAGGTGAGGGCCCAGGGGAG
>JAKAIL010000109.1 GCA_021825235.1 Bacteroidota bacterium | reverse complement strand
GCACAGGGCACGCAAACGCTCATGGACTCCTCAACCTCGATTCGTTCCGTGTGGTCCTTCGAGACGGCTACGAATTCGATCAAACAAAATGTGGGCACGGCCGTCGGCATGTATTGGGGCGCGGTATTCAACAAGACTTACCTTCTGGGCATCGGCGGCGATGTCAACCTGAGCCACACCGTCACGAATTATAGTTACGTTCATCTGTTGGCGCAATACATGGAACAGAGCGACCAGCTCCTCCATTACGGCGGCGAGCTAAGCCTTGGCTTTGGCTCGGTGAAAGATTACGAACACCCGAAGACGAGCCTCTTCGATAATTTTTTCAATACCAGTGGAACCATTTTTTATCTCGCGGAGCCTCAGGTATTCGGAGAGTTGAATATTACACCTAAATCGCGGTTGCTTGTCGGGCTCGGTTATTTCTTCGCGTTCGGCCTCGATGCGAAGAACACGAACATCGCACAATCGCGCGTCACCAATCAGGATTTGAGCGGCGTGACCCTTACCGTCAGCCTGAAGCTTGGGACATATTAAGACGTAATGCGTGATCCGTAATGCGTAATGCGTGATGCGTAATGCGTAATGCGTGATGCGTAATGCGTAATGCGTGATGCGTAATGCGTAATGCGTGATGCGTAATGCGTAATGCGTGATGCGTAATGCGTAATTCTTGAGATGTACAGTCTTCATTTAATCATTTGTTTTTTAGAAAGCAGGTGCCCGTACTATTAAATCTTTGGGATTTCAATAACGGCCGCTATTTCTCGTCTTAGATTAGTGAGTGCAATGATAGGCACCCAGAGGGGAAAGGATGAAGGCGGAAGGATGAAGGATGAAGGGGGATTCGCAATGCGTGATGCGTAGTGCGTGATGCAGAAGGCGTGGGGACGGGAAACGATGCATATATTAATGAACGCTTGATGAATATTAAAAGGACACACTTTACTCTGCCAACTATTTTCTAAAGAAAACAGGTGCCTTTATTAAAACTAAATGCAATTGAAAGACGAAATTTGGTATGGATTAGCAGCGAATGTACACGGAAAATAACAAGGGAGGGTAGAAGGAACTCGGGGAATCAGCAGGCTCAGCGTAATCCCGGTTGTATTTTTGCAGGAATGAAGATCATCGGTTCTCCTCTGGATACCAATTCACTGGCCTATCAGTCGGCCCTGGATGCCTCGCGTAATGCACTGCGGAAATTTTCCGCCTTAGGCGATGAAACGAAGCTTGGCGGCGGTGTAAAAAACATCGAAAAGCAACATGAAAAAGGCAAGCTTACGGCCCGCGAGCGTATCGAAAAGTTGATTGATCCCGGCTCGGATTTCCTGGAAATCGGCCTCTTCGCGGCTCATGACATGTACGAGTCCGAAGGCGGGGCGGTCTCGGCTGGAGTGGTAACCGGCATTGGCCGGGTGAGCGGGCGGCTCTGCGTTATCGTTGCGAACGATGCCACGGTGAAGGCCGGTGCATGGTTCCCAATGACCGGCAAGAAAAATCTGCGGGCGCAGGAAATCTCGATCGAGAACCACCTGCCCATCATTTATCTGGTCGATAGCGCAGGGGTCTATCTGCCGATGCAAGACGAGATTTTTCCGGACAAAGAGCACTTCGGCCGGATTTTTCGCAACAACGCAGTGATGTCCTCCAAAGGCATTGTGCAACTGGCAGCGATCATGGGACCGTGCGTGGCGGGCGGGGCGTACCTGCCGATCATGTCGGACGAAGCCCTCATTGTCGAGGGAACCGGACACGTTTTCCTTGCCGGAAGTGCATTGGTAGAGGCGGCCATCGGGGAACGGATCGATAACGAATCGTTAGGCGGAGCGAAAGTTCACTCCGAAGTTTCCGGCGTCACCGATTACAAGATGCCGAACGACGACGCCTGTATTGCGGAACTCCGCAGCATCATGAGCAAGCTGGGTCCGCTGGAACACCACCACTTCGACCGCGTGGAACCCAAACCGCCTCTTTACGATCCGGAGGAACTATTAGCGATTATTCCACCGGACCGGGCAAAGCCGTACGATATGTACGAAGTTATCGCCCGGTTTGTCGATGCCGGTGAGATCGATGAATATAAAGCCGATTACGGCAAGACGATCATCACCTGCTATGCCCGGATCGATGGATGGTCCGTGGGAATTGTTGCGAACCAGCGATCGGTGGTGAAGACGGCGAAGGGCGAAATGCAGGTAGGCGGCGTGATCTATTCGGATTCCGCGGATAAAGCGGCTCGCTTTATTATGAACTGCAACCAGAAGCATATTCCGCTGGTCTTCCTGCAGGATGTGACGGGCTTCATGGTGGGTTCCCGATCGGAACATGGCGGCATTATTAAGGACGGAGCGAAGATGGTATCGGCCGTGGCAAATTCCGTGGTGCCGAAGTTTACCTTTATCGTTGGGAACTCCAACGGCGCTGGCAATTATGCGATGTGCGGAAAAGCCTACGATCCAAGGATGATTTTCTCCTGGCCGACCTCGCAGATTTCCGTCATGGGTGGCGCCCAAGCCTCCAAAACGTTGCTTTCTATCAAGCTGGCATCGATGAAGAAAACCGGCGGAGCAATTTCAGACGAGGAGCAGAAAAAGATGCTGGCGGAAATCCAACAGCGGTACGATGACCAGACCGGGCCCCTCTATGCCGCGGCGCGGCTATGGACGGACGGCATCGTGGACCCGCGCGATACCCGTAGCATCATTTCCACCGGCATCGCCATGGCCGATCACGTTCCGGAACTCGGGAAGTTTAATGTGGGGGTAATCCAGGTATAAGGCGTTTCAATCGGGAACCCGCATTAGGGACGATACTCGCTCCGGAACTCTGTTGCAGGGGTGGCCGCGATAGCAATCCATTCATCCAACCATCCAGGGAATGGCCTATTCCGAAACAGCTTCTTTAGCTGCCAGAATCCGCCCCAAGATTTTCCAGGCGTCCGGTCATTTTCTTTAGTTCCGGTTGGAGCTTGTGGATAATGCGTTGGTCGCCGCAGATGAGCATCGTGCCCGAACTTTCGAGGGCATTTTGAGGCCCCATGAAGACCGGGGCATGAAGGTAGGTGATGCCACTCGCCTGCCAATTTTCTGAACGTGTGCGCGCTCCGGTAGCGGAGATTGTCGTGTGATCGAAGATAATGGCGCCCTTTTCGAAAGCGGGCGCGGCTTCGCCCAGAATGGTATCGACGGCAGTATCGTCATAGACGGCGAGATGGATTCGGTCCGCACCCTTCACAGCTTCGCCAGGAGTTCCGAATGCTTTTGCGCCGGTGGATTCCAGCGCCTTCGCTTTCGAAGCGGTGCGGTTCCAGACGTGAACGTCTTCGCCTTTTGTTCTCAGGTTTCTAACCCAATTCGAGCCGAGCAGGCCGGTGCCAAGGAATGCGATCATAGTTTAAATTATTTTGCGGGATAACGTATCTTAGGTCAAACAGGCTCCTTGCTGAGCCTCCAGGGCACCAAAGCCCGCTCAACGCGGGCTTTTTATAAAAGGCTGTCTGCAGATTTTGCTATTGCATCGGGAACATCACCCCTGCCGCAATTCGAACATCCCGCGAGGAGAGCGTTTCATTGGTCTGGGTATTCGTGGTATTCTCGACGTTGACGAGGCCGAGAGCATATCCGGCATCGGCAAACAGTTGTGTACCACCCGGCGTAAGGTCGTAGGAAACGCCCGCTCCAAAAAGCAGCGATGCGTCGAACGTATTGAAGTTCGGGCTAACGTCCACGGTTTGATCGTACCCCAGCGCGGTCTGTACCTGGTGGTCCGTTGCCGAAAGCAGGAACCCGAACGACGGCCCGGCGAAAAGATACGGTTTTACGCCACCGGATCCCAGCGCAACTTTTGCCAGGATGGGAACTTCGAGATAGTTGAGAACGAAGTCATCGGTTTCGGGATAACCATTATCGGGACTGATTCCCGTGAGCTGATCCCCTTTCTGATCGTATAGCGCCTGGGCGCTAATGGCAACGGTGGACGTGAACCAATAATCGAGCTGCCCGCCCAGCAGGAACCCAGCGCGACTGCCGACGGTGAAATTGGTGTACGCAGGGGTAGCCTCATTGGTAATGCCAAGCCCGCCACGAACACCGAGCATTAGCCCCGGCGAAGGAGTCGGTGGATAATAGCTCGAAATTTGAGCCGAAGCAACGAGTGGCAATATAGAAAAGCAAATTCCGAAAAGTGCAAATCGTACGTAGCGCATAATGAGTTTGGTTTAAGTGAGCAATGGATGACCATCATCCACCATACAGTTTGCAAGATGGCACAAGAACTTTGCCGCCATGCGGCGCGCCGGAACGAATGAACCACTATTCAGGCGAACGGAACTTTATAGAAAAGCATGGAGGAGGTTAAGCACTATTCACGGGTAAAGATGAAACGAGGAATAGCCGTTGTACGAAAGAGAAATATCACTTAACTTGTATTTCCTATGATACGAATCACGACACTTTTAGTATTCTCTTTCATTCTCCTGTTCGGAAGCCAGTACGCCAGTGCACAACTTGCCGGACCAGGAACGCGACCACATTCAGGCGTCTATAGGGTTCCGGGAACAACATATGGCTCGATACCGGCCACGATACCACGAACGACCGCGCCTTCGACCACTCCGATCTATGTACCGTCAACGCCGGGGTATGTACCGTCGCAACCGGGATACGTGCCATCGCAGCCAGTGTACGTACCATCGCAGCCGGTGTATGTACCGTCTGCACCAGCCTACACGCCGGGGTACGCACCATCATACAGTCCGGTCTATGTACCGAGCAACAATGCTCCAGTCTATGCACCGGAAGGCGGATGGCATCATCACTGGCACGGGGACCGGGATCGCGACCATGACCGTGGAGACCAGCAGGATGCCTATCGCGCAGGCCAGGGAGCTGCTGCCGCACAGTATCGTGCCCAAACGGAGCAAGCTCGCTGGGGCCAATATAATGCCGGACGCCATCAGGGATGGTACCGACATAACGACGATGGCGATGACCATTAATCCTTTCCTAATGATAGTATGAAAAAGGCTCTCGGAAACGAGGGCTTTTTTCGTTCCAGGGCCAACGCTTAGGCAGAAATTGAGTAGTGAAGTCGGGTACCGAATAGCGCTTCGCTGGGTTTTACAGAAGCATCAGCGCGACAGTGCTCGCTCTGAGTTGAGCCACTCTCGAGCTCAACTCAGGGCGTAATATGATAGCGCTTAGGACTTTCCATCATGCTTGATCTGGAAAAAGCGAAGCAGGAACTTGGGAAGGCGCCCGCCCGGGACCCATCATCCCGTACGGAGCGCCTTCGCCTGCTGCTTCTGCACAGTAAGGACTTCTACCGCCAAAACCCGAAACAAGCCGAGAAATGGGCACGAGAAGCACTCGCGTTGGCCGAGAAGCTGAGGGATGCGGAAGGGGTGGCGCGGGCACATTACTACATTGGCCGCGCCCTATATTCCCTTTCACAGTATGAATCGGCGGCGAAGGAATTCCAAACAGCGATGGAACTCGATCGCCCCAATTTCGAGCTGCCTCTGAACGAGGGTCCTCTGTTTTCTTTGGGACTTGCATTAGCCGAGCAAGGTAAATACAACGAAGCCATTACGAATTACGAACAAGCCCTTCAGCAAAGTCGCGAACACCACCGACAATCGGAGATAGACATTCTAACCGCGATGGGTAATGCCGCGCTGGAGCAAGGAGACTATCCCAAGGCGTTGCAATACCAGTATGATAGCCTCGCAGTATTAGACAAGAGCGAGGAACCGCTGCGGCATTCAATTGTGCTTGCGAACATTGGAAGAATATACATCGAAGTCGAGGATCTCGACAAAGCTGATAATTTCCTCGGACGCAGTATCTTATTAAAAAAAGAGATTGCAGATGTTCCGGGGCTCGATACTGCTCTTTACAATCGCGGAATTATTGCATACAAGCGCGGAGATCGAAAAGCCGCGCGCAAGCTCTATACGCACGCACTGGAAGCGGCATCATCAATCGGTAGTAAGGAATCACAAGCATACATCGAGGATGCACTTGGTAATATCGAATTGGATGAAGGGCATGTTCAACTTGCAGCAGATCATTTTTCTCATTCTGTTGCTATTGCGTCTTCTCTTTCGCTACGATGGCTTTGGTGCTCCAGTCTCATTGGCGAAGGCCGCTCACTAATTGCACTAAAGCATCCTGAGAAAGCCATAGAGAAACTTTCTGAATCGCTCGCAATGGCAGAGGAATCTGAACTTCTTCCTCTTCAATGCCAATGTGCAAGTGCGCTTGCAAAAGCCTATGAAGCCGGGGGAAAGCTGAAAGAATCGATCGTATATTTCAATAAATTCATAGCCCTGAATGCTGCAGTACACAGCGAACAAAAGCAACGAACACTCGTGGAAATATCAGCGCGCGTGGAAATTGAAAAAGCTGATCACGAGCGAGCACGAATGGAACAACTCGCGAAGAATGCCGATGAGCAAGCCAAGCTTTTGAGAGAAGAAGCGGAGCGTCAATCGAAAGAGCTTACGGCACTTGCGCTTCAATTAGTGGAACGGAACGAGTTTTTGTGTACTCTGAAGGAAGAGTTGGAGCCCATAATTAAACCGCCACGAGTTTCGAAGGAAATTGCAGGCCGTATCGACGATCATATTAAGAGCGATCGCGATTGGGAAACCTTCGAGCATCAGTTTAATCAGATCCATCGTGCATTTATCGTAAAGTTGGCCGCCGCTTTTCCCACGCTTACACCGATGGAAATCAAGATCGCAGTCTTTCTTCGACTCGGCCTTTCGACGAAAGCAATGGCGAGTCTTCTCTGCCTCTCTACTCGCACCGTCGAAAACCACCGGCGAAGCCTTCGGAAAAAGCTTGCGCTTCCCTCAGAAGAGAATTTGGTCGCAGTTCTTAACGGATTTGGAGAAGAAAAATGAAGCGGATGGCCGATTTATGCCGTAAATTTGCAGCCATGAACTCTTTGCCACGTTCCGGTACGTTCGCGATTCGAACCGCAATTGCCTTGCTATTCTGCGGAATTCTGGGCTCTGCAGGGGTTTTAGAGGCACAAAATCTGACAGCCAATATCTACTGCTCAGGAATTGATACCATTAATCTCGGTTCGGTTCTTAAATTCGATACCGTTAAGCGCCATCTTAATCTAATCAACAAATTTTCTAATGGCGCGACTTCCTGGCACATTTCCGGAGGATCGTCCATCTTCACGCTTTCAGATTCCACTGGCAACGCTCAACTCGATAGCACCTGGATAACTTATATCAATTTTAATCCCGGTTCGACACTTGGCTTGATTGCAGGAACAATAACGTTAACTGCAGATAGCAACTGCTCTGCAACTCTCGTGTTTGAAGCTACGGTCGTCGGCCCTACAAAGAAGGATTCTACCCTTTCGCTTCAGGATTCAAACAACATTATTGCATTCGAGACAAATCAATTCTCTGACACTGCACAGATTTATCTTAAAAACACGAGTGATTCGGCTCTCTTGATCGATTCGTTGGAGGTAACACAGTCGAATGCCTTTTCCATTGCATCAAGACCTCCGTTTCCAATTACGCTTTCGAAGCAAGATTCCTTCGCAATTGAATTCACCTATTCTCGCAATAGTCCCGGCTCTGATAATGGACTACTGCAATTCACTACACGCCCAGATAAGCCAATTCTTCCCGCAATAACTATGCAAGGTGTTCGCACTCGAAACAATGACGTACAAACCCAACCTAATACGACTGCACTTATTTCACTCTATCCCAATCCTTCCCATAATGCCCTAACGATGCATGCAGAGGGCATGAGCAATGTTCGCGTAACGATTACCGATTTGCTCGGAAGAGAGATACTGCGCGCGAGCGTGCCAAACAATTGGTCGTGGGATTGGCATGAGCAACCGAATGCGGTCCCCGCCGGAACGTATTTTGCGCTCGTCACAGGAATTGATGCGAGCGGACATGCCGTTCACGTCGTAGAGCGTATTGTTCTGAAATAGGTCGGGGAGTTTATGAATCCTGCTCGGCGTTTTGTGCGGAATTCTAAGCGCCGTGATCGAAAAACACCCCATTGCCATCGTTCTCCTGCAATTTGGCGGGCCGGACTCGCTCGAAGCGGTCGAGCCATTTCTTTTCAATCTCTTCAATGACCCGGATATCTTTAATCTCCCATTCGGGCCGCGGTTTCAAAGATTTCTCGCTAATCAAATTTCCTCGCGCCGGGCTCCTTCCGTGCGTGAGAAGTATCGGGAAATTGGCGGCAAATCACCCATTGTGGAAGCGACTGCGCTGGAGGTCCGGGCGCTGCAAGCGTATCTCGATGAGCATCATCGGGACCTAAAGACGACCGTTCGTCTTGCCGCACGGTATTGGAAGCCATTTACGAGGGAAACGGTAGAAGGACTGATAGGCGAGCAAATCACAGATCTCGTATTGCTACCACTGTACCCACAGTATTCCTTTGTTAATGCGGGATCCAGTTTCAACGAATGGGACCGCGTAACTAAAAACCTTCGAGCGGATTTCCGCGAGCGGCGGGTAAGAGAATATTACAAGCACCCAAAGTATCTCGCTGCACTAAACGCTCGCATAGATGAATCGCTCGCGGCCTTCGAACGCCCGGAAAAAGTATTTCTGTTGTTTTCCGCGCATGGGACCCCGGTGGATATTGTGGAGCGTGGCGACCCTTATGCGCAACAGATCCGCGAGACCATGGAACTCGTGATGGCGGCGCGCGGATTTGACCGGCATTACACGCTTTCGTTCCAAAGCAAAGTCGGCCCGAAGAAATGGCTTACGCCTTCCACGCACGAAACGCTGCAGAAGCTTGGAGTGCTGGGTATCACCGATATGCTCGTCGTTCCCATTGCATTTGTGAGCGACCATATTGAAACGCTGCATGAACTTAACATCGAGGAACGCCGAACTGCTGAGGCATCGGGAATTGAACACTATCGCATTATGAAGGGCCTGAACGACCATCCGCTCTTCATTGAATGCCTGGCGGACGTTGCGCTCACGGAAATACACGCTTTACTACACGAATGAACGATCTTCGCGAATGGATGGAGGAACTTGCCCGCGGCGCTGGAGCTATTACCCTGAAATACTTCAATAAGCCGGGTTTGGAAATTATTACGAAAAGCGATGCGACGCCCGTCACTCGTGCGGACAGGGAATCGGAAGAATATCTTCGCGGACGTATTCGAACTCAGTTCCCAAACGATAAAATTTTAGGCGAGGAATTCGGTGAGGAAGGCACGGATGGAGCCCGACGGTGGATCTTGGACCCTATCGACGGCACCAAGAGCTTTATTCATGGGGTACCGTTGTATGGAGTCATGGTCGCATTGGAAGAATCCGGTAGCATCACGCATGGGTGCGTATATTTTCCGCCATTGAATGAAATCGTCTCTGCCGCCCGCAGCCACGGCTGCTATTGGAATGGTGAGCGCTGTCAGGTTTCCGAAACAGCGCGAGTCCAGGACTCACTCGTTCTCACAACGAACTTCCCACGACTGGAAAGTACGCTCACTCCAAAGGCGTTCGAACGTTTGGTAAAAAATGCGAAGGCCGTTCGCGGCTGGGGGGATTGCTACGGTCACTGCCTTGTTGCGACGGGCCGCGCGGACCTCATGCTGGATCCCAAAGTCGCGCTGTGGGACACGGCACCGCTCGGTGTCATTGTCGAGGAGGCCGGTGGTCGTGCATTCGATTTTAGCGGAGAGGACACGGTCTATTCCCCCTCTCTCATCTCGACGAACAGTATTCTTGCGGCTGAAATAAAGGAGCAACTCCGTGCCTGACGCCATCATAATCGGGGCTGGAATTTCCGGCCTGACCGCTGCTCATAAATTATCACGTGCCGGGAAAGATGTTGTCGTGCTTGAAGAAGCTTCGCGGGCAGGCGGAAAAATCGTGACGGAACGAGAAGAAGGTTACCTCCTGGAATCGGGACCTAATTCGCTGCGAATCGAAAATCAGGAAACCATCGACCTAATCCGGGACGCCGGACTCGAGGAACGAATCCTGGAAGCAAGCCCACTTTCTAAAACGCGCTTTGTATTGAAGAACGGCCGCTGGGTGCAATTGCCTCGTGGGCCACTAGATGCGACCATAACGCCATTGCTGTCCCCGATGGGCAAGCTTCGCATTCTTGGCGATCTATTTGTCCCAAAAACCAAATTAGAAGACGAGCCTACCGCATCCTTTGTGCGACGAAGATTGGGGAAAGAAATTTTGGATTATGGTGCCGATCCCTTTATCACTGGAATTTACGCGGGCGATCCGGAAAAACTAAGCATGCGTTATGCCTTTGGCAGCATGTGGCGCGCGGAGCAGCAGGATGGCTCGCTCATTCGCGGCCTCGCAAAAGGACGGCCGAAATCCGGCGCTGCACGAGTTCGTCCGCGCGTTGTTTCCTTCCCGGAAGGTCTTTCGGAATTAACGAATGCACTCAAAATAGCACTTGGGCAAAAACTTAAGCTTCATTCTGGAGCGGTAAGTATTGAAAAAGCACCGAATGGTTACCGCGTCACTTCATCGGCGGGAGCACTTGAATCACCCGTTCTGATTTTGACGCTCCCAGCGTACCACGTGGCACCGATGATTGCACCGCTCTCCGGTGAGCTTTCAAATAGTCTTCTAAACATTTCTTATCCGCCGGTTGCCGTTGTATTCTTTGGTTACCGAATCGATCAATTCAAAACGGTGCCAGAGGGATTTGGCGGACTGATTCCTTCAAAGGAAAATCGAAAGATTTTGGGGATCATTTTTTCGTCGTCGAACTTCCCAAAACGTGCTCCGGAAGAACACGCACTTTTTACCATTCTCATGGGCGGTGCAAAACATCCCGAAATTATCGACTGGGACGAACGAAGGATCTTCGAGACTGCGCTTGGGGAGGCAAGCAATCTTCTAAAACCCAGCGGAGAGCCTGTCTTCCAACATCTTAAAGTCTGGCGACATGCAATTCCTCAATATAATGTGGGATACGGAGATATTCTCAGCAGCATCAAGCACGCGGAGGCCGTAAACCCTGGGCTGCATTTTATCGGTAATTATCGCGGCGGCATCTCCATGGGGTCCTGCATTCGGAATGCAACGGAACTCGCACGCAAGCTTGTTTGAGCCAAACACTATGCACACACACACGGAAGAGATGGAAGATATGCTGGTGGCGGCCAGTTCTCGCACGCGGCGCACGCGGATGACGGAACGCCATCGTCGTCTTGTGCGTGAAACCACGCTTGCTCCATCGAATTTCATTTTGCCGCTGTTTGCGGTTGAAGCGGCGGCAAATTATCGCAAGCCCATTCCTTCCATGCCGGGCGTTGAGCAGCTTGGCATCGATGGAATTCTCGAGCAATGCGAAGCGGCCCTCGAAGCGAAACTCGGCGGTATAATCCTATTCGGAATTCCAGAACAAAAGGATGAATTCGGCTCCGAAGCATACAACGATCGCGGAGTTATCCAGAATGCGATACGCGAAATTAAGCAGCGGTTTCCAGACTTGCTCGTAGCAACGGACGTCTGTCTATGCGAATATACAGAACATGGTCATTGCGGAGTGATCGAGCGGAATCGCAATGGCGAGATTGAAATCGTGAACGATAAAACCGTGGAACTCCTCGTGCGGGAAGCCGTGAGCCACGCCGAAGCAGGCAGCGACCTCATTTGTCCCAGCGATATGATGGATGGCCGCATCGGCGCTATTCGTGAGGCCCTTGATTTCAGCGGATTTGCATCGCTGCCTATCATGAGTTATTCGGCTAAATATGCATCCGGCCTCTACGGCCCATTCCGGGATGCGGCAGGCAGTACGCCACAGTTCGGTGACCGCCGCTCACATCAGATGGATGTCGCGAATTCCGATGAAGCGTTGCGGTTAGTGCAACGCGATATCGAAGAAGGCGCGGATATTATTATGGTCAAGCCGGCCATTTCCTCGCTCGATATTATCCGCCGAATCCGAGAGCAATTTTTAGTTCCGACTGCGGCCTACCAGGTGAGCGGCGAATATTCCATGATTAAAGCCGTCGGCGCCAATGATTGGATTGACGAGAAGCGTGTGATGATGGAATCGCTTCTTTCCATCAAGCGGGCTGGTGCCTCGATTATTCTCACGTATTTTGCACTCGAAGCCTCCAAAGAACTGTGACACATTCCCACAGCGAAGAACTTTTTCTTCGCGCTGAGCGAAGCATTCCCGGCGGGGTAAATTCGCCCGTTCGTGCGTTTAAATCCGTCGGCATTCATCCGCTTTTTCTGAAACGGGTTTCCGGAGCATACCTTTGGGACGCCGATGGCAATAAGTATATCGATTACGTCGGCTCCTGGGGACCTTTTATTCTTGGCCATTCGCATCCGCGTGTAGTGGAAGCCATTCGTGAGCAAGCACTTCAGGCAACATCATTTGGCGCGCCAACGGAGCTTGAAATTGAACTGGCAGAGTTGGTGAAGGAACTTATCCCTTCCATCGAGCTGCTCCGCATGACCTCCAGCGGTACAGAAGCTACCATGTCCGCCATACGACTCGCCCGCGGCTACACCGGGAAGGACAAGATCATCAAATTCGAAGGCTGCTACCATGGCCACGGAGAT
>JAKAIL010000340.1 GCA_021825235.1 Bacteroidota bacterium | reverse complement strand
GATCTTGGCGCATCAGCGCGCGGACGGCGGATGGGGTTATGGCCTTGAAAAATCCCAACACTGGACCGATTCCTTCCACACCGGCTTTACGATCCGAAGCATGAAAGCCATTGCGGAAGAAGTTGGAGATCCTCGTCTCGCGAATGCTGCACTTCGAGGGTTCGAATATTACCGTCAAAACTTTCTCGAACCGGACTTTGCGATCGGCTATTTCCCACACCGGCGATATCCGATTGATGCCCATGCACTTGGCGATGCCATGCTTACCTTTTCGGCATTTGGTGAGCAGGAAACGGCCATCAACATTGCGCAATGGGCCATAGAGCACTTACGCTCGCCGAACGGATTCTTTTATTACCAGAGGCATCGGGTGTTCACGAATCGAATCCCATATATTCGATGGTCAAACGCTTGGATTTTTCGCGGGCTGGCGGAATGCGTAACACCTGAGGCGTAACGCGTAATGCTTGAGGCATCACTGATAGTGACGAGGAATTAAAAATAGTCTATGAGTAGGAGTCGGGAGCGAGCGGAGAGCGGAGAATCTTCGGATACTATGCATAACGCGTCACGCGTCACGCGTCGGGCATTACGCATTTCATCCGACGCAACGCGCGTTACGCGGCCATCACCCACTACGCCCCGCATCTGGATGGACCTCGAAAACTCACCGCATGTCCCATTTTTCATTCCCATCCTTGAAGATTTGGAACGAGCCGGGTGCAAGGTTATCGTCACAGCACGGGATTTTGCGCAAACGCGCGCGCTGGTCCAGCAAGCGGCGCTCCAGGCCCCTGTCATTGGGAAGCAATTCGGCCATTCGACCGTTACCAAAGCGATAAGCCTTACGCTTCGGGTCGCTCAACTGGTCTCCGCTATGCGCGGCCAGCGGGTATCGCTTGCCATCGGGCACGGGTCCCGCGGGCTGTTGTTTGCGGCCCGGCTCTTGCGAATTCCCACGCTCACACTCTACGATTACGAAGGCGCCAGCGTCCGACTCTTCAATCGGGTGAGCACGTACGTAATGACTCCGGAAGCTATTCCATTCGCCACGCTCGAATCTTTGGGGCTTACGAAAGAGAAGCACCTTACCTATCCCGGACTGAAGGAAGATGTTTATGTCAGCAATTTCGAGCCAGATGATTCGCTTCTTTCACAGCTTCCGCTCGATCCAAAACGTATCATCGTTACCATCCGTCCGCCATCGCGCACGGCCCATTATCGGAGCGAAGAATCCTTCCGGCTGTACGAATCGCTCCTTCGGCTTCTCACGGCTCGCGAAGACGTTCAGATCGTCCTGGTGCCACGAGAACGTACCAGCATGGAACTCGCCAAACGCTTCGCATCGAATGCTAACATTATCGTTCCAAACACAGTCGTGAACGGATTGAATTTGCTGCATCATTCCGACGTACTAATTTCGGGCGGCGGCACGATGGTGCGGGAAGCCGCCGCGCTTGGCGTTCCAGCGATCACGATTTTTAAGGGGACGGAGGGGGCGGTCGATCGCTGGCTCATAGACCAGGGCAAAATGACATCGCTGGAGGAGGCCACGGAAATCTTACCATTCCTTAAGAAGCGAGCGCCCTCGCCCCTAAATAGAACGAACGTTGCGCGAACAGTAATTGTCGATGCGATTCTCCGGTTATGTAATTATTCCATGTCGAATCCTGCACATCCGTAATACCGCCACCCGGACCCGGTAAGCCATTTGCATATTTTCGTGCTTTCCCATGTACTTTCCAACACTCATCCTTATCCTCATACTCTTTACAGGAGGTTGTAAAATGAAATCACACGAAACCGAATCCTATGCGAATGGCGACACGATGATGGCCGAGGCTACGATTACCGTCAGTTCCGCAGCATTCAAAAATAATTTTCCCATCCCAGTGCGGTTTTCCTGCCAGGGCGAAAACCTTTCGCCCGCCTTAGCCTGGAGCGGCGCACCGGAAGGAACCAAAAGCTTCGCGCTCCTCTGCGAAGACCCCGATGCGCCTCATGGAACGTATTATCATTGGGTTATCTACAATATTCCGGCGAGCGAACGTGGGCTGGCCGAGAATATCGTGCGGAAAGACCCGCTTCCGAATGGTACACGGCAGGGAGTCAACAGTGCGCAGCAACTGGGCTATTCCGGCCCCTGTCCGCCGCCCGGCAAGGCGCACCATTACCACTTCCGGCTGTTTGCGCTCGATACCCAACTGAACATTCCCGGCGAAGTAACGCACGAGCGGCTTGAAAGCGCTATGCAGGGACATATTGTTGCCGAAGGCGAGATTGTAGGGCTTTACCAGCGCCAGTAATTCCGGCGCACCGTTTTATCTATCTCCCGAAAGCGGGAACCTGACGAGTGTCCGGTGACCCGCTTCCGGGAAATGACATCGGTTTCAATTCGGAAGAACTTCTCTCATCGGGAAGAGATCGTGCGGCGACCCGCCAGTCGCCGGAAGCGCAAATGCTTCGGAGAGTTCCCGGCGCACACCCTCAGACTGGTTTGCCTGCATTCTTGGCACGCGCCGCAGCTCGTTTCCCAGTTCGTACTCCACTAACCGGGTAATGGTGTGATGAATGTCTTCCATCGAATCCGTCCCATCGATGACGTGAATACGGTCCGGATGCGTTTGGGCCAGTGCCATATAGCCCTGGACCACATGGCTAAAGAAAAGCCGGCTTTCGGACTCCATTCGGTCGTCTCCCATACCTTTTCGGCGGCGAATGGCAAGCTCGATCGGCACGTCAATAAGGAAGGTGATATCGGGGACTAGCCCATC
>JAKAIL010000108.1 GCA_021825235.1 Bacteroidota bacterium | reverse complement strand
CCAACGCGCACGTGGGAACCGGCGATGGCTTTATGCTTGCCTATAATGCCGGCCTACCACTCGAAGATATGGAGTTCATGCAGTTCCATCCCACCGGTTTGTGGAAACTGGGAATTCTTGTTTCGGAAGCGGCGCGCGGGGAAGGTGGAATTCTTCGCAACAAGAACGGCGAGCGCTTTATGGAACGCTACGCACCGACCGTGAAGGATTTAGCGCCGCGCGATATGGTCTCTCGCGCCATCATTACCGAAATCCGTGAAGGCCGTGGCTTCGAAGGTAAAGACGGCACGCATTACGTGCACCTCGATCTCACACATTTGCCGGCTTCGGTCATCAACGAAAAGCTCCCGGAAATTACCGGCTTCGCCCGCACCTATCTCGGCGTGGAGCCAACGAAGGAGGGCGTGCCAATCCAGCCGACCGCGCATTATGCGATGGGCGGAATTCCCACGAATGCCGATGGTGAAGTCCGGCTCAATCACAACGATGGTATCGTCAAGGGCTTCTATGCTGCCGGCGAATGTGCCTGTGTGAGCGTTCACGGTGCGAACCGGCTCGGAACGAATTCCCTGCTGGACCTCATCGTCTTCGGGCGGCGCGGCGGCAAAGCGATGGCGAAATATTTGAAGACAGGCGTTGACTATCCCAAGCTTCCCACGAACGCCGGTGAATGGACCAAAGCGAAGATCGCTGAGATTAAATCGCGCACGAAGGGAAACAAGGCTGCGCCCATCCGCACGGAGATGCAGAACATTATGATGGCCGAGTGCGGCATCTTCCGTAATGCACAAGGACTCGAAAAAGCCCACAAGAAGCTGGACGAATTGCGCGAGCAGTACAAGTCCATCACGATCGACGACAAGGGCAACCAGTTCAACACGGACCTGCTCGAAGCCATCGAGCTTGGGAACTTGCTCGATACCGCGAACATCGTCGTAAACTGCGCGCTCAACCGGCAGGAAACCCGCGGCGGCCACGCCCGTGAAGATTTCCCCGAGCGCGACGACAAAAACTGGATGAAGCACACCTTCGCCTACAAGAACGGCGCAGACACGCCGCGCCTCGAATATCGCGCCGTCGCGGTAACGAAATATCAGCCGAAGAAGCGAGTCTATTAAGGGATAGCTTATTAACGGATAGTGGATAGTGGATGACGGAATGCAAGTGTTTTTGTAAGTGGATTGTGCGCTCGCTCTTGCTACTATCCGCTATCCACTATCCACTATCCACTACTTCGGCGCAGAATATGCCGCATGAGGCCGGCCTGTGGATTGCCGTCAACGGCCAGAAGCCGCTCGTTACCCCCGATACTGGGAACCGGGGATTCTTTACCAATCCTACGATCGAGCACCTTTATTATCAGGTTTCGACGAACGGAGTGCAGTCCCTCTCCGTGTTTGCGGAGCATATCTGGGAAACGCGCACCTGGCAAGGCTATTGGTCGACTTTCTACTTCCCGGACAAACAAATACGTTACCCGGCTACTGTCAACGAGAGCCTTACGATGACGACGCTGGGCCTGGAAACCGTGCGGAACCTTATCAGCGAATCGGGATTCCGATTCGGCATTGGATTGGGATTGGGCTTCGGCCTGGGTGGCGCCAGCGCGCAGGTAGATACTTCGGGAACCGTTACCACCTACCAATCTGCCACGCTCTGGGATGCGCTGCTGCTTACCGTGTTTGCGCGCATTCGGTATTCCGTCATCGTTACCCCCACCTACGAAATCGCGCTGATGCTCCTGGGCCGCTATTGGTCGTTCCCGTTTATAGGACCAACCTCCTCCGGCGGCGAGGCGTATAATGGTCCTTCGCTCCGAGCGGTGAGCGAGCTGGGTTACCTGGCTGGAATCTGCGTCGGATTCTGATCCGCCGCCAGCACCACACACTCCCCTGCTGGCCGGTTAAAGTAACTGCACTCGTAACAATGCTCCGCGTTGCGCGGCAGCATTAAAAGATTGCCCGCTGCTTCCTCGCTCCGAATCTGATCGATGGTCTGGGAACATTCCTCGGCAAAGCGAGCAAAGTCGTCGTAATGGAATTCGAACGCCTTTTGCTCACCAGTCGTTGTAAAGAAAAGAATACCGCGAATTTCCTGGGCCGAAGGATCGAAGAGATGTACGAGATAGGCGTAAAATCCCAACTGGAACTGATAGCGCTCGATGCTCTTCGCATGTCGCTCGTTATCGGCGGAGGATTCCGTCTTGTAATCTAAAATGGTCCAGATGCCATCGCTCGCGCGGTACAAGCGGTCAATAATTCCGTTGAGCACATCGCCGGAGGCAAGCGCGGTCTGGAGCGGGAACTCTGCCCGGAACTCGCGCGCCTCGTAAATCTGCGAACTCAAATCCGATGCAAGGAAAGTCGCGAGATGTGCCCGCACCGTACTCGAGTACTCATCCACAGGAACACCGAGTTTTTCCGTACCATCCTTAAGCTGTTTGGCCAACAGTTCCTCATCTAATACTCTTCCCGGCGCGATCTGTTCGAACTTCTCCAGCAGCTGGTGAACGATTTGCCCCAGGACCGGGCCTCGCACCTGCTCCGTGTACTCATCGGGTTCCAGATCGTACGCGAGCTTTGGTTCTTCCGGCATTCCTAAGACGGAAGCGAGATAGTATTTCGTCGGACATTCGCGGTGGCGCAAGAGCTGGGTGGCACTAAACCTGCCGGTAACGTTTGGCCTTCCGAGTGGTGTGAGGTGCGGCTGTAAATCCACACCTGCCGCAAGGTTCGACGCGGATACTCCTTCACCAACAACCATTTCCTCCGCCGTGCGGATCAGTGGAATCGTAAGGCGAACGTCCTGCCATTGGGTTTTCTGCAAGTTCCCATCGTAGCGGCCGATTTGTTCGTCAAACGCAAGTGCCTCCGTTGCGGCAGAAAGTCCAAAAGATTCCATGGCCCACGCGAGCCAGGAATTGGCATTCGGTTTCTCGGGCACAACACAGGAAAAAATCAAATGGTCCCGTGCGCGCGTGGTTGCCACATAGAAGATTCGCTCCTCTTCTTCTATCGTGGAAGCCCGCGCCCGCAGCGAAATAAGTTGCGAAAGGATGGGGACGGTCTTTTCTTCCGGCGCGCGAATCTGGAGGCCCAGTTCCTTATCCAGCAGATGGACATAGTCGAAGTTGAACTTCTTTTGCAGGAATGGCAGTATTACGATTGGGAACTCAAGTCCCTTCGCTTCATGCACCGTCATGATCTTCACCACGCCTTTCGTGTCCGGAAGGTCGGCTTGCGCTTCCTGCTCGTCCGAGGCGGTTAGGTACGCGATACGTTCGACGAAATCGAGCAGGCCGGAAAATCCGCTGGCATCCGAAGCGCGCGCCAGTGCCAGGAACTTCTCCAGATTGGCAATCCGCTGGTTGGGCTGTGGCCCGGCTTGCACCGTAGCATAGATTCCCGTTTCCGCGTATATCTTCTCGATGAGCATGGCCGCGCTGGTGCGCCCGGCGAGCGCCAGATTTTCCCGAAGCTGTTGGGCCGCGCGCGTGAGATGCGGCAAGGCGTGCGACGCAGCATAGTCCTGGAATTGATCCCAAAACGACCACGGACGATCGAGAGTTCTCCGCTCATACGCCTTATGGTGCGCGATTTGGAACAGTTCCACATCGTTCACGGCGAAGAAGGGCGAGCGCAGAATCGCCGCGAGCGCAACATCGTTCGTCGGGACCGTGAGGAAGTTGAGATAGCTCGAAATATCCAGGACTTCCGGCTGCTCGAAAAACCCGGTCCCCTTCGCCACGGTGTAGGGAATTGCTTCGTCGCGCAACGCCTTTTCGAGCATCGCTAACTTAGTGCGTGCTCGGAGCAGAACCGCAATATCATCAAAGCCTGCCGGATGCCGTGCGCCATCCTTCGCCTCGACTTCGTAGTTGGGATCGGACACGATGCTCCGAATCTTCCGCGCGATGAGTTCCACTTCGATGGTCTCGCTGATCGCGTCATCGCTCTCAGAAGCATCGCTCGTTTCTTCGGCTTCTTCCCCAGTCTCTTTCGATTTGCTGGGACCGAGCGGACAAATCCATTCCACGTGGCCATCGAGCGCGGTATCGCGAGCGTGGATGAGCGGCGAGTAGCGCGCTCCGCCACGGCCAAAGGGAACTTCCTGCTCCATCACAAGGCCGAAGAGCCGATTGATGGCCGCGATAGGGGCACGTGTCATGCGGAATGTTTCACCTAACGTAATTCGCCCCAGTTCCTCTTCGGGCGAAAACGCGAACCGGAGCGATTCCTGAATCGCCGCCTCTGAAAGCACCTGGCGCTCGATGGCCGTCATCGTCTCGGAAAAGATTTGCGCATCGGCATTGCGGAACGTGTAAATTGCCTGCTTTGGGTCGCCCACGATGGCAAGGTTGCTGCGCGCGCTGAACTCCGCCGTCAGCCGGCGAACAAGTTCCAACTGGCTTTCGTCGGTGTCCTGGTATTCGTCCACCATGATAAAGCGAAACTCGCCCGAAAGCTCTTCGCGAATGCGAGCGTCTTCGAGCAGCCGGAGCAGGCGCTCGATCAGATCGTCGAAATCGAGCAAGCCGAACTGTAACTTCGTCGAGGTGTATTCTTCCAACACCGGATCGTAGAGGGAATAGATCGTCTTAAGCTGCGCGGCATACTCCTGATGCTGGGCAGCGAAATCTTCTTCGCGTTCCGGACACACATCGAGCAGCGTGCGGATGGGCAGAAGCTCTGCGATGATGCCGCCAAGCACCGTTTCAACGTCAGGCGCATTCTCCAGATCGAACACGCCCTTCCTAATTCCATTTTTGTCCGTTCGGAACGTTTGTATTAACGCATCGAACGTGCCGACAGCTTTAAAAAAGGGAGCCGAAGTATTGTGTGCCTCCAGCGCAGAGATAAATGTCTCCGCTGCTTTGGTTAGCTTTCCGCTTTTCACGCGGCTCAGGAACGGAACTAAGTCTCGGAGCCGGTCGGGAATGGAAACGTCCCGCACCACGCGAAGCGCGCGCTCGATATGCACGAGCCAATAGGCTGCGAGTTCCGAATTGCTCTTGCTCAGTAGATTCTTTTGGATGCGCGCGGCGCGCGCCCGGTTCTGTAGCAGCGCGCGGATAAAATTCGTAACCGCGTACCGGCCAAACGTTCGGAAGAGTTGCAGAACGGGCGGCGCTACCGGCTCGGAATACGCTTCTTCAAGCTCGGAATAGAACACGCGGCTGATCGCTTCTTCCGCGAGGATGCGCTGGTCCGCGCCCTGCACGACGGTGAATGCCGCGTCCACGTTCGCTTCCACCGGATAGGCGCGCAACAGGCGCGAGGCAAAGCTGTGAATTGTTCCGATAACGGCATTGGGAAGCGTTTCGCGTAAGCGCCGGAGCCGCTCGCGCGTTGCGCGCTCGTTCGCTGGGAGCCCTTTCAGCCGCTCCGCAATCTCCTCCACCACGCGGGAACGAAGTTCCGCCGCGGCATTCTCCGTGAATGTAATCGCGACGACGTTGCGCGTTGTAAGGTCCGGATAATCCAGAAAGAGATTCACATACCGCTGAACGAGCACGCGCGTCTTACCGGAACCGGCGTTCGCGGTAATAGCGAGGTGTCGCGCCGTGGAAAGCGCTTTCTGTTGCGAAGGGGTAAGCTGCATAGCCTTCGAACCGATTTCAAGGACTCAAAAGCTCCAACAATCATAATTAAGCAAAAGGCCGCCATACAAAGCGGCCATTTGCTTATTAGCTAACAGTCAAGGAGAGTCCCTATTTTATAATAGTCATCTCTCTTGAAAGAACTTGTCCCTCTGCCCGGAGAGAATAAATGTACTTTCCGGAAGGTAGCTGATTTGGACCAATTAGGACGGTATGATGGCCCGGCTCAAAGATTTGCCGATTTGCAAGTGACAGTTGTGACCTGCCAAGAATATCGTAGACCTCAATAGTGATTGGTAACGTTCGGCCATTTGAAAAGTCAATACTTGTTCCGCCAGAGCTTGGGTTAGGGTAACTTTGCTCTAAATCAAGTTTGAACAAGTCGCCATAACTTACCCCATCTGCCGGACATGGGGGTACCTTGTCCGGCCAGTAAAGTTTCCGGATCCAGCAGCAGTCATCTAACCCTTCACGAGCGCGTTCTTGACCTGAAGCAAGATGAGCCATAATTGAACTGGGATCATACTTCCCACATTGATCACCCTTCGCAAGATTACCACACTGCACGTCCCGATCTGGCAAACCGAGGTAATGACCCATTTCATGTATAATTATAGAAGATAGGTCATACCATTTAGAGCTACTCACACCTTGCGCAACCCCATTAACATATCCCGTCACGGCGTATCCCGAGCTCCAAGGTTGCCGCCAACCGAAATTTGCGTAGCACCTTACAAGCTCCTCAGGCATATCATTGGGATCATCAGAATTCGTGAAAAAGCGTGGAGTTGTATTTATGAATATTTTATGGTTTCCGCACGGCACATTGCAGTCGTGGTCTGGATCAAACTCTGACAAGCCAAGTGGCCCGCCGTCGCTCATATCTATCGGGTGTCCATCGACGAGTTGAATTTCCCACCAATCTAGGTCGGACTCGAACTCGACATCGAAACAACATGCTGTATCGAATGTCATTGTGTCAATAGCGCAGTCAAGAATGGTCGCTTGCCAATCATAGGATATTAGATTGCGACAATCTCTTCCAGCACCGTAATATGGATTAGGCGTAACGAACATGTCGCCCACTGAAATGTCATCAGCATAATAATTCATTGTATTCGACTCCGCAACGACCCCCCATCGTACGTTCCCATCGTACGAGGTTGCGCCGCAGTCATATACGCTTCCTTTGTCGATGCATCCAAAAATTTGTGCATCGCGTACGGGGAACATCGGGGAGATGATGGAGCCCGGACCATCTACGTATGGATTATCCGTGCACCAATATTGCTTTTGGCCTGGACCGCAAAATTCATACGGAAACTTTTCGCAGGAACAATCGGTCTGTGCCTTTGACTCAGTGGTGCCGAGAAGTGTGAGAAGAAGTGTAAAAACCGTGATCGTTTTCATATCGTTATTGATAGGAGGTGATTGATTGAATTTTTTGAAGGAGATGTGACTTGAAATCATCAACCGAAAGCCCAGTGCCAAAACCGAAATCGTTATTAGGATCATAGACCACGCCACTCTGAATAGGATAAGTACCCATCAATGTGGAAACTGCACATCCTGGACTCAACGTCGCGTACGCCCAAGCCGAGTCTTCACCTAGACCTATGAAGCGAAGGAAGACGATGTATTGATTGCCAGGACTTAGCCATGCGCCGCGATTTGCCGTATACATACCTCCGATATTGATGCTGTTCGTCCAGTAGCGCCAATATTGGAAGGCAATGCAACTCGGGTCACTAGTGGGCTGATGGATATTTTGTTTTGTTCCATGAAGTCCACACGCGTCTGGCAAATTATGCCCCTTGATAACCTGATCGACTGTACTTCTGACACCTTCGCAGGTGTTGAAGCCGTCCGGCTTAGTAGAATCAATGACACAGAAAGTATCGATAACCGTAATTTGAACAATGGCATCCACGTCAGCCAAAGCCATCAGCAATCGCCCGCTATCAGGGATAGCCTGTCCAGCACGCACTAATGCATCGTCGACGATGCCTCGTGGTGCCCTATGGCGAAATTCACCTGTCTTTGGAAATAAATTTAGTTCCTGGAAAAAAGCGACAGGGTTATAGTCCCGCATCTCATAGATGTATTTCAATGCCCAACGAAGCGAGTCCGAGTCTCCCATGGCTTGAGCGATTGAGTCGATCTGATTTTGGGAAATGTTGACATTCATCATGCTGTCTAGGCCGATGTAGCCTTTTAGGACCTCCCATGGCATGTCTGTAGTTACAGGTGGATAATCGGATGGCAATGGTATCAGAATCTTCACTGCCCCATGAAAATCCTGGGGCCCCCGGTATTGCGCTTGGCCCACGCCACCGGTCATGCAGAGTATGGCCGACCCGAGGCCTATGATTCGAAGCAATCTATTTTTTCGCATTTCTTTCCTCCATCTAAGGTATGGTCAATTGTTGATTTTTAGTTCTCTCAACCGACGATTCAGCTCCAACTCAAGAAAAAGTCATTACAAATATACAACGAAAAAAATCCTGTGCCACGAATTCGTGTAATTAAATTTCGTATTATATGGCTTTATGAATATCATGGTGTGGATTTGCTTAACGTTATTGGCGATAATATTCGATTTTTGCGAGAATCCCGTGGGTATTCCCAGGAGGGCTTAGCCATTCGCGCAGGGTTGCAACGCACATATATAGGCGATGTGGAGCGCGGAGAGCGGAATATTACGGTCCTCAACCTCGAGCATATTGCTGAAGCTTTGCAGATTCATCCGAGCGTGCTCTTGATGGACGATGTTTTCCGCTGGAAGGGGAGAGGGTCTCGAAAGTAGTTCCGCCATATATTCGTGGCATCCGGGCTAGCGTGAATTTTGTACCAGAATATCCTTGTTTCTCTCTTAATGGAGCATCCTCATGCGCTCATCGGCCAACTCATCATGCCGCGGCTCGATGTCGATTCCTTCGAAGCGGATTCGGAGTATCGCGCGCGCATCGAAGCGTGGGTACACGGGGAAGTAGCCGGCGGGTTTTGCGTCTTCGGGGGCACACCGGAACTCGTCGCCCGGACGATACAGCGATTGCAAAGCATGGCCCAGACTCCGCTCCTCTTCTCCTCCGATTGCGAGTATGGCCTGCCGATGCGCCTTACGCGGACGATCGGTCATCCGGGCGGCACGGAGTTCCCGGACGCCATGGCCATCGCCAAAACCGGGGAACCCGAACTGGCCTACAATGCCGGAGCCGCCATTGCGCGGGAAATGCGCGCCATCGGCCTCAACTGGAATTTCGCGCCCGTGGCGGACGTGAATTCCAATCCGGATAATCCCATCATCAATACACGGGCTTTCGGCGATGATCCCGAAACGGTTGCGGCGTTTGCCGGCGCGTTTATGCGCGGGCTTCAGTCCGAAGGCGTTGCGGCGACGGCCAAGCATTTCCCGGGACATGGCGATACTGCGGTCGATTCCCACCGCGAGCTTCCATTTCTCGATAAGAGCTGGGAGGAGTTCCAGGATGTGGAACTCCCGCCGTTTCGCGCGCTGATTCAAGGCGGAGTTGATTCTATCATGACCGGCCACCTTGCCGCGCCCAATCTCGCGCGGCGTTTAGGCGCGTCGGAGGCGGAGGCGAAGTTCCCAGCTACGCTCTCGCCTGCCATCACCACAACACTTCTTCGAAAGCGGCTCGGCTTCGAGGGCGTTATCGTTACCGATGCGCTGGAAATGCATGCCATTACAAAGCATTTCGGTCCCGAGGAAGCGGCAGTGATGGCGCTCACCTCCGGGGCAGACCTTATCCTCATGCCGCTCGACGCGGGCGCTACGCACGCCGCTATCCACGCTGCCGTGACAAACGGCACGCTGAGCCTCGAAGCAATTCACGCGCGCGCCGGGCGCATTGCGAACTTACGCGCGCGATGCCATATCGACCCCGCAACGATTTTCGCCGAGCATCTCCGCAAATACTCCGCGCGCCACTCCGCGCTCGCCGAAGAAATTGCGGAGAAGGCCGTGGAAATAACGGGAACGATACATTTGCACGAAGCCAACGTCCTCATCCTAACGGACGACCGCCCCGAAGCTATAGCGAAAGCAAAGCTCTTCGCAGAGTGGCTGCCGGAGTCCATTCCGGAACCCACTATCTTCAGCACCATAGAATGGCGGGACGCTTCGCCGGAGTTTGACGAGAACACCATTCTCGTTGCCGTCCACCGGGCGCGGGGGTACGTCGGCCCACTGGAAACGACCGAAACGCTTCCAGCGATCGTTCGTGAAATCGCGGACGCGATGGACGGACGCGGTATCGCGCCACGCGGAATCCTTTTGTTCGGAAGTCCGTATCTCGATACCGAATTCCACGCGGCGCCGCAGTTCGTCCTGAAGACGTTCAGCGAATCACCGGTATCTATTCGGGCTGCGGTAAATCTTATGATGGCTGAATGACTCCATCCTCAACTTCGTTACGTTTTGAGGCATTTTAGCTTGTCATTGCCACGAAAGATCGGACTTAAGTTTCATCATTCATCCTTCAACATTCCTCATTTCTTGAGACGTCGCATCGGACTGTTTCTGCTTCCGCTCCTGCTCGCATCGTGCGAGAGCAAGACGGTTACCAAGTCCACGGAAAAACCGGCCACACCCGCCGCGCCGGAAAACCCGCTGCCCGCCAATTTCAAGTTCAGCCTGTTCCTGAGCGCCACGGGCAATGAAATCCTGAGCGATACGGGGACCACCCCGTTCGACTCCTGGACGATGGATACCAACGGCGCAATGGACGTCCGCGTGGCGCGCCGGACCTCCGGAACCAATTTCGACAACCTGAACGGCCTGGCCACCCTCGACCCAGGAGACCTGGACTCGCTGCGGCTGTTCATTCGGCAAGGCCGGCTCTACCAGCTCGATAGCACCGACCTCACGCAGCAGTGCATGAATAACGAGCATTATGTGCTCCGGCTCGCGGTGCTCTCCGCTAAATTCCCACCCGTCAGCCTCTCCTTCGATGCCTGTGCCGCGGACTACAACCTGCTCCTGCAGCCCCAGCGCCGCTACTTCAAAGAGTTCCTCGACTGGTGGCAACGGATGCGCGTGAAGTACCGGCCGGGGGCGCCGTAACAAGGATCAATTTTGAATGACAAAGGACAAAGTGAATTTGTCAAAACCCCGCCATTTTGCGGGCTTTTATTTTTCCTCGAAATAGGGGCCGGGGATGGCCCTCGCGTGCTACGAATCATTTGGTTTCGGAGCATGTTTTAGGGCCACCTTATAAGAAGGTCTTGACTATTTAATCTTACCAATCCTCCAATTATGCCACAGGAAACTGTACACCCCATACCAACCTCGGCACCGCCCACCAATGGGTCAGCGAAGCCAGCTCCGGCGAAAGCCGGCCTGGAAGACGTTGTTGCCGGGACCAGCTCCATTTGTTTCTTAGACGGCAAGCGCGGTATCCTCGCATACCGTGGCTACGACATCCACGATCTCGTGAAAGGTTCATTCGAAGAGACCGCGTACCTGCTGCTCTATGAGAAGCTCCCCACCCAGCCGGAACTCGCCGAGTTCAACGCGAAGCTTGTCCGAAGCCGCAAGCTTCCCGCCGGACTCCGGGAACGGATCGGGGAACTTCCGAAGAACATTCACCCGATGGCGGCGCTGCGCACGCTCGTGAGCATCGCCGGTCTCTCGGACCCCCAGGCCGAGGACATGTCGCGCGAAGCCAATCTCGAAAAGGCCATCCGCATGATCGGCATGATGCCGCTCATCGTAGCCTATTTCGATGCGGCCCGCAATGGCCGCCCGTTCGTGGAACCCAAAGACTCGCTCGGGCACGCCGCGAACTTCCTTTATATGCTGCTCGGAAAAGAGCAGGACGCAGAAGTCGTGAAGATGTTCGACTCGGCGCTCACGCTCCACGCCGATCACGAATTCAACGCCTCGACGTTTACGGGCCGCTGCATTGCCGCCACGCTGTCGGATATTTATTCGGCGGTCGTTGGCGCCATTGGCGCGCTCAAAGGGCCGCTCCATGGCGGCGCCAACGAGCAGGTCATGCGGATGCTGCTTAAGATTGGCGATCCGGCCAAGACGAAAGAATGGATCACCGATGCGCTCGCCCGCAAGGAAAAAGTCATGGGATTCGGACACCGCGTCTATCGCACCGAGGATCCGCGCGCCACGCACCTCCGGAAGTTCTCCGAGGCCATGGGCAAGCGGACCGGCGAAATGCAGTGGTTCCAGATGTCCCGGACCATCGAGGACTTCATCATGCAGGAAAAGCACCTCTACTCGAACGTGGACTTCTACTCAGCGAGTACCTATTATCAGATGGGGATTCCGCTGGACCTGTACACGCCGATTTTTGCGCTCAGCCGCGTTTCCGGATGGACCGCGCACATCCTCGAGCAATATGCCCACAACCGAATCATCCGCCCGACTGCGGATTATACCGGTCCGGTGGATTGCTCCTGGCATCCCATCAATGAACGGAAGTAAGAATTATCGCTCTTCCGAAGAGATTCTTGAAAAAGCCCTCACTTCATAAGTGAGGGCTTTTTTTATGGCGCGGCTAAAGGATTCAGCGAGAAAGCTATATTTTCGTAAAATAATCGTGAACCCTATGTAACTTTGGCGGGTTCACGTGTGTCAGTCAATTACGAGCAAGAGTTGGCGTGTCCTACGGGCCTCCTTTGGGCTTCGCTTGAAACGCTGCTTTTTCTCATAAATCATCGGATGATCGTACCGTTTCCTGCGGTAGGGTGTCCGGCTGTATTTGCATACAATCCTACAATTCCTTCTTATGAAAAAACTCTACGCTTTACTTGGAGTTCTTTTGGTGTTGATGGTTTCTGGCATAGCCCAGGCCCAGTCGTACACCATGAGTAACTTCATCTTGCGAACGATCACAACCCGCGATGCGCAGGGCCTTGGATCGGGCAATAACTGGACGGCCATTTCCGGATCCGCCATTACCGGCGGACCCTATTATGGCAGTCTCTCCGCGCAACAGCAGATTCCATTCAACTTTAAGTTCCTGAATCAGCAGTTGACGACCTCCAATACGTTCCAGGCCAGTGGTTGCGGCTCGCTTATCTTCAGCC
>JAKAIL010000107.1 GCA_021825235.1 Bacteroidota bacterium | reverse complement strand
TCCGATCTGCCGCAGCCGAAGGTCTTGAACTTTGCATCTTCGATTACGCCCGTATCGGGATTGATCTTGAGCTGCAAACGCATCACGTCGCCGCATTCGGGCGCGCCAACGAGCCCGGTCCCGACGTTCTCGTCCTTTGGGTCCAGCGTTCCCACATTTCGCGGGTTCTGGTAATGATCGATTACTTTATTTGAGTATGCCATAATTACTCTCTCCTAAATTTTTACGGTCATTGCGAGGGAAGTGAATCGACCGAAGGGAGATTCACATCTCGAAGCAATCTCTTTCGGTGGTCCGCCGTGGATTGCTTCGTCAGCCAAAGCTCCGGTTGGTCGCCTTGGCTTCCTCGCGATGAGAGTTCAACAGTTTTCAAAAATGCCGTTCCCCTTTTGGGTTCGGCTTATTCGTCGTAGCCGCCTGTGGGTCCTTGTGCGGTTCTTCCGGCGCGCCGCTCTTCACATCGCGGTGTGCTCCAGTACCCGCAACCTCTCGCGGCATGACGAGTTCCGCAAGCGTATCGCCATCCGCACTTACATCTCCGCCTTTCAGCACTCCAAGCTCTTCGTCTGCGATTGTCGATTCCGCAAGGCCCGCCGATGCCACTTCGAGCGCAGCTTCTGCTTCGCCCGGCAGCGGCGCTCCGTGGATGGTCAGCATCGCATACGTTCCATCGTTGGTCGTCGCGAATTCCGGCATATTTAGCGTATATGCCTGGTTATTCACTCGCCGCAGAAGTCCTTGAGCCACGTAGCGATCGATAACCTCCCGTGCCATACGCTCGGCATCCGGAATGGTTACCGGCTCGCGTTCCACCGTAACGAAGTAATCGCGAATCGCATCTTCAACATCGCGAAAGTATACATTCGACTTGTGCCAAACTGGCTTTCGCGTCCGCCGCATGAATCCAAGAAGCACTTCGGGGTTACCGAAATACTTTCGAACTATTTCATGCTCATTCGCCATTAGTTTTCAAATATTCAAATCCAGAAAATCCATCCAATCCGCGTAATCCAGGTTCTGGGTTAATGTGCCGCCCACGGAATAGCCTTCAAATCGATCCCTTCCTTCGCCATCTCATAGAGCGGCGACATATCGCGCAAATGCTTTACGGAATCCACCACTTGCTTCACGGTGTAATCACATTCCTCCTGCGTATTGAAGCGGCCAATGCCAAAGCGAATGGACGTGTGCGCCAAATCTTCTCCCACGCCGAGCGCCTTCAGTACATAGCTGGGCTCCAAACTGGCCGACGTGCAGGCCGAGCCAGAAGAAACCGCAATGTCTTTAATTCCCATCATGAGTGCTTCACCTTCAACGAAGGCAAAGCTCACATTCAGGTTACCCGGCAGGCGCCATTCCGGCTTGTCCAGCGGGTCGGGGCCGTTGATGTAAATCTCGTCCAGTTCCGCCTGAAAGTCCATCCACATTTTGTCGCGCATGGATTGGATTCGCTTGGTGTCGCTTTCCATGTCCTGAATGCAAAGTTCGAGTGCTTTGGCTAAGCCGACGATACCGGGCACGTTGAGCGTTCCGGAGCGCATACCGCGCTCGTGGCCGCCGCCGTCCATCTGGGCCGCCAGCTTCACGCGCGGCGATTTCTTGCGCACATAGAGCGCGCCAACGCCTTTCGGTCCATAAATCTTATGGCCGGAAATGGAAGCCAGGTCCACATTCATCTTCTGGACGTCGAATGGAACTTTGCCAATAGACTGAGTAGAATCCGTATGGAAGATGACTCCTTTTTCGTGGCAAAGCTTTCCGATTGCTTCGATATCCTGAATCACGCCGATCTCGTTGTTCGCATGCATAATAGTCACGAGTACGGTCTTATCCGTAATCGCATCGCGCAATTGATCGAGATCGACAAAACCTTCTTTCGCGACAGGCAAATACGAAACGCGAGCTCCGCGTCGTTCGAGCGCCTTGCAGGTATCCAGCACGGCCTTGTGCTCGGTCGTGAGCGTAATAATGTGGTTCCCCTTGGAGGCATACATCTCGGCAATGCCTTTGATCGCGAGATTATCGGACTCCGTGGCGCCGCTCGTAAAAACAATCTCTTTGGGATCGGCGCCGATGGAACGGGCAATCGTATCACGCGCCCAATCGACCGCCTCTTCGGCCTTCCAGCCAAACGCGTGATTGCGGCTGGCCGCGTTACCGAACTGCTCGATAAAGTATGGGCGCATGGCCTCGAACACCCGCTCGTCCATGCGGGTGGTGGCGTTGTTGTCTAAATAAATTGGTAACTTTACCATTTCTCTCCTTTAAACTCCTCTCCCCTTCGGGGAGAGGTTGGGTGAGGGGATGCGGTGGATTCCCGACACCCTCCCCCGACCCCTCCCGCAAGCGGGAGGGGAGAAAATTTCTATAACAACTGCGCAATGGTGACCGAGTTCAGCACCCGTTCCACCTGCTCCTGCAGACGGTGCATGGGGCCCTGGATCGTGCAGGCGCCTTCGCGCGTGCAGCTCTCGTGATCGGAGGTACACTCGGTGATCGTGCTCTGGTCTTCCAACGCATCGACCACGCGTGTTACCGGAATCTGGTTCGGCGCCAGCATGAGCGCATAACCGCCTCTCACGCCCTGGCTCGAATAGATCATGCCATCGCGCTTTAAATCCTGCATGATTTTCGCGAGCAGATCGTAGGAGATATTATTCTCGTCCGAAATCTCGCGTACGGTGGCCACATCCCCGCGCTTGGCGAGGTGCTGCAGGGCTACCAGCCCATATTCCACTCGTTTTGAGAGCCTGAGCATTTAGTTGTTGAACACTATGTAGGACTGAAAGAGTCCGATATGGGATAAGAATATTTTAATAGTCTGGCTGTTTAATGATTTCCGGATGGCGGGTTTTTTTAATAATTTAGGGGAATATTACGTAGCGGTTGGCGAATCGTTAAAGGCGGATGCCAAGCGCGCGGGTATTTTGCCCAATCCAACCCATGTAGGATGGATACGGGAACTCACTTACTCGAAGGAGCTAATAAATCATTTGCCTGGCGGTTGTGCGGTCCGTTTTTGGCGGTTTCTTATTCAACGCCAAAGGTAAACGGTCAAACCAGCTTGATATTTTAGTGCTTAGCGATGTTATTCCACAATTTAATGTACTTGGGAAATCATTTTCGCCCGTTGATGGAACCGCCGCGATAATCGAGATCAAGTCGAATTTGCAAACGATCAAATTGCTCGAAGCACTCGAGTCATTTCGAACAGTACTGAGCAAGGTTGGTCCGAAGGTTGAAGATCAAGAAGGCGCTTATGACGACTGGCCTTTTAAGGTGGTATATGCTCACAAAGGTATGCAAGCTAATATGGCCTTGAAGAAATTGAACGAGTACTACTCGAAAAACAAGAATATTCCAGCCTCAAACCGGCCAAATATTATTCATGTTTGTAGCGAGTATGTCATTTATCGGGATGCCGGGAACCTTGAGTATCAAGTTATTACAGAACGGCCTGACGTTTTTGGTCTTGCGTGGAGTTTTTTGCAAATCCAGCACGTTGCCATAGCACAGCGAACTATAACGATAGATTTCATGGAGTACTTAAAGCCATTATTCTCAGCTGCGATAATAACAAGCTTAGATCAAAGCTTGGAACTGCCTAAGGAGGAGATTTAATCATGCTAAGGTTAACACAAGATGCTCTGAATCGGCTGGAGCACGGCCAGGGCAATCTCAAAGAAAAATGGGCCGATTATAGGCTTATCTTAAATCGTGGAAACGATTCTGAAAAGTGGAAACTTGCGCAGATAGTGGCTCAAAAGCAAATTCCCTTACCAAGTGGAAAAATTAGAACGAAAGTATCTTTCCTTGGACTTTCTCCGCGTCCTTCCCTCGATGAAGAATTCAGCTGGCTATTGCTAAAGAATATGGAGATGACATTTGGTGAGTACCCCAATTCAAACTACATTGTGCTTGATTCATCCCTGAAGTTCAATAAAGAAGGGTTACCCGTTCCCCAAGAAGCAAAAGTTTTGGAAGATTATAATCGAATTTACCAAGCCGTACCAAGGCCGTCGTAGCGTTTTGTTCGCACCGTAGTTCGTTCCGACAGAGTCTTTATCCGCAAGTCCCACTCCATGCTCCTTCCCATTGGCGACGATAACACGAAGCGGGTTTCGTACCCAGTGGTGACGAACACCCTGATCGCGATGAATATCGCCGTCTTCATACTGGAGCTGATGAATGGAGACACCTTCGTCCGAAAGTACTCGCTCATTCCGGCGGAATTTTTTAATGGCACGCAGGGTGTCTTCAATATTTTTAGTTCCATGTTCCTGCACGCCAACCTCCTGCACATTTTTGGTAACATGCTCTATCTCTATATCTTTGGGGATAATGTGGAGGACAATTTGGGCAAGATCAAGTTTATCATTTTTTATTTTGCGTGTGGGGTGGCCGCAATGCTGGCGCAAACGTATTCGATGCCGGATTCCGCGATTCCAAGCTTGGGCGCATCGGGTGCGATCGCGGGCGTGTTGGCCGCCTACCTGATTCTCTTCCCGACGAACAAAGTGCGTGTTCTCATTATTTTCCCATTCACGAAGATAATGAACGCATGGATCATACTGGGCCTTTGGATTCTAATGCAGCTTGTGAGCGGCTGGACCTCCCAATCCCAACATACGGCTGCCGCCCAGGGCGGCGTTGCATACATGGCCCACATAGGTGGATTTTTCACTGGCGTTGCACTCACGTTTTTGTTCCGGCGTCACGAGGCGAAGCATGGGACCTTGCACCGGCTGGGAGTGAAGAAATCGCCGGGGGCGGGATTGATTGCGCCTAAATGAAAGTTCTTTCAATCCCAATCGTAAATCCATTTTTCACGCATGAGCCGCATAAATAATTCTGAGACCGACGTACGGGTCAAAACCTTCCAAATTCAGAACTCCTCGGATGAGGATGCGATGAATACTTTCCTCGCCGGCAAGACGGTGCGCTACTGGGAAGCCAGCTTCACGCACGGCACGTCATTGCCCTCCGTCGATGGCAGTCCGCTTATCCTCGGAGCATGGAACATTTTCGTGGCGTATCAGGAGCGTGAGATGGAAGCGCCGCGGGAGCAGCAAAACCGGCATGGACGCCAGAACCCGCAGGTCCAAAGGCGGGGTGGAAACACAACCGCTTCGCAAGCGGCGGTGGAAGAAAGGCGCTCGGAAGCACGCAAGCCGGTGGAGGCGTACAAGCCGCAGGTACCGGATCAGGATTTTCCACTGTTCGAATCCATTCGTACCTGGCGAAACTCTCGCGCGCGGGAAGAGCGTGTAAAGCCGTTTTCCTTCTTCAATAATCGCCAGCTTGAACAGATGGTTACCGCGAAACCCTCGGACGCCACTTCGCTCAAAGAAATCGCCAATGAGATGGAGCCTCGGCTCTGGGAGAAGTACCACAAGGAATTGCTCGGTTTCATTGATGCGGCCCGATCGGTGCGGACTCCGGCATCCACTCCTTCTGAGCCAGCCACAACAGGGGCGGAAGCGCCAGAGGCCTCTGTTGCGGAAGCAGAAATATCGTGAGCGGCACCTCACCAGCTGAACGGTTGCTCGAAGCCTTGTCGCATGAAACCGGAAAGCAGCACGAGTTGCTTTTCTATGCGACGTTTGCCTATCGTACCTTCGGCCTAATGCAGCGGGTTGGTCCCGGCGGAGAAGGTTTCGGGCGGCTGCAACAAACGTTCTCCGAAGCCGTAACTAAAATTCGAGCCCTGATTGGCGAGGCGGTTTCGCACGGCTTTTGGGGCGCGGATAAACTCACCGAGATTTCGCATACCGGAATGGCAAACCTTCTCGACTTGATGCGCGATCTCGCTCGTATTAAGCAGGCCGAATAAGTCCGGCCTGCAATCGGAATTCACATCGGTACGGACATGACGGTTCGCGCAATGGAGCATCTTCTCATTCCTGGCAAGCTCGATGAGCTGGAGCAGGTCCACGAGTGGACGCGCCGGCAGCTCGACCGTGCCCACGTGCCTGAAAACCTGCGGCATAACGTTCTGCTCGCTCTATCCGAGTGCGTGACGAATGCGATCCGGCATGGCTGTAAGGAATGCCGGACGAGCAAGGTGAAGCTGGAGTGCGCGACGCAGGACCACGAGATTGCCTTCACCGTTCGTGACCGAGGCACCGGGTTTGTGCCCGAGCTGGTGCCCGACCCGACGAATGGCGCTTATCTTCATCGGCCCGGTGGACGCGGTGTTTATCTCGTTAAAGCGCTCACGAACGAATCATCCATCGAATCCTCTCCGGATGGGACCAGCGTGACCTTCCGGTTTCGATGGGTGTAATCGGTTACTCATCCGAGATTTCCTTCGACGCTTTTCGCTTTTTGCGAAGATACATCAGGTATATCACAACGGCCACGGCAGCAACCGTAATCCCAATTCCGGCGCGCTTAACCCAGGTTTCGAGCAGCGGCAAATTCGAGCCAAAGGCGTAGCCCAATACGCCATAGACCGTCGCCCACACCAGTCCTCCGAGGACATTATACATCAGGAATTGGAGATAATTCAGCCGGTGCGCGCCGACGAGCACGGCAATCCACGTTCGCGCAATAGAAACGAACCGGCCAAAAAATACTGCTTTTCCACCGTGACGTTTCAGGTAATGCTGGGCGCGCTGATACCGGTCGTCCGTAAGCCCGACGAATTTTCCGTATCGCCGTATGAGCCGCCGGCCCCCTTCGCGGCCGATCCAATAGCCGAGGCTATCGCCCGTCATGGCACCGCCTGCTGCCGCGCCGATAACGCCGAAGATACTCAGCTCCCCAGTGGAGGCTGTGTAGGCCGAAGCAATGAGCAGCATCGTCTCGCCAGGGAACGGCACGCCCATGCTCTCGATCATAATCGCGACAAAAACAATGGCATAGCCATAGTCCACAAGGGCCTGTTCCAGGAAATGAATGATCGAACCCGAAATGGAGGCGAGCGGATGAAACCACGCCAACTGGGACACGCCCGCGCTAAGGGCTGCAAGTCCAGTCGTGGCATGGAAAAACGGTTGCAAGCGGTTGATTTAGAAAGCTTCGGAGTCCCGTAAGATAACGGTGGGAATGCTGGATGGGTTTAGAAATAAAAAGGCCGAGGATAAAGTACCCCCGGCCGTTTGTCTTTCAATTAGGATAATACAATGGATCATTCCTGATCCACAACTCGTACTTCATGCATACCTGCCGAGGAGTGAGCAATAATCACATACGTTCCATTCGAAAGCTTGCTGCCATCGAAGTTCGCGCTATAGACGTTGCCGGAATTCGTTACAGGCAGCTTCGCGACTTCGCGCCCGAGCAGGTCATACGCCGCAAGCGTGACGTTCCGCTCGCCCGGCGCCGCCGTGTACTGCACCTCGGTCATGCCATGGAACGGATTGGGGGAGGCGGTAATCGCGGTCTGCGCACCAGCCGCTATCGGCGAAACTGCATCGGAACTGTTAGACATAAGCCATGCGATGGAATTCCTGGCAATGGTAGCGGCCTGGGTTTGATTCGTGATTTCCGAAAGCCCAAAACCGAGATACACGAGGCGCGCACCCGTTGCTGCGTCCACATAGCGAGCTCCAATCACATTTTTGGTGCTGCCTGAGGTATAGAAAACAGGAGCGGAATTCGAATCGATGCTGAAGATTTCAGACATAAACCCTCCTGCGTCGTTGACACTGATTCCATTGCCAATAGGATCATTAGCAGTTCCTTTGATCGAAAATGGAAGGAGCTGACCGGTGTTGGGGTTCCAATTACGTACCGTTTTCGTCCAATCGAGCCCCAACTGCTGATAGAAGGATTGCACATCGGACGTTTCCGTATAGCCGGCAAACTGCGAAAAATATCCATCCGTTTGATCAAAGGCATATCCCATCGCGAGATCGGAATTGATAAATACTTTCTTTCCTGCGGCCAGAGAAGCGTTGATATCGGGCAACACGGTGGGATTGGAGATACCCGGCGCTTGTCCATTATCGAGGATGTTAATATTATTATAAATACTAACGGAATAGTTCTCAGGAGGATAGGCCTGCAGTACATCGCCGGTCATCGGAATTACTGCCGCGTGCAATTTCATCGAATCCGGCAGTCCGTTAACCATCGCTGTTTCCGCGCTCGTGGCACCGGTTGATGGATCGTATAAAACGGCGTATTGCGTGTTGTCCGAAAGGGCATAGACAGTGTCATACGCCGGATGAATATAGACCCCGGCTTCCTGTGGCGCGATTTGGATGACCGCCGCAACAAAGCTTGACTGTTCCGGTGAAGTAAGCTTTAACACGACGTGCTGGGTAGCCCCGGCCCCAAGTGTGAGTGGGGAAGGCGGTGTAAACGTCGCCGACCATCCGGTGGGAAGCGAACTCACCGTCAAGTTAACGGTCGTCGAGGTCGAACCACCATTTGACACCGTCAGCGCGATGGAAGTATCCCCACCGGCGTGAGCGTAAGTGTATTGCCCGTTATCGGCACTAACCATCACCTGGTTCGGAGCATGAGGAGTATTGATGAGTGGCAGTTCCATTGCATCGAATACTTCGTTGCCGGAGGGATCGGTAGCGCTGTACTGATTGACCATCCCGATCAGATGAACGTAATACTTGTTCTGGATATTCGAAGGCAAGGTGAAGGTAAAGGTCTTCGAATATTTCGTTCCGACGACTGGGGAGTTCGGAACGATACCGGCCACTCCGTGAATGCCCCCCACCGCTTCGCGGAATACGTGCATGTGCTCGAAACCCGGTATAGAAGGCGGATAGTTATACATCGGATTATTCGGAAGGCTTGGTCCTACGGACCCTGCGCTCGAATAATAATTGTGCTGGTCCCATCCCGGCCCGGAGCCGCTTACGCTATCTTCGGTGACCATTATATTCAAACGGAAATCCCCGGTCAATGCCGAATCGAAGGTAGCAGTGACACGAGCGGTGACCTTGTGTGTTGCGTCATCATAGGTGATGCTATCGAGCGTGACATTTGCCGCAGGAGCCTCAGCAAGCAGGGAGCTGACAACGCCGTCCGTTGCAGACACACCGAATTGTGAAGCAACCCCCGTTGCCCATTGAGAAGGATCTATATTCCAGTTCGTTCCCTGAACGACCGATCGAGCGGTCCATCCGTCTGGGAACCCCTGAAGGGCTTCGGCGGCAGGAAATCCGACATCGGCTACGAGTGAATCGCCCTGCGGAATGTCCATCATATCGTTTACCGGGTTATTCTGATCATTGTGAATCGATACCACAACAACTTGCCCAGGGTAGGTTTCATACAGCTTTTGGATTGCATACGCCCCCCGAGGACAGAATCCGCACCAGGCGCCCGTAAATTCTTCCAGATAAACGTGTCGTGTCTGAGCTTCGCCCGGCGTGCTCAATAATAAAGGCGCAATGCTTGCAACGGCCAGCAAAAGCGCGACAAAGTAACGAGTTCGATTAAGCATGTTCTTGAAATTGTTAAAAAAGTCCGAATTGTAGCCTCAAAAAGATTAGAATTAAGACACACGAAATCTCCCAAACGTTACATCGGGTTAATCTCGTACGATTCTAAGTCCATTAAAATACGAAAAAAATTGGGCGAGTGTATGAAAACCGGTTTGAAAGGATTTCCCCAGAGGGTCAATTCCCTCGCGCAGCCATATATCCGCCGATTACCTCTTTTACGTTCAAATATCCCAGGGCACGGAGCAGACGGGCCGCATGGTGCGAGCGCACGCCTAAATCATCGTAGAGAACGACCGGCAAATGCTTATTGGGATATTTTCGATGAATTTCTTTTGCCAAATGGGGTAACGGGATCAGTTCGGCGCCTTTCAGATGGCCACGCTCAAATTCCTCCGGTTCGCGAATATCGATCACTTTCGGCGGGCGAGGGCCGGCGAGTGATTGTTCTAATTCTTCAAGACTGAGTTGCGATAACATGCAAAAATCCTACTTTTCTATAGAGCATTCCATTTGCATTCACCATTTAAGGCGAAGTTATGCAAGATCGAACAAAGGTTGAGCCAGAATCCTGCGGCTCCGTCAAAATTCGGAGTACGTGAAAGAATGTTAGGATTTAGGTTTCAGGAAAATCGTTACCGTATCCCGTGCGGCACTGCCGAAGACGCCGATTGCTCCCTGAATATGATTGAGTGTCGGCTGGAAGTTGACGCCGCCGCGCCCGATGATCTGCCGCTGATAGTCTGACCAATTGGTATCGATCGCGTAAAAGGTGATGAGGTTCGGGCCATACCAGTTAAACATGCCCGGCGTAACGGCAATGGCTGGCCCCGTCGCGAGGTTCGAGTAGCGAATGGTACTGAGAGAATCCGGGCCTTCCCGATAACGGATTCGACCGTAGCTCGTATCGAGCGCCTGTACACTCAGGAGGTATTCGCGGTTCGGATTATCTACCGGTCCGGCAGTAACGATAAAGGCAAAATTTGCGAGGTTGTTTGTATCTAAAATGAATGTCTTCCCGCGCACCGAATCCGCAATTGTGCTGAAATGAATCGGCATGGGAACGATGGTAGATGCCGTAGCATAATGGGTCCCACCCGTTTGTTGGTCCGGTGCGGATACGGCTAAATTATACGTCTTGCCACCTTGTACAATCAACTTGCTCGCCGGCAGATAATAGCGGCCTTTCAGGTCGGTTGGAAGTAACGTGTCCGTTACACCGTCCACCGAAATCGTTACTGTAGCGCTATCCACGGCGTAGTCGAGGTCATCGTAATACGATCCGAATGGCGTTGTGCGATGCAGGACAATGGAGTCTATCGGCTCGTTGGCATAAATAAATCCATCGACCACAAGCTGCTCGGTATACGCGGATTGGATCGGGTTATCGCAGCCCACAAGGGCAACCACTACGAGGACCATCATCGCGAGAATCGGTCCCAGTCCGCGCCTCTTGGAAGTCTTTTGGGTCATTGTCATCCCTATAGAAACCGTTTTAAAAATTCACCGAAATCCCAAAGGTTGGAAGAATCGGTAGCAGCCGCACATAATTGATGGTTGCCGGATTCGTGGACTGGTCCACCTGGGAGATCCAGACATTCCGGTAATCGTAGGCATTGAAAATATCGAAATCGAACTCGGCATTGCGGTGGTCCGAGTAAAAGGCAAAGCTGTACGTCGCCGAAAGATCGAGCCGATTGTACGGCGGTAACCGCAACGCGTTCTTATCGCCCTCGATAGGGATGGTCCGTGTGGGATCTTCAAAATTTGGTTCCAGCGCTGTAATCTGCGTATAGGCCTGACCGGTACCATAGGTGAAGGTAGCGCCCAGCGTCCATCGGTCATTCAGATGATAGGTCGCAACGAGATCGAAGTCATTTCGCCGGTCGTAGGTCGGCGGGAAGGGCTGGCCGTTATTGATGTCCGGGAACGTTCTCCAGGTCCACGCCAGGGTATATCCGAGCCAGCCGGTGAGCCTTCCAATCTGCTTTTGCAGGAAAAATTCGATGCCATAGGCGTTGCCATTGCCAACGAAAAAGACATCGTTCAAGGTGGAACCGGTAAAAACATTGGGCCGCATTTCGACGATGTTGCGCATGTCCTTGTAATATCCTTCCACATCGAACGTGTAATCGGCGAACGGCGCAGTGGAAACTCCAAGCACGTATTGGTAACACACTTCCGGCGGTTGCGTGGTATCGTCCGGTAACCAGACATCGAAGATAGGGACGAGATCGTTTGTGGCAAGCTTCAGGTACTGATGATAAATTCCAACGCTGCCTTTTACCGTGATTTCGGGCGACAGAATATAGCGCGCGCTCAGCCGTGGATCGAAATCGATCTGCGGATGGGAGGTAATGCCATCGGCCCGAATGCCGCCGGTAATCGCAAGCGGATTATCGGAGGTTCCGGCAATCGCCGGTTTCCATTCGTCCTGAATATAAGCTGCTCCATAAAAGGGTGAGCGATCGACGTTCGCGTTCGGAGGATTATTTCCGCTTTGCAGTAATAACGTGGTATGATAGCCGGTCGCTTGCAGTCCCGTTTTAATGGTATTCGCCGGATTCGGGAAGTAATCCAAACTTGCCAGCGCGGTATAGTCAGTAATGCCGTTTGTCCAATGAAACGGCTGTACGGTGGAACCGACTTCGGCGGTCCCGACGGTAAAGGCCGAAGAGTAATTGCTCGTCGAGAGGTCGAGCTTGGAAAACACCTGGCTGTTAAAAAGATGGGTCCACTCGCTGGAAGCCATGCGGTTGCCCCACTGGAGCGCGATATCGTTGGCCGCGGTGCTGGCGGCAAAATTCAGGTTGTCGGAACCCTGATAGGCGGCCAGCACGAGCTTATCGTTCGGAGAAGGGTTTTGGGTGAGCTTCGCGTTCGCGTCGTAAAAATAGTAATCGGGCAAACTCAGCGATTTGGTCAGGCCGAGCGTATTGAGCAGGACATCGATGTAGCTTCGGCGTCCGGCAAGAACTAACGCGCCCGTGCCAATCGGTGTTTGAAGCAGAGCACTGCTGGAAATAAGCCCCAAATCGACTTTGCCCTTCGTTTGATGCTCATCACCCTCGATGTCCGTCACCTTGAGCACGGAGGAGAGCCGACCGCCATACTCTGCCGGGAACCCGCCTTTGATAAAATCCACATCCTTAATTGCGTCCGGATTGAAGGTGGAAAAGAATCCAAAGAAATGAGAAGGATTGTAGAGCACGGCCCCATCGAGCAAGATGAGATTCTCATCCGGCGAGCCACAGAT
>JAKAIL010000001.1 GCA_021825235.1 Bacteroidota bacterium | reverse complement strand
TCATGCGAAAACTACTGCACATCTTCTGGGGCATTGCAAAAAGTGGTCAGCCACGAAAAATTGTAGTAATAAATGCAAAAAATATCATGGCAACCACTTGACTTTTAAGACGGTATCTGCGAGTACTACGCCGCTCCGCGGCTGTGGGAACCCGCGGCGGGATTGATTCGCAAATACGAAAACGCAGTTCTACAAAGGGGCCACGGCTATGCCATTGGCGGCGCGGCAAGCATGGTGGCCGAACCGGAAAATATTATTATCGCGAGTTAAATGTTTTAACGGCTTTTTAGCTATTAATCAAGGGCTTTGACGGATTGGCTGTGCGTGCGCCGTGGCTTGGCGCTTGCTATTTGGCACGCTGTGAAAACCAGGCTTCATTCAAGATTTATCTCTATGTTCGTCCTTTTGATGCTGCACCAAGCTGGCAAGGCGCAGGAGTTCACGGTCCATCGCGATACGAATGCAGCCGTCGCATCCGCACAGGCCCTTCCGGATTCCTCGGAACCGTTCCTGTCGAATAAATTCTCGTTCGGCGGCGCGCTTGGTACACCGGGTCTTCTCAATTTCCTTCTGGGATATTTTGGAACCACCTTCGGCGTCCGCCTGGAGGCGGGCTGTTTCGAGTACACGCGGTCCGAGCCAGCGATCTTTATGGGCCAAAATCTGGAGTGGGAGTATTATGCGTCGGTTGCCGGAGTAGAACTTGCGGTAGCGTGGCGGCTTTGGTCGTCGGCGAATTGGCGGATCGATGCATGTTCAATCGGCCAATTCGGTGCATCCCAGGATATGCCCCCCTTTGGGGGCACCTCGACATGGTTCGGTCCCGGCCTTGCCCTCGAAGCGGATTACTACGGCGCTTACGCCGAAATTGGCTTCATCCCTATCACCTTCAATCTTCCGGAGTGGCAGGGCCCCACCGGCAGTACAAGACGCACCATGCCCATCGTACAGCTTGGCTATTTCCATTAGCCTGGGAATTTGGGGACGAAGAGCGCCCGAAAAGTGCCAGAGGCGTCCGCCACGGCGAAATGGAACCCTGGGTTGGCAATGCGATTAAATTCCCAAGCCCTGAAAGAGCCTGCCCTCGACCTGATCGGTGGGCGCAGTACTCCGTCCTTACGGGATTCCAATAATTAAATTCCCACACGCACCCAACATTCCGTTTCACTTCATGTTGGGCTGCGGATACTGCGCCGCTCCGCGGCTATGGGAACCCGCGCTGCCAGCGCCCCCGAAGCGCCGCCCGCAAGCAACTGCGCCGCTACGGCCCGCCCGATGCCCGCCGAGGGGCCGATTACTATCGGCCGGTTCGATTTTTGCCACGAAAGGGTTGCACGGACTGGCGGAATGTCCTGGCCATCCACGTATGTTCTTCCATTGGAATGAAGAGGCTGCGCATTTATCTCGATACCTCCGTCATCGGCGGTTGTTTTGACGACGAGTTCCGCGAGGCATCGAACAAGCTTATGTCGATGATCCGGATGGGAATTTATGTCGGACTGATTTCCAACGTGACCGTCGAGGAATTGGAAGGCGCGCCTGCGCGAGTACGAGAATCAATCCAGGGGTTCGACTCCGAACAACTTATTCGGCTGGCAGTAACCGATGAAGTACTTTCCCTCACGCGGGCATACATGGATGCCGAAGTCGTTGCGCCCCGATATGAGGGCGATGCTTCCCATGTCGCCTACGCCACGATACACAATGCCGACATGGTCGTAAGCTGGAATTTTCGGCATTTGGTAAACTTTCAGAGGATTCATGCGTTCAATTCCGTGAACCTGGACCAAGGGTATGGATTGATCGACATTCGAACACCAAAGGAATTAATTTATGGAAAAGAAGAAGAAGGAATTTGATGCCGTCGAATGGGTTAGGAGCGTGAGGGATGCCAATTACAAGCGGCTCGGACATTTGCCCGTCGAGGAATATGTGCGCCGCCTCGATGAAGAGGGCAGGAACTCCGCGTTAGGCAAACAGCTCGACGAAAGGCGCCGCCAAAAGAAGAACCACGAATAAACCGTTCGCCGCCGCCGCGCGGCCAGCGGCCCCGAAGCGCCGCCCGCAAGCAACTGCGCCGCTATGGCCCCCCCCTGCCGAGGCACCGATTATTATCGCCCGTTCTATTTTTACCATAAGAACTCTTCGTAACGAGAAAGTGGCATGGAGACGTTCGGATTAAGGGATGCCAAGCCCCGATAGATTCACGAATGGTGCAAACGGCATTAGGACTATATCATTCGTTCCGTCTGGTCATATATGTCGTTTAAATGATCGTCGCAGCTTTTTCCGCTTAAGGACTTCCGAATGATTACTTTCATATCCCTCTCTTCAAGTAGGAGAATCATTCCCTTCTTATCCTTCGAAATCTTAGATATATGTTGAAAGTAATGTTTTTTTCGCTCGCCACGGAAGCAACAAACCACAAAATTTGAAATGGACTCTGACATGTAGTAGGACATCTGATGGAAGTCGGACGCCTCGAGCTCAGCATAGTTTTTGCACTCCCAGATCACTTGACTGGCGTGGAACTTATTCCTGATCCGTTCCCAGAAGCAATTTCGGCGCGATTGGACGCAATCCAGTCCCGCACTTCGGTGTTGCCAACCGTCCTTGCATGGGGCTGCACGTTTGTTAGCACATTGTAAAAGCAAAATTTCACCAAATCGCCCACGAGTTCCTCAAAAATGGCAGAATGCTCACTTCCAGTCGGAAGCCTTCCAAACTCATCCCGCATCGTGTTCAGTCTCTCCGTGTACTCGTCTATACCGATATTCTCAGGCAGGTCCAGCTTGAGGCCTTCGGTCTGCAAACGCAAGTCGGCTGCCAAGCGAGTAACGACGATAGGCTGGAGACCTAGCGCGTCGCGGTAAGAGGGATGCACTACCACTTCCGACGATTGGGATAGGACTGGAAACGCCGACCCGCTCGCACCAGAGGATCGGTACGTAGACTGCCCACCGTTCGTTACCCCGAAGAAGCCAATGTTGTAGAAGAGCTCGATAAACTGGGCTGGCGACGTGACGGCGTATACCCACTTACAATGCCTCGCAATCTCTGAATCGACAATAAGCTTTTTGATCAAGTCTTCGATACCGGTCATACTAAACCTGTACCCGAGCCCATGGAAACGAGCAAGCACCAGCTGAATCTGCGGGAAATTCTCAGCGTATTCGTCGCCAAGGTCCTTCAGCCTGCTGTCCGAGAATTGCTGGCGCGCGAACTGCACATCCTCAACAAGTATCCTTGTGTGGTGATGAGCCTGGGCGGATTGAACAGCGAAGGAACAAAAGGTAAGAACGTCTCTTGGCCGCGCGAGGCAGAAATCGAGAATGTACTGCCAAGAAGGGTTCCCATCCCATGGCTCGAAAAATAAATCCCAGGTTGGGCCGTGTAACTGAGGCTTTGCTGTAAAGTTTTGTACTAGCCTACGTTCAACCAGCTCGATAAGGTCCTCGCGGGACCACTCGAGCGAGACTATCCATGTCTCGATGCGGGCAAACTCATTGTCTGCGTCGCGAACACGAGCAAAAATATTCTCCCTCAAGAACAGAAGAACTCTTATAGGCGCTTCCGAAGCATTCAACTCTACGCACGCATGCATGAGAGCCATTAGAACCACCACGGATTTTTCGCTTCCATCCCAAGACTCATCCAACCGGTCAATCAAAATCGTGACTACGTCGCCGCCGTCAATGTTCTCAACCGCAGCATTTTCAAGGTCCTGAACGCGATGGAGACGGCGAGACCATTCTTTGATCTGATGATCCCTAGAAACCTCGAATATATCGTCAATAAAGTGCGCACATCTTTCTTCAAAATCGAAATCTTCAATGTACTGCTTCTCCTTCGAGAGCGTGGAGTCATATTCGCTATATCGAAAAATTCCATTACGCTCCCAGACCGAGTAGGCCTCGTCCAATATTGAGCGTTTAAAAGCTGTCACAAGCGACTTGAATGGCCTCTGTCTCGTGTCCCTTAAACTTGCTGGGTTAAGCGCTGCGCCTAGGGCTGAAAAGAACTGAGGCAAAATCACCTCGCTATTCTTGCCGAAAGTGCTTGTTGCAATTAGGCTCGTGGCTGTTTTCCCCGTCCCCCTTCGACCGACGAAAAAGCAGTGGCCCCTTGATCGATCTACTGCTGACATGGTCGCGGGGGTTTTGACAAAAACGTATGGGTTTTTAAGTTGCTCGTCGTACTCAGCGAAAGAGTGACCTATGTTCACCCGCTTAACCGCGTCCTTAGGCAGAGAAAAGCTCATAGTGCTGGAAATGTTAGTAATGAGATTTTTATTAAAACATCCTTTCCTGCTCCCCGCTCACATCCTCCACCATCGCCTTCCTAAAGGTTCCCTGGCCGAGGGAGAGATCGGGGTATTCGGCCCGGCCGGTTCCGGCGAGAAGGAGCCCGTGGTTTAAACGCGTCGCATTCATTGCTCAAGCCGCAGTAAGGTCGTTCACTCTTTTTGCGATTTCGTTCCGCAGCGCGTTCGCATTGACCTGCGCATTCTCTCCGTCGAACTCGAAGATAGTCTCATTTCCTATCTTCCCACCTCCCCATGAAATCGTCAGATAAAATTCCGGGTGGACTTCTTTCTTTTTGGCCGCGAGTGCGAAAACGCCGATGGCGAGCACCCGCGTCATCGTGACGCGCTTCTCGACGGTGCTCTTGTCCTCGACCACCACATTCTGAACTTGGGAGAGCGGAATTTTTCCCACGACGGGGCCGAGCTTCCCGCTTACTGGTGAATAGATCAGAATGTCGTCTTCGGCGAGCTGGCAATTGGTAGTTTGGATGGGCCTCGGTAGGTCGGGATGTCCGCCCATGTACCTGCCTGAGAAATGCGTTTTCTCTTTCTCCTTTTTGGCCTGAATAGCCGCTTTTTCTTCCGGCGAAAGCGCATTGAATGCGGCTTGGGCTGCCGCCTTATCTGCCTCCGTCTTCTTTGCACCGGCATATACCCTACGAGCAAGATAGACTATAACCGCCGCTATGGCGATTAGAATAAGGAGGCCTAGCAAGGGGTTCCCTTGTGTTTCCGCCTGAGCGAGGATCGTGTTCATGGTTTTCTATTTAATTTGTTAGTGGAAAGGGCTGCTCCATTAGGAAGCGCTGAATGTTAAACTCACGATCGCCAGATTATTGCCCATGTCGGCAACGCTGATTTTTCCGAGAATTTTACCGAAGTGCTTCGTTACTTCCTCCTTGCTCGCACGTTCGATGTTGTTTGCGAACCATGTGGAGCTGCCGGGCGCAACTGTATTGGCAAATGCGCCAAAAAGCCGACCGCACTTCGCGGCCATACCCTGATCGGAAAGGTCCATCGAGATTGTAACCGACGCCTCGGTAAGATTATCTTCGGGGCCAATCAATTGAAACATCGCAGCACCCTCCGTGCCCACATAATTAGGTTCCCCGTCGATGTCCTTGCCTTGCGAAAAGTTAACGTCCGGTAGCGTAGCGACGAAAAACGATCTCGTCTTGCCGATTCCGGGGCCGCTGTTTGTCGCTGGCTCCGTTGGAGAGGGCGGAGGGCTCGGCGCTGTGGGGGGCGCGGGTATACTCGCTGTGGTAGTTTGGGTGTTCTTTCCAAACCGGCCTATTAAAATGAGAAGCAACAACACCGCGCCTACCCAAAACCACCACTTCTTAAGGAGCGAATTTCTCTGACTGGACGGGTCCATCTTTAATCTTTCGATGCGGTTCGGCGCAATAGCCGACCCAGTGATTGAAACAAGGAGCACCTAGAACGAGCCACAAAGTTGCAAGCGCGAATAGGTGCCCATCAACTTATCTACTAATATACAACATTTTCAGACCTGGCACCCGGAATTTCCTCTCCTGTTCCCCGCTCACGTCCTCCACCATCGTCCGCCGCGGCGGATTCCCTGGCCGAGGGAGAGATCGGGGTATTCGGCGCGGTCGGTTCCGGCCATCAGGCCTCGGGTGGTCTGAACTGGGATGGGTGGAATGCGTGGAATGTTTGGGATGGTTTGGTGGCATCCCGAAGATTCGTTCGAATCCGTTTAAACATTTTGGGCACCTATGGTTTGTTCCCGGAAAAGGGAAGCTGGAAGCACTTCCCTACGCGTGGAATTCCTGGCAAAGGATGCTTCGACTCCGTTCGCTTCCGCTTTGCTTCAGCGAACTCCGCGCAGCATGAGAGCAGGGGATATTCTTCGCTGGCCCGTTTCACCATTCATCATCCCAAATTCATCATTTAGAAAACTGGTGCCCGTAATATTAAATCTTTCGCAAGTTTGTAACAAGAGGGACAATGGTGTGTTATATTGCAGATGTGCTTATGGGCACCTATTGTTAATTGACAACTAAGGAATGGATTGCTTCATGAATAATTCATGAAGGCTTTTCGATTTTTGAACGAATGGGCCAGTTTCGATGAATATGAAAAGAACAAACACACAAAACCACTGGCTCGGCAAAATCTGGAGGCAACATTTTTCGGACAAAACCGGGGACGAGAATGTTTACGGTGCTCCCCAAATCGGGGCAACCATAAACTTTTACTCTTGACCGATGAAAATAGGCGTACCAAAAGAAATTAAGCAGAACGAGAACCGCGTGGCGCTCACGCCGAGCGGCGCGGAAATCCTGAAGGCGCAGGGACATACGGTGTATGTCGAGACGAATGCCGGGAACGGTTCCGGCTTCCGGAACGAGGACTATCTCGCAGCCGGGGCGGAACTCCTCGCGGATGCCGCGTCCGTTTATGGCGCGGCGGAGATGATAATGAAGGTGAAGGAGCCGATCCGGCAGGAGTATGACCTTATCCGCAAAGGGCAGGTGCTCTTCACCTATTTCCACTTCGCCGCCAGCCGGGAACTGACGGATGCGATCGTAAAATCAAAATCCATTGCAATAGCCTACGAGACGGTCCAGCGTGCCGATAATTCGCTGCCGCTACTCATTCCGATGTCGGAGGTGGCAGGCCGTATGGCTCCTCAGGAAGGCGCGAAATACTTAGAGAAGACGATGGGTGGCCGCGGCGTGCTCTTGGCCGGCGTTCCGGGAACCGATCCGGGGCATGTGGTCGTCCTCGGCGGTGGCGTGGTGGGGACCAACGCGGCGAAGATCGCCGCCGGCCTCGGCGCACGGGTAACTATACTCGATTCGAACCTTTACCGCCTCCGCTATTTGGACGACGTGATGCCGAAGAATGTGACGACGATGATGTCCAACCCGTATAATGTCCGGAAGGTGATTCGTCATGCGGATTTGGTGGTCGGGGCGGTTTTAATTCCCGGCGCGAAGGCGCCGCATTTGGTAACCCGCGAGATGCTGAAGGACATGAAGGAAGGCTCGGTGGTGGTGGACGTGTCGGTGGACCAGGGCGGCTGCATCGAGACCTGCCGTCCCACAACGCACGAGAACCCGACCTTCGTAATTGACGGCGTAGTCCACTATTGCGTGGCCAATATGCCCGGCGCGGTTCCGATGACTTCCACCATCGCCTTAACCAATGCTACGCTGCCTTATGCAATCGAGCTTGCGAACCATGGCTACGAGAAGGCCATCTCCTCGAACCGGGAATTACGGCTTGGCCTGAATGTCATTGACGGAACCATCGTCTATCAGGGCGTGGCCGATGCCTTTGGGATGAAATGGGAGGATAGCCATAAGTATATAAAATAATACCAGAAATTAGCCGATTTTATGGAATTGTGATTACGATGCACTTTCGTGATCACAATCCGCCACATTTTCATGCATGGTATGGCGAGAAGGCGGCGAAATTCTCGATAAAGAATTTGAACATTATCGAAGGGAAACTTCCGAAGAACGCCATATCGTTAGTCCGGCAGTGGCGAAAGAGCATCAGCAGGAGCTTCTGGCAAACTGGGCTGCAATTAAGGCAGAAGGTGAACTTAAAAAGATTGCACCACTGGAATAATTATGGAATCTGCAAAATCTGTTCGGTACATTTCGGACTATAAGCTGGAGATTCTCTTTTCTGATGGTCTTTCTGCCGTAGTGGACCTCGAAGGCGAGCTTTATGGGCCTCTTTTTGGCCGGCTCAAAAATCCGGACCTTTTCCGGTGAGCGATTGCCAATCCCGATACGCATACGGTCGAGTGGCCGAATGGGACAGATTTTGCCCCTGAATACCTCTATGAGTTAGCAAAATGCACGAGCGAGCGCCTGAAGATGGGGCACGAGTTTAACCAGCGGTAAGGCCTGCATTTCTACTCGCCCGCGTTCTAGCTGCCAAATTTCGGGTTTCGAAACCCGGAAGGATTGCGTTCGTTTTAGCGTTATCGGTTGGTTCAGGCTGGTAAGGTCCCTTCGTGACCCGTTCTTTAACCCCTTGTCATTATTGACCTTAGCGGCTGTTCGTAAAGAGAAACTCGAATGTTAAAGTACCTAGAGAAAATTTTTGGCTCCAAAAGGGAGAAGGACGTTGAGGCGCTTCTGCCCGTCGTGGATGAGATCAATGAGATCTACGAAACGCTGCATGACCTTTCGGATGAAGAGCTTCGTGGGAAGACGGAGGAGTTCCGTGCCCGTATTAAGGAAGTTACCGGTGAACTCGAAGAGGAAGCGAAAGAGCTTCGCGAGCGGCTCAAAGAAGATGTTCCGCACATAGAGCGAGAGCAGATTATCGACCGATTGGGTGAGATTGGCAAGGAACTTGACGAGGTCACGAAGGAAGTGCTCGACGAGCTTTTGCCGGAAGCCTTCGCCGTTGTGAAAGACGCCTGCCGCCGCCTCGTGGGGCAGACTTTCACCGTTGCCGGCCAGCAGATCAAGTGGGATATGGTCCCGTTCGATGTGCAGCTTATCGGCGGTGCCGTGCTGCATCAGGGGAAGATCGCCGAGATGGCGACGGGTGAAGGAAAAACGCTTGTGGCGACGATGCCAGTCTATCTCAATGCACTGGCCGGTCGGGGCGTTCATCTTGTGACGGTCAACGATTATCTTGCCCAGCGCGATGCTCAGTGGATGGGGAAGGTCTATGAGTTTCTGGGGCTTACCGTTGGTGTTATTCTGCAATCCATGCAGCCGTGGGAACGGAAACCGGCCTACAATGCGGACATTACCTACGGCACGAATAACGAATTCGGCTTCGACTACCTGCGCGATAATATGGTGCAGAATGCCGAAGAGATGGTCCAGCGGCCACACTATTTTGCCGTGGTGGACGAAGTGGATTCCGTGCTGATCGATGAAGCGCGGACACCACTCATCATTTCCGGTCCGGTCGAGAGCACGGAGCATAAGTTCGATGAGATGAAGCCCATCGTGGAGCGGCTGGTCAATGCGCAGAAATCGCTCTGTGCCAGCTTCATGACCGAAGCCGAGGAGTTGCTAAAATCCGGTGACGACGCCAAGCGCAAGCAGGCCGGTGAGCAGTTAGTCCGTGTGAACCACGGCATGCCGAAGAACAAACGACTGCTGAAGCTCACCGCCGATGGAGAACTCCTGAAATTACAGCAGCAGACCGAGCTCGAGTTCATGCGCGACCAATCGCGCAATATGCACCTGGTGGACGATCCACTCTACTTTATCGTCGAAGAGAAGAACCACAATATTGACCTGACCGATAAGGGCCGCGACTTTCTGGCCGCCGGTGGAGATAAGGACCTTTTCATTCTACCGGATATAACTACCGAGTTATCGGAATTGGAGGGACTGCCGGAAGAGGAACGCCGCGCCAGAAAGGATGCGATCCATGTGCTGTACGCAGATCGCTCCGATCGTCTCCACACGATTTCCCAGCTCCTGCGGGCCTATTCGCTCTATGAGAAGGACGTGGACTATGTGGTCCAGGAAGGCAAAGTTCTCATTGTCGATGAGTTTACGGGACGTATTCTCGCCGGCCGCCGCTATTCGGAAGGTTTGCACCAGGCGATCGAGGCAAAGGAAAATGTGACCGTTGAGCGCGATACCCAAACACTCGCGACGATCACGCTCCAAAACTATTTCCGGCTTTACAAGAAATTAGCTGGAATGACGGGCACGGCGGAAACCGAGGCCAGCGAATTCTTCCAAATATATAAACTGGATGTCGTGGTCATTCCAACGAACGTTCCCGTGGTTCGCGATGATCGTGACGATATGGTCTATCGGACGAAACGCGAGAAATTCAATGCGGTCATCGAGGAAATTCAGCAACTCCGGAATGAAGGAAGACCCGTGCTGGTAGGAACCACGAGTGTAGAGGTTTCCGAGACCATCTCGAAGCTGCTGAAGCGCATCGGCGTACCGCACAATGTGCTCAATGCAAAACAACATGCCCGTGAAGCGGAAATTGTATCCCATGCCGGTTTGGCTGGTTCCGTAACCATCGCCACCAACATGGCTGGCCGCGGCACGGACATCAAGCTGGGCACTGGCGTGCGTGAAGCAGGCGGGTTACACATTCTGGGTACCGAACGACATGAGTCTCGCCGTATCGACCGCCAGCTACGCGGTCGTGCTGGGCGCCAGGGCGATCCGGGTTCCTCGCAATTTTATCTCTCGCTCGAAGATGACCTGATGCGGCTGTTCGGCTCCGATCGGATTGCCGGCATCATGCAAAAGCTTGGACTTCAGGAAGGGGAGGTCATCAAGCATTCGATGATAACGAAGTCCGTGGAGCGAGCGCAAAAGAAGGTCGAAGAAAATAATTTCGCTACGCGCAAACGGCTCCTCGATTACGATGACGTGATGAACTCGCAGCGCGAGGTTATCTACGAACGCCGGCGGGAAGCCCTGTATGGTGAACGTCTTAAGGACGAAATTTTCGAATATCTCGAACAGGCAATCAAGGAGCTAACCGCGGTCTATTATCACACCGGTGAAATGGAAAAGCTCCAGGATGAATGCCGGACGCGCTTCATGGTCGATGCCCAAATGACGCGCGAGGAATTTGCACAAATCGGCGAAGATGGCGTTACCGAAAAATTACTCGAGGAAGCAAAGCAGTTCTATAACCGCAAGGAAGAGCAACTTAGCTCGGAAAACATGGCGCAGCTCGAACGCTTCGCGTCGCTCCGAGTAATCGACGAAAAATGGCGGGATCATCTCCGTGAGATGGACGAGCTAAAAGAGGGTATCGGCTTGCGTGCGTATGGGCAAAAGGACCCGCTGGTGGAGTACAAGCAGGAAGGCTACCGCATGTTCGAGGAACTCCTTACGCTCGTCCGCGATGGCGTTTTGGAACTGGCCTTCAAGCTGTATCCGATGGTGCAGGATCAGCGCACAGGCCAGATGGTTCCTGCACAAGCGGGTGGCCGGCGTATGATGCCGAACGCGCCCGCGCGCCGAAGCCAGGGCGTTGCTTCGAAGGCCGCAGCCGGCTCCAGCATTCAGGGCAATGGGCCATCGGATATTCCGCCTCCGCGCCCGGTTCCTCAAACCGTTCGCACTGGCCCCAAAGTTGGCCGAAACGATCCCTGTCCCTGCGGCAGTGGCAAGAAATATAAGAATTGCCATGGGGCGGGACAATAATATCGATTGCGAAAGCTCTCTCGAATGGAGAGAGCTTTTTCCGGAGATGGGGCGCGGTTCAAATTGTGCAATCCAGTACTTTAGTTACTTCTTTGGATAGGTATAATTCACCATCCATCGAACGCCGAACTTATCGGTAAGCTGGCCGTAATAAGAACCCCAGAAGGCATCGCCGAGTGGCATGTGCGGATCCTCCTCGCCACCTTCGGCAAGCGCGTAGTAAAGCGTTTTCGCTTCCTCTTTGCTTTCGCACTCGAGCTCGATCGCGAAGCCCCGGCCCGCCTCGATCTTCCCCAGAAAGCTGGGAACATCGTTCCCCATGAGGACATTATTGTTGCCAATGGGAAGCTCGACATGCGCGACCTTCGGTCTATCTTCGGCGCTCATTTTATCGCCGCCCGGCATATCGCCAAAACGCATGAAGCTTTTGAATTCGCCACCAAAAACAGATTTGTAAAAGTTGAATGCCTCTTCGGCGTCGCCAAAAAAGTAAAGATTTGGATTGGGTGTTGCCATGGATGTTATAGTTAAAGTTTGTAGCCGTGACTTTTAATTCACGGCGAATGTATGCACGCAAGTCATCTTCGAACGAACGCGGAGACCTCGGGTCACTGAGTGCGGGCATTTCGAATGCCACACTTACCCCGCATACGCCTCTTCTAATTTCGCGACATCGAGCTTTGTCATCTTCATCATCGCCTGGAAGACGCGGCCGGCTTTGTCACGATCTTTGTCTCCCATGAGGCGGCCCAGCGCCGTGGGAACGATCTGCCACGAAACACCGAAGGGATCTTTCAGCCAGCCGCACTGGCTCGTCTGTCCCTCCTCTGAGAGCCCGTTCCAAAAGCGATCGACCTCCTGCTGGTTTTCGCAATTGACGAACATCGAAATGCCTTCTGTGAATGGAATGTCCATCGGGCGTCCCGCATCCATCGCGTTGAACGACTGCCCGTTCAGCGTGAACGTGGAGAACATGATCTGCCCTTCAAATTCGTGGCCTTTCTCATATTTCGCCGCAAATCCAACGCTGGAATTTGGGAACTGCTTTGTCCAGAAGTTCACGGCCTTCTCCGCGTTGCCTTGCTGAGCGCCGCTGAAGAGAAACGACGGCGTCACCGGCCGAACTTCTTTGGAAAGCGAAAGCTGCCAGTTCACCCCGAATTTATCTTCGACCCACCCGTACTTCTCGCTGAACGGATATTTCTGAAGTTCCATTCGGACGTTACCGCCATCCGAAAGCTTCTTCCAAATGCTATCGATCTCGGCTTCCGCCGTGCAATAGACGCTGAACGAGATCGATGCAGTGGGATGAAACGCCGGCCCGCCATTGAACAAGACGAACTGATGCCCGTTGATCTCGATGGTTACGCCCATCGGCTTGCCGTTGGTGCTGGGCATGGTATTAAGCGTTTTCGCCCAGTTCGAATTTACGTTCCCGGAATTTTTGAAGGGGGAAGTGTAGTGTGCGGCGGCATCTTCCGCCCGGTCGTTAAACCAGATGAATGATTGTATGTTTTTCATAACGTTCCTTTAAGAGATGCAGTGGTTTTGTAGCCGTGAACTTTAGGTCACGGCGAAATGTGTCGATACTCGCCGTGACCTGAAGGTCACGGCTACGATGTGCTTACCTATTTCTTCGGATAGGTATAGTTCACCATCCACGGAATTCCGTATTTGTCCTTGAGCGCGCCCCAGTAGGCGCCCCAGAATTGGTCCTGCATCGCCATGATGTCGGAAGCGCCGGTCGAGAGGCCGTTGAAGATGTGATCGGCTTGCTCCTTGCTATCGGCTTCGATTGACATCGAGGCATAATTGCCCGGCTTCACCGAATGACCCATGGATTCGATCGCGTCGGTTCCCATCAGCGTGTTATTGCCGATCTTGAGCGCGACGTGCATAACGCCGTTGGCATGTTCGGCGGGAGCGCCCGCCCCGCCGGGAATATCGCTAAAGCGCTGGAGCGTGACGAAATCGCCGCCGAAGATGCCCTTGTAGAAGTTGAACGCCTCCTCGGTATTGCCGGGGAAATTGAGATATGGATTGAGTGTTGGCATGGTTGGAATTGTGTAGTTGACAAGAATGATGTTTAATCGCAGCCCCAAATAACTGAAGCAACGATAGAATCGACAAACAATAGGAATTCGGTGACTCGGTATAGGAGCCGTGAACGTCCGGGAAACCTGAAAGACGACATGCTTCGCAAATTTATCCTGCGTATTCGGCCATTTGTTTCCCAAGTCGTTTTTCCTGCTCCTGAAGTTCCGGTGTGAAGCTATCGCCGAAATCGGCAGCTTGGAAGATCTGGCGGATTTCTACTTCACCATCCTGGAAAGGCGCTCGCTTCAGCCATTCGATGGCCTCATCGAGCGAGCTGCAGTTCCAGACCCAATAACCGGCGATAGTATCGCCCGTCAGCTTAAATGGGCCTGGGGATACTTCGCGGTTTTTGCCGTTAAATTTCACGCGTGCTCCTTTCGAGGTATCTTGGAGGCCTTCCCCGGCAAGCATGATTCCTGCTTTAACGAGTTCCTCGTTGAATTTGCCCATTTCGGCGAACTGCTCGGTGGTGGGCAGCACTCCGGCTTCGGAATCCTTATTTGCTTTTACAATGACCATGAATCGCATGGTGATTTATCCTTTCTATAAATGTTTAGACGAAATTGAAAAATTATATTCCTTTCGGTTGCAACATGCTGACGCGGTTCCCTTCGGTATCGATGAAGGATACCCAATCACCAATTCCCGGAATAGGCATAACATCCCCAAGGATTTTGCCGCCGGCAGCCGTCACCTTTTTGATATGGTCGCGAATGTTATTGACCGAGATCACGACCGATGGCGCATTCAAAGCCGGATCTTCGGTACGCTGGTAAAACCCGCCGTTGATGGCCCCGGGTTGCTTTACCATGTTGTTCTCGTCCGTTTCGGCCGTGTGCACGACAACATAGTCCATCATTTCGGGTCCTAAGTGTTGAATGTTCCAACCAAAGACGTTCGCATAAAAATCGCCCATGCGTTTGCGGTCCTGTGCTGGCATTTCGAAGTGTACTACTGGATTCATCGTGTTCGTATTGATTAAATGAAATGATTTCGTGTACGCGGAAGCTCCAGCTTCCGAGTGTGGAAAGCGGGAGCTTCCCACTACACGTGTTAATCGAAACTTCCTGTTTTTACCTCTCCATTCCTACGGTAATTGGCGAAAATAATTCCTTTCGGCGAAACGGCGCTTTTGGTGAGTTCGAAGGCCGCCGGAATCGTACCCTCCCCAAACAGCCGCTTGCCATTGCCAAGCGTCAGTGGGTGAAACTTCAGCCAGAGCTCATCGACGAGGTCGTTCTTGAGCAGCGTTTGAATCATATTGCCGCTGCCGTGTACCTGTAGTTCCAGGCCATTACTCGCTTTTATTTTTCGCACGCCTTCAGCGAAATCGCCTTCGATGCGGAACGATTTCTCCCACTCCAGTGTGAGCGGGCTGCGCGTGGCAACATACTTCGTTGCTTTATTAAGGCTATCGCCGATCGGGTTACCGCCATGTGTTGGCCAGTAGCCTGCAAAGATTTCGAACGTTTTTCTTCCAAGCAAAAGATCGAAATCGTGATCCATCTGCTCGAGCATAATGGAATGTGAAAAATCATCCCAATAGTGCGCGCTCCAGCCGCCGTAGGCGAAGCCGCCATCACGGTCTTCTTCCGGCCCTCCGGGTGCCTGCATGACGCCGTCCAAGGATATAAACGATAAAACGACAAGTTTTCGCATGATACTGTGTTTGGTTAGTGTTAAATGTTTGTGACGTTGTAACTACTCCTTAATGACTGGGACCCAAATCTCCAGCTTCGCGGCGTGCATGTCCATCACGCGTTCCGGGTAGAACTCGAAATCGAGCGAAAGCCGAAGATCCATCGAGTAGCCCGAGTGCGGCATCCAGTCAGCATAGATGTAACTGAAAAAGGAGTGAAGGTCATCCAGCGGGCCGCTATACGAGAAGACGGCGTAATGCCCGGTGGGGATTTCTTTGCCGGTCATTCCATCGGGAATATCCGCAAACGAATCGACTTCCAGCCCCGCAATGTAATAATATTTCGGGAACCCGCCCTTATTCATATCGAAGTGGCGGGAATAATCCTCGATGCCGTATGCGGCATCGCTCAGGGCGTGCTTGATTTCGCCCGCGCGGCGGCCGAATTCGGCCCACGCTTCGCGGATGGCGGGAATGCCACTTTCGGTATAGCGTTCGATCCCGACAATGCGGAAGGCGGCCCGGTCTCTGAATTCTGGTTCTTGATTCATCTTTTTTAAGCAAATATGTCAGGTTGATCTTCGCCGGTAATGATCAGATTTTGCAAGTTGCGGCTAACCAGCGTGCTCCATGCGTTTGAGCAAGCGTCGAAACATTGGAAGTCCGGCACGAGGCCGGCATGAGTAAACCGCAATTCCGTTCTTCCGCCTTTTTTCGAAATTTCGAAAATGATGTCGGTTCCTGTCCATTCCTGCTTCCGGTCCACAAACGTCAGGTTGCTATCGGTCACATGCCACACAATCTTTTTTGCGGGAATGAACTCGGTAACCCGCTGCCTGGAATAATGTGCGTCCCGATAGCGATAATTGAACTCCGCTCCGAGTCGATTGGTCTCGCCTTCGAACGAACCAGACCACCAGCCGCGTGCGTGGTTTATTGCGCTGAAGACCCGCTCCGGCGACTGATCGACTGAAAAAGCTGTTGAAAAGCTCGTTTGGTTCATGTTGGAAATGACTTTCAAATGACTGATTGAATTAACGGATACAAAATTACGCTGCCGGGGTTAGGGGTAGTGAGGCGCAAAAACGTCATTCTCAGGGGTTGATTGCGACAATAGAATTCCGTATTTTTGTACCGGTACAGCATGAATTGTCATGTCATTGCGAGGAAAAACAAGGCGACCGAAGGGAGCTTTGTTTTGACGAAGCAATCCCTCGCCGGAAAACGAGAGATTGCTTCGTCGCCAAATTCTCCCTTCGATCGAATTCGGCTCCTCGCAATGACGGAAAAATGTTATAATCAGAGTACAGAAATATCCACTCAGCGTAATCAGCTTTTTCAGCGTAATCCAGGTTATGAAAAAGATAGCAATTCTTGTTCCGCGCGGGGCGGCCAGCGTCGGGTGCATTGAAGGTTCCTATATTGGCTTCACGAGAGCGAATGAAGTGCTCGCCGGTGTGGGCAGGCCGCCAATTTTCGAATTAAAACTGATCGGTTTGACACAAGAACCGCAGGCGTACGACCGGTTCATCAGCATCAAGCCGGACTTTACGATCCACGATGACTATGCGGCCGATCTCGTCATCATTCCTGCCGTGAATGGCGAGTGGAATGATGTGATCGCACTTAACCGCGAGTTCTTCCCTTGGATCGTGGACCAATACAAACGTGGCGCTGAAGTGGCGAGCTTGTGTGTGGGAACGTTCCTGCTGGCCGCTACCGGACTTCTGGAAGGGAAGAAATGCGCCACGCACTGGATGTTCCAGAACGATTTCCGGAAACTGTTTCCCGACATCAATCTCGTCTCGGAAAAAATTATTACGGATGAACGCGGCGTGTATTCGAGCGGTGGCGCGAATTCCTTTTGGAACTTAGTTATTTATCTGATCGAGAAATATGCGGGTCGGGAGGTCGCCGTCACTTGCGCAAAAATTTACGAGATCGAGATTGACCGCGATACGCAGTCACCGTTCACGATTTTTGCGGGACAGAAGGACCATGAGGACGATCCGATCAAGGAAGCGCAGGCTTTTATCGAATCGAATTACGAGAAGCGGATAACGGTGGAACAGTTGGCCGAAATGGTCGCGATGGGCCGCCGGACATTCGAACGCCGTTTCAAGAAGGCGACATCGAACACCGTTGTCGAATATGTGCAGCGCGTGAAGATCGAAGCCGCGAAGAAGAGCCTGGAGCACAACCGCAAGCAAGTCGCCGAAGTGATGTACGATGTAGGCTACACCGATACGAAAGCGTTTCGTACCACGTTCAAGAAGATTACGGGGTTATCACCGCTGGATTATCGGAACAAGTATGCATGATCGTTATACATACTAAAAAAGGATAGTGATCATATTATTTAAGTTTTCCGTAGGTTTTAAGCAGCTTATACGTTTCCTGGCCATCCATACAGCAATATCTACGCTGGCGAGTAAACGTCACAGCGAAGTGACGTAAGGTTGTTCTCACATTTTCGCCAATGTCATGACAATGTTGAACCACCAATAGATCTGTCTCAGAATTTGCAAGCCTAATGATTTGATCTTGATTCTTTCCTAAATGTTTTAGCGTCATTTCGGAGAATCCGCTTCCAGGACCTTTAAAAGCAAAAGCCGCTGTATGTTTTTTGCCGGAAAGATGCACACGGGCGGAAAAATGATCGTTCTGTTCTCCTCCCCAATCTTTCTTAACTTCATCCCCAAGGATTTCAGCAACTGCAGTCTTTACTTTCTCTTCCGCTAATGCGCTCATTATAGAAGTCCACTCGTCACGCGGGTAATCAGCTACCCCTCGAACCTTAGAAAACTCGTCAATATTTTCCATCATCGTCTCAAAAAAAATTGGACCATACCACATATACCCTGCAGATAATCCCATTTGCTCTGACATCTCATTATTCGGATCGAGCATCGGACCGCCCATAACTAAGGGCTTCAATATTACTTCAGGAATTACTTTTTCAATTCGAGCGATTATCGCAACTTCACCTGGATGAGCTTGTTCCGATTTACCAGTATCAGCAACAAAATAGTTAGGGTTAATAAATAACTTAACCTCACGGTCATACTCGAAAGGAAGAACTACTCGATTATAAAAACTTGATTCGGACGTATAAACTTCTTCCGTGCCTTCCAATGCCTCGATTCCACAGATGATTTGGCCAACCAAGGGGTTCTGCAAAGCAAGACTCAAGGTAGGAAAAGATTGGTTCCTACACGTCGCAAGTATCATCCGTGTAATATAATGATCGTTGGCCCGCTTTGCTAACCAATCGTCATTTTGATGCCGAATATTGTTGAAAGCATTTAAGAAACCTGTCCCGAAGACACTGAAACAGTAACGGTAATTTATGAACCCCGGATCGATCGTAAATTCTGGATCGGCATTACGCTGCTCGATCGTCAGTTTTTTAAGCTCGTCTCTCATTGTAATTTCGATATTTTCCAGTCCACTTGCCGGACACTATATTCGTAATTAATTTGCTCCCGGGCGCTTGCTAATAACCACATGCGTCGCTGCACTCGTCGGAACGTTTTCCGTGCATTTATATCCCAGCGCTGGCAGATCAATCCCGTATAGCAGATGCTCGCCGGAACCAAGCAGCACCGGCGAAATGGCAAGATGCATTTCATCGATGAGGCCTGCTTGTAGGTACTGACGAATTGTTTCCGCACCACCCCCGATACGTACATCTTTGCCATCTGCCGCTTTCTTTGCGCGTTCCAGTGCCGCATGGATGCCATCGGTAACGAAGTGGAAAGTAGTGCCGCCTTCCATCTTTTCGGATGGTCGAGCGTGATGCGTCAGCACGAACACATCGCTATGAAAGGGCGGATTCTTACCCCACCAGCCTTTCCATTCGTCGTTTGGCCAGGGACCGCGGATCGGCCCGAACATATTGCGGCCCAGAATCGAGGCTCCGATATTTGCGAAGCCTCGTTTCATAAAATCGTCGTCCGTTCCTGTAGCACCACCATTCTTTCCAATCATCTCCTGGAATGTTCGCGTTTCGAAAATCCAACTGTGCAATCCCAATCCGCCGATACCGAGAGGATTATCAATATCCTGCTTAGGTCCTGCTCCGTAGCCATCGATCGATAGAGAAAATGCGTGTACTCGTACTTTAGACATCTTTTTAATTCGACAAAAGTTTGCGACAGACCCCTAAACGCTCTTAACTCTGCTTTCGTCCTCGAATTGTGCCAAACGAGCAGGCCCGTTTTATGTTGCTGTTGTTTCGTAACTCGCTCGGACGTAATCCAAATCATCTGCATTTTAGAATTATGGAACAGAACTTTAGCATGCTCACCCTCGGCGTTGACGATCTCGAACGGGCCTTCGAATTTTACCATGAGGGGCTCGGCTGGAAATCGAAGGGGATCGTTGGGAAGGAATTCGAACATGGAGCGGTTGCATTTTTCGATCTGCCCCATGGAATGCAGTTAGCCCTGTACGAGCGCGAAAATCTCGCGTGGGATGCCATGGTTCCGAAGCAACCCTCCGCTGCCACAGAATTTTCCATCGGGTATATGGTAGGCAGCAAAGAAGAGGTCGAGGCCGTCATGGAGACTGCCCGAAAAGCCGGAGCCAAAATTACCAAGCCGGCACAAGAGGCCTTCTGGGGCGGCTGTCACGGATATTTTCAGGATCCCGATGGCCACTTGTGGGAAATAATATGGTTTCCTCAGGCTGCGAATAATATCTAAGCTTGCTCGTGAATTATTGCCGGAATAACTATTGCTCGGCTTGATGTTTGATTTCGGAATGGCAGACCCAAAACTTCCGAACTCTCGCGCTGCATACATTCCCGATGCCAAGCTTCTGAATTATCTCCTTTCTCCGTCTCATCCGGAGGGCGGACCAAAGGCGGCTTTTTTTGATTCAATTGGCTATTCCCTTGTAAATGCCGAAGCCTTGCGTAGTGAGCTCTTACGCATAGCTCGTGATGGAATTCTCACCAAAACGGAAAGTATTGAATGTGGAGAAAAATACGTGGTTGAAGGCACGCTTTCCAATGGTCCGAAACCCGGAATTCCATTGCGTACCATCTGGGTTATAGACTATGGAACTACCGCGCCACGTTTCATAACCGCATATCCATTATGATAAAGGAATTATCCTTAGTCGTGCTTACCCATAGCATCTCCGAACATTCCCTTGTTGCCGGGGATGTCGGAACGGTCGTCCATGTCTATCCAGGAGAAGCTGCGTACGAAGTCGAGTTCATGACCGGACTCGGCAAAACCATTGCGGTGCTTACGCTGCGGCCTGCCGATGTTCGTCCCATTGCCGCTGAAATTCTCCATGCCCGCAGTATCGGTGCCTCTGCGTAAGCTCCAGCTTACGGTTTCCGCGCCTTCAGCACGACCATTCGCTCGTTATACTCCTTCTCGTCGATTTCGCCTTTGGCGAAGCGTTCGGCGAGAATCCCCTCCGGCGATTTCTCCCACGTAGCTCCGGGCCACGGACCTCCGTGCCACCCATGCCGGTGCCACCACGGACGACGGAAAAAGATTAGAATAAGGAATAAAATTGCGAATATCCCAAACCACGGGAAGTAAAATGGATGGAAGCACATAGTTTAGTCTGAGAATGCAATGGGCATCCTCTGAGCTACAGACGGTTATCCCGCACGCTTATTGTGTGCCTACCGCACTAGCGAAAGCACCACTCGCTGAACCCCCGGTACCAGCCGCCACTTGACTTTTTCGCAATATTCCGCGTAGCGTGAAGCGGTTACCGCCCCCCGCGCTTATCGAAATAGCGGACGTTTGGCAAGTCCTTGAAGTCGAAATCGCAAGTCCAGGTTGTGGCATCGTTGAGCCGGGCTGTTGCATACACGATGCTGTCGGCCATCGGCAGTTCATACTGGCGCACAACGGCGGATGCGTCGAGGGCAACCGGAAGATCAAGCGAGACGAGGCGGCCCGTAAGCATTAATTCAGTACACTCATTAGCATGTTTTAGCCCATGCCGTGCCCACGCTTTTTTGTGTACTTCAACGATTGTGATCGAAGGAACGATTAAATTCGCGAGGTCTTTAATCGGCTCTGCAAAAGTCGAAGCGAGAGTGGTGTTCGCGAAGTACTCCAGCCAGGCGGAGGAATCGACAACGTTCATACTCTGTCTTCGTCGCGCTCCAGCGTAGTGTCAATTCCGGTCAGCGATCCTCTCAGTGCCTCGACCCGCTTCTGATAGCGTTCAATCTCCTCTGCGGTGAATCGCCGTTCCTGAATTCCGCGTTCTTGCGGTTGAACAGATTGAGCAAAAGCCCGCAACTTTTCAACCTCGCGATTGAATGCATTGTCTTCGCGCAGAGGAGCTAATCGCGCAATCGGCTTATTGTTCTCCGTTAGCAGGACTTCCTGTCCCTTCGCTGCTAAATGGGCCAGGACAACAAGATTGTTTTGTGCAGCTTCGATAGAGTAGGTTTGCATGATTTATGGAACGGAATGGTATGTTCCTTCGTGCCGGATATTCCGCGACTCAAAACACCCCCGGCACCAGCCGCCATTTGACCTTTGCGCAATACTCCGCGTAGCCGGGAAGGTTTTTGCGGAGGAGGCGCTCTTCGTCGAAGAGGCGCCAGATGATAAAACCGAACATCATTGCAAGTGGAGCGAAGCCCCAGTATGATCCCAGCGCAAGCGGGATACCAATACAATAGAGCAGTGCGCCGGAATACATCGGATGACGAACGATGGCATACGGTCCGGTTGTGATTACTTTCTGCCCTTCCTCCACCTGGATCGTTGCCGCCGCAAACGAATTCGCCCGGAAGACAAAGGAGATCATGTAGAATCCGACTGCAATGAGCAGATCGCCGGCAATGACAAGCACAACCGGTACGCCCGCGGACCATCCAAATCGCCGATCGAGCGCGGGAAGCAAAAGCATCCCAATAAATCCAATCGTAGCAAACAGCATGATAATCTTCTGGGCCATTTCCTTTTCAGCCGTTGGTCCGCCGGACATACGGCGTTTCAGCAAGGCGGGATCGTGCCTGATAGCATAACCGGTGTGTAATGCTCCCGCCAGAAAAAAAACGGCGAGGAAGACCCATGCCTGCCAATAGTTCGTCGTTCCGGCTGGAACGAAAATAAGCAGCCCCATGACGATAGCCATAAGGACGAGCGAGACCCAGGCTTTTGTGGTGAGACTGATTCCCGGCGTAGTGTCTGTATTCATTTTATAATGATGAATTTCATGATAAAAATGAACAATTTATTTCACATTTAGTTTCCGATTGTTGATAAAATTATATTATTTTGCGATTTTGACGTAGAATGTGCCGATTCTAAAACATATAGTACATAATAGTTATCCACATGGCAATGTGGATGAAAACGGTATTACTTTTCACAATGCCTAAATTGAGCGATTAAGGCCAATTTTAAGAATGAACGATTTTTCATACCGAGAGGGGTACTCCGGGTGGTCGAAGCTAAGCATTTCGGGAGCAATAGGCATCGGAACTATTAGTACTTCCGGGAAGTAGGTCGAGTTCCCAACGGAACTAAAGGAATGATGGTTGTCAATGAGTTGAATTTTGGAGAGCCTCTTCCAACGTCGGGGCAAGATTATCCCGGCCCAAGGTGTCCAGAAATCCGCTGTTTTCGAGGGCTATGTAGGGCTGGGAATGGATTTCGGAAATGATGAAGCGGCCTTTGGCGTGGTGGACACGTTTGTAAATATCGTTCAGCACTTTCATGCCGGTGGCGTCAATGGCGGGAACATTTCGCATTCGCACGATAAGCGTGCGAGGAAATTTGCCGACCGAGGCCACGGTCTGGGTAAACGTTTCCGCAGCGCCGAAGAAGAACGGGCCGTTGATCTCATAGATCTGGACGTCTTTGGGAACCGATAATCCCACGAATTCCGGGGGAACTTCCACGTCTTCCATTTCGCGCGTAATGACGTTGACGTTCGTTACGCTTGCCATGCGCTTCATAAAAAGGAACGCGGCGAGTACCATGCCTACCTCGATCGCGACGGAAAGATCCACGACTACGGTGAGAATAAAAGTTGCCAGCAGTACGATGATATCGCTTTTCGTCGTGCGAAGGAGCGCCTTGAACGTGCGCCACTCACTCATGTTATACGCAACGACAACAAGCACGGCGGCGAGTGTGGCCATCGGAATCATTGAAGCCCATTGGCCAAAGGCGAGGAGAATGAGCAGCAACGTAACGGCGTGTATCATTCCAGCAACCGGTGTGCGTCCGCCGCTTTTGATATTTGTCGTCGTTCGCGCAATAGCGCCGGTGGCAGGAATTCCACCAAAGAGGGGGCTTGCAATGTTTGCCACACCTTGCGCAATGAGTTCCATATTCGAACGGTGCTTGCCGCCGATCATACCATCAGAAACGACTGCGGAAAGAAGCGATTCCACCGCGCCTAAAATGGCAACCGTGAAGGCCGAAGGCATGAGTGTGCGCACCATTGCAAGATCCACATGCGGGAAGTGCGGCATAGGAATAGCGCCGGAGATATTGCCAAAATGGCTGCCGATGGTTTCAACTGGCAGGTTAAAAACCTGGACGATTACCGTTGTAACGATTACCGCGACGAATGGCGAAGGAATTTTTTGCGATACGCGGGGCCAGGCAATAATAATCAGCAGCGAAAGTGCTGCGATGCCAATAGCCCAGGGATTTACATTAAGGAAATTGGAGCCAAGCGCCGTCCACTTTTCGAAAAAAGGAGCCGGAACCACTCCCATTTTTAAGCCCAGGAAATCCTTAACTTCGCCGGAAAAAATGATGACCGCAATGCCGCTGGTGAATCCGGTGACGACCGGGGCAGGAATGAATTTTATAACAGAGCCAAACTTGGCGATGCCCATCAGCACCAGCAGAATGCCCGCAAGAACCGTAGTAACGATTAGTCCATCCACCCCGAACTTTTGCACGACGCCATAGATGACAACGATAAATGCTCCGGTTGGTCCGCCAATTTGTACGCGGCTTCCGCCGAGCGCCGAAATGATGAATCCCCCGATGATGGCGGTGATGAGGCCGCTAACCGGTGAAACTCCGCTGGCAATCGCAAAGGCAATGGCCAGCGGCAGTGCCACCACGCCGACGATAAGTCCGGCGGTGGCATCTTCATAAAACGCTTTGCGCGAATACCCTTTGAGGGTCGTAAACAGTTTTGGTACGAACATGGAAGGTCGTGCTCGTTGAACAGATTGCGAGAAAGGTGCGGGGAACGCACGAACGCAAAAGATAATTCAATCTCTTTCCAAAAATCATTTCATTGCCATGACAGAAGACCATTTTCGCGTTACGCCACATAGCAATTTTTCTCTCGAGGAAGTCGAGACCAAGAAGACGCCGGGATTTCGTTCCAAGCAGAGCGCGGAATCGAAACTCGCACAGGACATTCAGGATCTCGCTGAATTGCAAGCAATGCTCTTTGCACAAGGGCGTCAGGGAGTGCTTATGATTCTGCAAGCGATGGACACGGCCGGAAAAGACGGAGCCATCAAGCATGTGCTTACCGGCGTTAACCCGCAGGGCATCGATGTCCATAATTTCCGGGTTCCAAGCGCGGAAGAATTGAACCATGATTTTATGTGGCGCGCGCTGCGCCATTTACCGGAGCGTGGGCGGATTGGAATCTTTAATCGCTCTTATTATGAGGAGGTTCTGGTTGTTCGGGTCCATCCCGAACTGCTCGGGAATGAAAAGCTGCCGAAGGGCGCAATAAAAAAGGATTTATGGAAGGAACGCTACGAGGATATCAATGCCATCGAGAAGTATCTTACCAATAATGGGATCGTTGTCGTGAAGTTTCATCTTCATATCTCTAAGGAAGAGCAGCGAAAGCGCTTGTTGGCACGAATCGACGAGAAAGATAAAAACTACAAGATATCGAGCGCCGATGTGTACGAACGGACGTTCTGGAAGGACTATATGACGGCCTATGAAGATATGCTTCGCCATACCAGCACGGATTACGCTCCCTGGTACGTTATCCCGTCAGATCACAAATGGTACACGCGGGTGGCCATTGGGGATATTCTCGTCCGGACGCTGAAATCGCTTGATCTTGAGTATCCGAAGGTCACAAAGCAGCAGGAGAAGGAGATCGTGCGCGCGAAACGGTTGCTTTCGGTGTAGGCCATCGTTTTTGTGGAGCCTTTGCACCGTTTGCCAGTGTTACGGTGCGCGATGACCATTCGTATCTCGAACCTCGCGTTCTCGCTTCGGTTCGCCTTCGCCTTTTTTCTTACTTCTATTTTTGCGAATGCTGCGATTGCCCAGCACCTGATAAATATTGCCACCGTGCCATATATTCGAGAAAATGGGGCGGAAAAACTATTTCGCCCGGCGAAAGTGACGGAGGATACTCTGTATCACCTCGATGAAGCTCGATCTATAAAAAATATGGACGCCACGCCGGACGGCTCCCACTGGTACGTCGTAGATGAATTTGCGCATTGGCAATACATTACAATTGATGGCCACCAATTTCCGAAACGATACCATGAGATTTCGGCGACTGGAACGCGGCTCAGCCCGCACGGGGATTTCCTGATCTGGACGGGCCTCATGCATGCGTTCACCCAGATGGACTTCGATTCCACGATGGCCGATGTGTATCGCGATACATCGCTCCTCTTTCACGCGGTGAGCGATTACCCTTCGCTGGAGTTCTCGCGGGACGGAGAGCATTGGGCGGCTTTACTGCCGGCAGCAAATCAAAAACAGGATGTCCCAAGAGATTTTGTGCTTGTGGATGGAAAGCTGGTCCGCGAAAACGAGCCGTTCCCGCACCAATTTTCGTTCTCGGACGATGAACAGCATTGGGCGTACCGTACGACGAATGGCTTGCTCGAAAATCTGATGACGGATGCATCAGATTCGGCAATGCTCCTATATCGGTGGCCCACGCCATCCGCAACATCTTCGTACGACGCGACGATCTGGCGCTACTCGCCGGATGTAACGATTAACCACAAAATCTTCGAAGGGCGCGATTACGATTATCACTTCGAGCACGTGGCGCAGGTGGAGAAGACAGCGTATTCCTCACTTGCCGCAGACACGTCACGGGTCTATGTGAACTTTAATGGGCACGATCAGGGATTATACCGATGGGCGAGTCAGTTCCTGATCGATAGTACCGGGCAGCACCTGGCCTATATTGCCTGCGATCCCAAAGTGACTCACAAAGGACAGGACGAACGCCGCGCGGTTGTCGTCTATGACGGAAAAGTGTTTGCCGGACCATTTCCCGGTATGACCGTTCTCTTCATGAGCCCAAGTGGTAAGCATATCGCCTATACCCTGGACTATCATTCCGCGCGGTTTTATCTCGACAAAAAAGTTCTTGCCCGGACGAGCGCTGTGGTCGATGTTATTTGGTCGCCGGATGAAAAGCACATCGCCTATATCGCCGCTGGGGAGCATAAGAAATTCTTTGTCGTTGCTAACGGCAGGCGCTCACCGTTGTTCGAGCGAATTGGCCGGATTGGCTGGTCGCCCGATGGAAAGCATGTGGAGTTTGTCGGCATCATCAATGGGCGCGTAATCGAGGTTAAGCAATCGTTGTGATGTTTCTCGCCATGGCAGTGCTCGCTGCATTCGTTGCCCCGGCGGAGCATTATCTACCGCCGCGTCCTGCCTTTGCCGGGTTTCATGTTGCCATGCCGGAGGATTCCGCCTTTTGGCTCATGCATCGCGTGGCTTTGCGGCATGACACCCTTCATGTGGATTCCATTATTATTCTCGAATCCGATTCGGTACAGATTTTCGGTCAGCCGGCCTACATTCAGCTACAGATTGCAGATCACCGCGTGCGGACCATCGAAATTAACTGGTTCCCATTGGGAGGTGGCGCGTATCTCGGCTTGCGCGATGTACTCCAGTCCTATTTGGAACGATGTTTTGGTCGAGGTGTCGTCTTTAGTGATGAAACGCTCGTGTATCACCGGTGGGAAACGGAGGATGGCACAAGCGAATTCTCGCAGTCCGATAAGTACATGCGGCTATTTGTGCGATTGGGGAAGCCGAGAGTGGGGACGGCGCCCTGATGGCCATTATTCGTATCGCAAGGCCTCGATCGGGTTCAACCGTGCGGCCTTTCGCGCCGGATACCATCCGAAGAAGATTCCCACAAAGGATGCTGCCGCGAAAGAGAGCCCCACCGCTTGTGGTGAAATAACCAGCACCCAGCCATTCGATTTCGAAACGAAGGAGGATGCAATGTAGCCAAGAATAACGCCAACAATTCCGCCGACCAGGCTTAAGGTGATTGCTTCCGTCAAAAACTGAAGCAGAATGTTCATCTGCTTAGCGCCAATGGACTTGCGAATACCAATTTCGCGAGTCCGCTCGGTAACGCTCACGAGCATGATGTTCATAATACCAATGCCGCCAACGAGCAGGGAAATGATAGCCGCAGCGCTCAAAAGGTTGGTCATGGTGGCCGTACTCTGCTGTGCCGCTTGCTCAATTTCTACCTGGGATCGAATTTGAAAGTCATTGTCATCCGAGGGAAGCAACTTATGCTGCTGCCGCAAAATAGCTGTGATGTCCTGCGTGGCCGGAGTGGTTGCTTCCGCGGAAATGGAACTCGCCATGATCATATTGACCCAGGTGATACCCATCAACCGTTTTTGCACGGTCGCGAACGGAGCAATCACGATGTCGTCCTGGTCCTGGCCGAATGCATTGGCACCTTTCTCTTCTAAAAGACCGACCACTGTAAACGGCTCGTTCTTGATGCGAATCATCTGGCCGACGGGATCGACACCTTCCCCAAACAGATTGGTTGCGACGGTCTGACCGAGTACGCAGACTTTGGTTCCGGTACGCGCATCGGCATCGGTAAAGGCACTGCCGTTGACGATCGGCCAATTACGAATTGTGAAATAGTCCGGCGTAGCGCCGGTAACGTGGGTGGCCCAGTTATTGCTGCCCGCAATGATTTGCGCGCTGGTATTAACGATAGGGGAAACCGCCTCGAGCCAGGTGGACTTTCGAAGGGCATTGGCATCGTCTTCGGTCAGATGGACACTTCCGCCCTGGCCGGAAGAAATGCCGCCCAAATTCGTAGCACCGGGAAAGATCATCAGTGCATTCGTTCCCATCGCGTTGATTTGGTTTGCAACCGCCTGGGAGGCCCCTTGACCGATAGCCGTCATCGTGATCACCGCCCCTACACCGATGATAATGCCGAGCATAGTCAGAGCCGCCCGCACCTTGTTCGATGCGAGCGACTGAAATGCCATAGTCACGCTATTGATAACCTGGGTAAACATGGACTGCGTTTGCTATAGCTTAGTGATGGACCATCATCCCGGGCCGTGAGTAAGGAGAACCGTTAGATGCGGCGGTGTTTCCACCCATGGAAAATGCGGCTACCACAATGCTATCGCCAGGATGGAGAGGCGGTGTGCTCTTGAGTACCTCCGTATAGTTACCATCGGAAAGGCCACCCATCACCCGGACCAGTTCCAATTTAGGGGCATTGCCTGGACCAGTCCTAAGATATACGGTCGAAAAGGTGGGGCGATTCTCTTCTGGTGGGCCACCGGTGGTTCCTAAAGTAGGCATTCGATGGTGGGAAGTATCTCCTGGAGTACGGATGCGCTTTGGCCGTGCGGTATCCGAGCCCGTAACACCCATCGACGCTAAAAAGCCTGATGGTGGAACGAAACGAGTCGCAGCCACCGGAATTCGCATCACGTTCGTCCTACTGGCATTAATGATATTCACCGTTGCCGTCATTCCGGGAAGCAGTCGTTCATCGGGGTTCGGCGTCGTAATAATAACGGTATAAGTTACCACATTATTCGTGGTCACCGGATTAATGCGCACCTGGGTTACGGTTCCCTGGAATATTTCACTGGGATACGCTTCGACGGTAAAATTGACCGGTTGGCCAACCGCAACACTACCGATATCGGCTTCGTCTACCGCCGCTGCGACCTGCATTTTAGTCAAGTCTTCAGCAATGACGAACATCGTCGTAACGTTAAGTCCCGCGGCAACCGTTTGGCCGCTATCGACATCGCGTGCCTGCACGACGCCATCTACTGGTGAGCGAATATGCGTGTAGCCCAGATTAACCTTTGCCTGCTCGTGCTGAGCAGAATCCTGGGAATACGTGGCGCGTGCATCTCGAAGTGCATTGAGGGTTACATCGTAGTCCGATTGAGCGACGAGTTTCGCTGCGAGCAACTTTCGTTCACGGGCCTCGTTAGCAATGGCTAAATCCACATCCGCCTTCGCTTTCTGAACGGTTGCCTCGGACTGCGCTAGTGCGGCCGAATACGGAGTCGTATCGAGAAGCGCCAGTAGCTGACCCGCCTTGACTCTTGTGTTAAAATCTGCGTAAATCTTTTTTACTAATCCGGAAATTTGGCTGCCAACTTGCACCGTCGTCGTTGCCTGGAGGGTTCCGGTTGCCGTAACACCGCGGGAAATATCACCCGTATCCACGGCGGCATATCGGACCACGACCGGAGCGGCTGCAGGCTTTCGGAGTAGGAAGTACCAAAAGGCCACCGCAAAAACGAGAATTCCGAGAACGATAACTGCCGGATTTACTCTCCGTTTGGACTGACCCAGTGTAACTTTTTTCATCACATGCGGAGGCGGGGGAGCTGCTTTTCGAAGGGTACCGTCCGCTATGGGTTTTGGTTCGATGATGGTAGGTTCCGCCATATTCTTCTTTTGTGGTGTTAGAATATTTTTTTTTCTGAAGTTGCGAAAATATCTTCCGTGACTATACGGAGATTTTAATGAGATGGATGGTTTAATTTGGCATAAAAATTCTTCATACTCGACTAATGCCTCTCGATTTCCCGCATCTCGACGGCTCGAGTGGACCGTAGTACTAACCCCGCAGCCGCCACTCCGTTACGAATTGCCCCTTCAATGGTCGCGGAAAGGCCATTTTGAACTATATCTCCGGCAAGGAATAACCCCGGAATTGAGGTTGAAGCGCCCGGACGATGCTGCTGGACTTGCGGCGTCAGCATTGGTGTAGCACGCTTTTCCCGAATAATTTGAAAATGCAGAAGTTTTGCCGTACGTGCAGCTGAAACTGCGCTTTGAAGATCGGACCAAAGCATATCTCGAATTTTCTCGTTTGTTAATGCGGTCAGCTCCGAAGCCGCACTAACAGTGAGTGCGAGCCGATGCGAAGCGTAGGCAGTCGGCTTCGGGAAAGCCCATTGTAAGGTCGTGCCAAGGAACGCATGGATAGGGCTATTTAATACCATACGGTCCAACCAGAAATAAGCATTAACAATCGGAGAGTATTCTACTCGAGGAAGGTTTGAACTGATTGATTCCGGTAATGGATCATCAGACTGTCCGCAAAAAATCACTGAATCATATACTTCCACTTGATTGTTTCCGGATACACGTAGTGAGTCACCTTCATATTTTATCTCTCGGACGGGTGCCGAAAAGCGGACGCATATACCATGTGCTTGAAGCATTCGTATCGCCGGATCGATCAGAAGTTCTGAAAGTCCGACAGAAGGGAATAACAGGTCACTTCCTTCATGACCGGTAAGGAAAATTTCACGGAATATATTGACAAACACTTCCGCACTTGCCAGTTCGAGCGGAGAATTAATGGCTGCGAGCACAATAGGTGCCCACAACTTCCGGATAAGCTTGGAAGGCTGCTTCCTTGCTTCGAAAAACTCCTTGCAGCTTCCAGAAGCGTTTACTCGATTATTTTTTATTGCGAGCCCGAGCCTAATTGCGGCAATTTTCTCGCTCCGAGAAAGCAAATTTGAACTCCATAATCCTGCGAGGAGGTTAATGGAAGGAGCAAGTCTGCGGTGGATCTCGAAGCGGGCCGGTGATTTGCCCGGCTCGTGAAATGCAATAGCAAGTGGGGTGCGATGAACGAGATTGCTTGAACCAATCGCACGCAAATATTCGAGGGTGGCATGGTAACATCCCATCATCAGGTGCTGGCCGTTGTCGAGAATATCGCCAGTGGTGGAATCCAGGTAAGAGCGGGTGCGGCCACCGGCTTCGTGACGGGCTTCGTAAAGCGTAACGTTTCGGTAACCATGCTCGAGAAGGTGTACCGCCGCCGCAAGGCCGCTTATACCTCCACCGATAATCGCTATTTTAGGATTTCGCAATGGGTTTTCCTGAAAGATCGAAACGACCGAAAGGACGCCAAGGTCCAATTAGTCCGGTAGATAACTTCGTAAACAGTGAGGGCAAAAAGACTTTGCCCAGCTTTTACGCAAGGGTGTACAAAATCGTAGAACAAATCCCGGTGGGAAAGGTGACGACCTATGGTGCGATTGCCGACGTCTTGGGAATGAAACGCTCCTCGCGCATGGTAGGACAGGCTTTGAGCGCTCTGCCGGAAGATTCGGACGTGCCGGCACAGCGCGTTATCAATCGGATTGGAGTACTATCTGGGGCGCATCATTTTGGCGGTTATGGCCGAATGCGTTCGATGCTACGGCGGGAGGGTATTACCTTCAAAGGCGAATTGGTTGACCTGGAGAAGCATTTCTGGGATCCTCGAACGTTGTAGGTTGCATTGAAGTCAGGACTACGAATATGGAAGCCTTTGAAGCAAAATTGTGTTTAGGGCCTGACTTTTGTTAGAATTTTAACCTCACATCATGGCAACGAATGTCGTAATGCCCAAAATGGGCGAGTCAATCACGGAAGGCACAATATTACGCTGGCTCAAAAAAGAAGGGGATTCCGTCCAGAAGGACGAGCCGATTCTGGAAATCTCCACCGACAAGGTCGATACGGAAGTACCATCGCCGGTCGAAGGCAAGCTTTTGAAGATACTTGCTCAGGAAAAGCAGACCATCGCGGTCGGCGAGCCGATTGCCTCCATCGGAACGAATGGCGAAGCGACCGCGCCCGCCGCAAAGCAAGCCGCCGAGCCTCCGAAACCCGTCGTACAGCCTGCTGTGCCTCCTCCAGCCCCTGCTCCGGTTGTCCAAGCACCGGCCCCTGTTGCCGCGTCATCTTCGAATGGGCAATCGGGCGGACAGGCAGTGGTAATGCCGAAGATGGGCGAGTCCATCGCCGAAGGTACGGTACTGCGTTGGCTCAAGAAAGAAGGAGACAAAGTCGAGAAGGACGAACCAATCCTCGAAATTTCTACCGATAAGGTGGATACGGAAGTTCCGGCACCCTTTGCAGGAATGCTTTCCAAAATCGTAGCCAGGGAAAAAGAGACCGTTGCGGTTGGGGCCACGATAGCCTATATCTCCGGAGGCTTGTCGGCTTCAACATCGGCAGCGACGGGAAGGACAGAAAAGCGGCAAGAGGAACCCGCACCCGCTCCAATGCCCATTCCAGCGCTGCAAGCAACCGTGCAGCCTGCAAGGCCGGTTGCACAACCTGCACCTGCTCCACAGCCGGAGGACCAGGTTGAAGCACGGGCCACGCAAGCCAGGAACGACCGTTTTTATTCCCCATTGGTCAAGAATATTGCGAAGACCGAAGGCGTATCGCCTGAAGAGCTTTCCCGAATTCCGGGCAGCGGTATGGGCGGCCGCGTAAACAAGAATGACATGCTCCAGTATGTCTCGGCGCGCAAATCTGGCGCGGTCCCTAAGTACCAGGCCCCTTCGGCGCCGGCACTCCAGCCACAGCAACCGCCAACTTTTACTGCACCCGCGCCGCAACCTATGCCGGCTCCGGCGTTCGCTGCCAGCGGCGAAGCAGTTACCATCATTCCGATGGACAATATCCGCCAGCGTATTGCCGAGCACATGGTGCGCTCCGTGCATACCAGTCCGCATGTTACGTCGATCAGCGAAGTGGATGTAACCAACATTATAAATTATCAGAAGAAAAACAAAGAAAGCTTCGAGCAGAGGTACGGTGTGCGCCTTACCCTCACACCAATTTTCCTCGAGTGCATGATCAAGGCACTCCGCGAGTTTCCATTCATCAATTCATCCATCGAAGGAAACAACATCATTGTTCGCAATGAGATAAACTTCGGTATTGCCGTGGCCATGCCGAAGCAGGAAGGTTCACCGTTGCCGCCCGCGCTTATTGTTCCAGTGATTAAGAATGCCGATCGCTTAAGTCTTGCGGGGCTTGCGGGGGCGGTCAACGAACTCGCCAATAAAGCTCGCACAAAGAAGTTGACACCGGACGATATTTCGGGTGGAACCTTCACTCTAACGAACCCCGGAATGTTCGGCAATATTCTGTCAACGCCAATCATCAACCAGCCGAACCTTGCGATCATGACGACGGGAGCGATTGTGAAGCGGCCCGTCGTAAAGACCGATGAGGATGGGAATGATTACATCGCCATCCGTTCCATGATGTTCCTGGGGCTTTCGCACGATCACCGGCTCATCGATGGGCTTTATGCCGTTCAGTTCACCGAACGGGTGAAGCAATATATGGAGGCATTCCGAGGCGATTTGGGCTGAGTTTCTTTTTCAAAGAACCACCCAGCGATGTCATTTCCGCGAAAGCCGGAATCCAGGGCTCGCTGTTGAGTTCCGATATATCCGGTCATGGTGAGCTATCCGGGTTCCCGCTTTCGCGGGAATGACAGGAGCAAACTCAAACTCGGATCAAGTAATTGGATTACTCTCCCAAGGGTTCCTGCTACTCCTGGGATAGCGCCCTTAGCACTTCCTCGGTGGAACGCTCGATGTCCGCGCCGCCGGTAAGCTTGTGAAATGCCCGTTCCAGCGAAGCTTCACCGGATGTTTCCAGTAATTCCTGCGGCGTTCCAATGGCGACAAGCTGGCCATGGTTCATAATGGCAATTCGGTCGCAGAGGCGTTCGACCACATCGAGGACATGGGAACAGAAAAATATGGTCTTACTGCTGGAACCGTGAGCAAAGCGGCGTAACACTTCTTTAATAATAAGCGCAGCATTGGCATCCAGCCCAGAAAGCGGTTCGTCCAAAATTAACACTTCGGGATTGTGAATGAGCGCAGAGATAAGCAGGACTTTTTGCTTCATTCCTTTCGAATATTCCGAAAGCAGTTTTTTCCGATCTTCTTTCGTAAGCTCGAATAGAGTAAAAAGTTCCTCGCGCTGTTCGGCAAGCTTCGCGCGTTCCATGTGCCGGAGGGTGCCGCAAAGGTCCAGGTACTCATCGGCCGTCAGGCTCTCATAGAGAACGGCATTTTCCGGGACATACCCTATTCGCTGCTTCACGTCATTCGTTTGAGTTACCACATCGAAGCCGGCAATACGTACGCTACCAGTCGTCGGTTGCGAAAGCCCGGTAAGGACTTTCACGGTCGAAGATTTCCCGGCGCCATTTGGGCCGAGCAGCGCAAAGATTTCGCCGGCTTCAATATCGAGCGAAAGATCCTCGACAGCGACTGTGTTTCCGTATTTTTTACTGAGGTGAAGAATGTTTATCATGGAGTACCGAGTGTCCGTACGAGTAGCCAGCTGCAGCCACTTATGGCATCTTGATCTTAACAACAAGTGCCGGTGGATTTAACTCCACATGGTCATATTGAAGCGTCAGTTTGTTCGCGCCGGCAGTAGCCTCGATGTGCTGTGGAATTTCCAGTCCATTTATTGAGGCCGGATCCGAAAATTGGACATCCAGCGCCGGTTCCGCCGTGAGCGATTTCGGAGTTCCTTCCCAGCGGCGGTAGCGCACAAGCGAAATATTCCCATTAGCAGAGTCACGAGGTAGCGTTCCATCAAAGTCATACGCTGCGGTAAAAATACCCGGTTTGCGGAGGACCAAAGCGAAGTGGTTTGCCTGGTCTGAATAATATTGTATGGAATCGTCTATACTGCTATCGATTGCTGCCAATCCATATATCAAGTCATTCATGCTCTGGAGCGAAACTCCATGTAGATGGGTCAATTGTTCGAGCGATTGCTGGTCGGTCGTTCCATGCAACGTCTGCCCGTGGAGAATATCGTAGTATTCATATTGTTCCGGTGAAGCAAGAAACCGTGCCACCTTGATTCCAAAGGGACCGGTTATTTCGATGCTCAGGGAATCGATTTGTGTTCCTGTTACTATCGGTTTTGACTTTCGAGGCGAATCGAAATACGAAGCGCTGAACAACAATGGAAACCGCTTGCTCTTCATCGAAAAGCTTGCCGAGTTGGATTCGCCGTCCTGGTCAACGGTGATGTCACCGGTGACATACAGGCTTCGGGCTGCGCTCGATTCGTGCGCAAACCATGAACGTATTCCGGTGATAGCCTCCACATTTGCGGATGGGATAAGCACATGCGGCGTGGTAATGGTCTTTGGAACGGAAGCGCACCCGGCAAAACCCGACGCAAGAAGTGCCACCCCCATCCAAATTTTGTTCCCGAAATGACTCGACATCTGGCTCCTTTACGAGAATTAAGCGAAAGGTAACATTCCTGCGCCACTATACAGTCCCGGCTCCATTTGTACACTCCGCTACGCACTTAAAATGTTTCAGGAAAAGTTGAAAAAATCGTAAAAGGCTGTTATGACGCGAAGAAAACGGATTGTTTCCCGCTTGGCATTCGAATGGAACTATGTCTATTCGGAAGACAACAGTGCCGCCTTTAGTGAACAAGAAGTAAGACAACATAAATAAAAAATACCCGTAACAACGGCACAATCCGTAATTCGGAATTTTGTAGCGCAATTAACATACGTCGTTTTTCACCTTAAATCAAGCTCATATTCTCATGGTAACCACCAGCCTCAAGAAAGCCAGCGCTAGAGCCATCCTTGCGATGTTCGTTATAATTTCCGCGAATCTTCGTGCCCAGACGTTTTCTCATGCGGTCGTTATTATGACGGGAACGGTCCGTTCGGATGAAACAGCACGGCCCACATCCGTACAAGTAAGCATTCGAGAAGTGGGGGACACCGCCCGCGAAATTACTCGGAGCACGTCGAACAGGGCGACCGGGAAGTATTTGGTCATACTTCAGCCAGCGAAAGAATACTGGGTGCATTTGGAGGGGGACTCGATCCTGACGAAGGACGTCCTCATTTCGACGCCGCCGGTTACCCAAACGCAGGAACTGAATCGGGATTTCACAGTGGTGCTCCGCGAGATCGATGACGCGGCGAAATTACCACCCGTGCAAAATTAAGAGTGTCCTGCCGCGAGTATTTCATGGTTACTTGCGGCATTAGAAGCAGAGAAGCAAAGCAACAGGGGGCGGTCCGTTTCGGCGGATCGCTCTCTTGTTTTGTTATTTTTTTGATCGGATGCCGGGCGCAGATTTTACGGGTTCTGGTGTTAACTGACAACTACTTTTTGTGATCCGAAGGACCGTTACCATTAAGAACCGCGCAGGGCTGCACACGAGGCCGGCTGCAGCCATTGTTAAGCTTGCAAGCAAGTTCGAATCTGAATTTTTCATCATCAAGGAAGGGTTCCGTATTAACGGAAAGTCTATTATTGGCGTCATGACATTGGCAGCGGCGCAGGGAAGCCAGCTTGAACTCGAGTGTGATGGACCTGACGAAGAACAGGCCATGAAGGAACTCGTCGATTATTTTGACAAGGGATTCGAAGAAGAAATGTAGCCGTGACCGTTCGGCCACGGCCTGAAGTTACACGCATCATTCTACATAACAGGAAGGTTACGCCTACACGGTGATCCGTCCGAAAGAGCCAAAAGAAACACTGCGATTCAGTGGGATCGCTGCGAGCCGTGGCATTGCCATTGGCCCGGCCTATCGCTATTTCCGCGCGCTTCTGTATGCGGAGGACCACGAACTCGCGCTGAGTGATGTCGGCCACGAAATCGAGCAATTCGATTCTGCCGTACGAAAAGCGCGTCAGGAAATCGAAAAGGTGCGACGTGTGGCCGAGCAAAAGGTAGGAACGCCCGCCTCTTCCATCTTCGAAGCACAGATGATGATGGTCTCCGATGAGTTTATCCTGAGCACGATTCGGCAACGCATTAAGCAAGAGCGTAAGCCAGCGGCCTTTGCGGTGGATACAGAATTTTCCGCCCACAAGAAAATGCTCGAAGCGAGCGAAAGCCCGGTGATGCGGGAACGCGCCGATGATGTGGAAGACATTAAGCAGCGTCTCCTGCGTTATCTTCTCGATCGGCAGAAATGGCTTTCGAAGCTCGAGGTCCCATCCATTCTGGTAGCTGAGTCGCTTACCCCGGCAGATGCAATTTTATTTACGCAGTCATCCATGCTGGGGTTCGCTATCGATGGGGGTGGGCTTACGAGTCATGTGGCAATCCTCGCGCGGTCGCTGGGCATTCCGGCGCTGGTAGCGCTTCACTCGGCGGCGGAGCATATCGAGACGGGGGACACGCTCATCCTCGATGGTGAGCGTGGGGAACTCATCGTTTGTCCCGATCCGGAAACACAGCGCGGTTATGAGCAGGAGCAAAGCTTTGTACTCGGAAGCGGCGTAGAGGCTTTGGGACTCATTGTGGAGCCGGGAGAGCCTCTGGCGAGGACCGCCGATGCTCGAGAGGTAAAGCTCCTCATGAACCTGGAGTTTGGCAGCGAAGTAGCCGTGCTCGAAGCAGAACGGTTATCAGAAGCTACTGCCACTGCCGATGGCAAAAAGCGCCTGGGACTTGGACTGGTCCGTACGGAACATTTTCTTTTACTCCACGATGATTTTCCCACAGAAGATGAACAAAACGAACTCTACCTGAATCTTGCCGAGCGGTTTTATCCGGCTTGGGTTACGCTTCGAACGTTCGATGTGGGCGGTGATAAAGTTTTGAGTGGTACCTATCGGGAAGACAATCCATTTCTCGGCTGGCGTGGCCTACGCATTTCGCTGGATGAACCGGATCTTTTTCTGGGGCAGCTCCGCGCCATTCTCCGTGCCTCCGCGCGAGGAAACGTGAAGCTGATGTTCCCGATGGTCACCACGGCCGACGAGCTCGAACGGGCGCTCGCCTTTTTACAGGAAGCCAGAAATATGCTCCATGCTACTGGCGATGCCTACGATGAACACATGCCGGTTGGTATTATGGTGGAAGTTCCAAGCGCCGCCATCATGGCTGACTCTTTTATTCCGATGGTTGATTACGTTTCGATCGGCTCGAACGATCTTACGCAATATACACTCGCCGTGGACCGTGGGAATGATCTCATCGCACCGCTGTATCAGGAATTACATCCGGCCGTGCTCAAGCTGATTCGAGGTACGGTCGAAGCTTCGAAGCGTGGCGGAAAGCCTATTTCCATTTGCGGAGAATTGGGGAGCTATCCTTTGGCCACACCTCTGTTGGTTGGATTCGGGATTGACGAGATTTCTGTTTCTCCAACCGCTGTCCGTTCACTTGCGGCACGGTTACGGCTCCTCAACTATACCGAGTGTAAAGAACTCACGGACCGCCTGCTTGCCGAATGCGTCTCACCGGAAGAAGTAAAACGCCAGATTCTGCAATTTCTTTCCGAGCGTCATCTCATCGATGTTTTTAGTGAGACAACGCTTCGATCGGGCTTTGGAGCGCGCCTGATTAAGAAATAGCGTGGTCTCTGAACAGATAGTCATCGCTTTTCGTCCATCGCTCAAATGCACATTGAATGATTAGCAGTCCCGTGCGGTTATTTTTACGGTGATGGAACCAACATCCTTTAGCCATTTTCTATGGACCGACGAACTTTTATCCAAATGACCTTAGCTTCTTCCACCGCCCTCACGGCCAACCGTACTATTCTCGCTAAAGCGGTTCCGATCGCTATAAATGGAGAACCCAATCAACACACGGGTAACAGTGCCAGCCCTACCGATGAAGCGTATTGGGATTCCATTCGCAGCGAGTTCCCAATTACACAGAAACTGATTTACATGAACAACGGCACGATGGGGCCCAGCCCACGCAGCGTTACGGAGCGAGTTACGAAGCGCATCGAATATGTGGACCGCACCGGCGAATATAATGGTGATTATGAAGCCATCCGCACTGCACTTGCAAAGCTCCTGAATGCTGAAAGTGGCGATCAGATGGCTTTTACCCATAATGTGAGCGAAGCGATTTCTATTGTCGCCAGCGGTATCGATCTCAAAGCCGGGGACGAAGTGCTGCTGACGAATCAGGAGCATGCCGGCAATGCGATCCCGTGGCTGGCGCGCAAGAAGCGGGACGGAATTGTCGTTAGATTTGTGTCGCTGACGGATACGAATGCGAATGGCTATAGCGATGATGATTTTGTTCAACGTGTGAGCGATGCTATTACGCCGCGCACGCGGGCCATTTCGATGCCACACATTACGTGTACAACCGGACAGCTTCTTCCCATCAAACGGCTTACGGCGCTCGCCCGCGAAAAAGCAGCCTCGAATGGTGCGCCCATCTGGTTCTTATCCGATGGCGCGCATCCCCCGGGAATGCTCCAAACCGATGTCCGAGATCTCGGCGTCCATGCTTATGCTTCCTGCGGTCACAAGTGGCTCTGCGGGCCGAAAGGGATAGGGTTCCTCTATATCGAACCGGAGCTGATGCACCATGTTATTCCGACTTGGTGTGGCGCGGAAGTCGATAAATATTGGGGATACGATGGCCGCCTGGATTTCCTTCCCACTGCATCGCGCTACGATTTTGCCACTCAAAACTTCGCACTCTTTGACGGTCTTCACGCCGCAGTCGATTTTATGCAGAACATCGGCATGGACAACGTGGAGGCCCGCGTGAAATATCTTACCAAGATGCTGCGCGATGGCCTCCGCCAATTTGCCGATGGGCGGTTCCGGTTCCTCACGCCCGATGCTTCGGTTACCGGGCTTACTACGATCAAGCTCGATAAAATGCAGTATCAAGACTTCGCAAATACCCTGCGGTCAAAGTACAAGGTACGGACGAGAGTTGTGCCCGAAGGAGCGCTCAACGCAAACCGCTTCAGCGTCCACATCTACACCTCGGAAGAGGACGTGCAGAAGTTCCTGGACGGGGCGAAAGCCGTTTTGGCTTAAAACGCTTTAGGATTTTTATTCGAACAAAGACGAAATCGAGCGGTCTTCGTGCGTGCGCTTAATCGCTTCCGCAAAGACTGGCGCAACCGATTGCACTTGGATCTTTTGGGAATGATTGCGTACGGGAATGGTATCCGCAATAATGAGCGATTCGATAGGAGAGTCTTCGATCTTTTTCACCGCATCGTCACTCAGGACGGCGTGGGTGCAGGCGCCATAAATGGCTTTTGCTCCGGCTTTTTTGAGTGCAAACGCCGCATTGGTAAATGTTCCGGCAGTATCGATTAAATCATCGATCATGATGACATTCTTCCCGCTGGGGTCGCCAATAATATTCATCACTTCGGCGACGTTGGGTGCGGGCCGCCGCTTATCGATTACGATAAGGTCAGTATTGAACCGCTTCGCATAGGAGCGGGCCATTTTTGTTCCACCTACGTCCGGCGATGCGACAACCATTTGCTTCACTCGCTTTTCTTTGAAGTATTTCGTAAAGGTGTTCGAGGCGTAAAGATGATCAACCGGAATATCGAAAAATCCCTGTAGCTGCGGGGCGTGAAGATCCATCGTGATAACTCTATCCGCCCCCGCCGTGGCGATAAGATTAGCGACGAGTTTGCTCGTTATAGCAACGCGCGGTTGATCTTTGCGGTCCTGCCGAGCATAGCCAAAATAGGGAATGACTGCGGTAATCCGCTTGGCACTCGCACGGACGGCAGCATCGATTAGCATCAGCAGCTCGAACAAATTATCCGAGGGCGGCATGGTGGACTGAATGATAAAGAGGTCCTCGCCCCGAATGTTCTCATCGTATTTTACCCAAATTTCGCCATCGGCGAAATTCTTGATGCGAACTTTGGAGAGTGGGATATTGAGCGATGCTGCAACGCTCTCGGCGAAGTGCGGATTGCTCCGGCCAGCTACTAATTTTGGATGACTCAAACCTGGATTACGCAGATTGGATTGATTACGCGGATTGCCGCGCAGGTTAACACAAAATTACTCGAATTTATGCCGCACACCAAAAATTTGGCAAGAATTTTCTAGATCGCCTTTAGGAAGGTCCGAAACGGTTTAGCACAACTGTCGAACATTCCGCTATTTTCAGACGGCCACTCTAACCCATTTAGAAATCAGCGCCAATCTGCGTAATCCAGGTTAAAAAATTAAGGAACTGCCATCTGTAAGCCGAATTCTGTCTTCCCGTGAGGCATGATTGCTCATGCGTCTCGCAGGGAGGCAACCATTACTCTCTGCGACCTACCCGAGACCGTATCCTCGAGCAGAGGCATTCCCAGCATGATCGCTCATGACGGGTTGATCTCATACGTGGTCTTGCTCCGCGTGAGGTTTATCGTGGCCCCGAAGCTTACGCTTCGAGCGGTGGTCTTTTACACCGCCGTTTCATCCGTACGCGAGGGAAGGCGCGGACGCCTGCCCTACGGCTGGCAAGCTGCCAGCCCCACGTGGTTTGCTTTTCTGTGACACTGCGCTGTGAGCGGTTTTTCGACGAATCTTATTCACCGTTCCCCGCACTTGGTAAGTGCCGAAACACTTTCCTCGGACGGCACGCTGCTCTCGCGATGATCGCTCATCGCTTGGAGTTCGGACTTTCCTCCCGCGGATGATTGCTCATCGAAGCGAGCGGTTGCCCGATGGCAGTTCCTTACTACTCTTCATTCTCTTCGCCGGATTCGAACTCTTCGCTTTCTACATCGTACGTTACCGGTTCGGGTTCGCCATCGACGGCGATTGCAATAGGTTCACCAACAATAATACGGCCGCAGTATTCGCACACTGCGTGTTTATCGCCCTTACGCAATTCAAGAACCAGTTGGCGCGGGACCGCATTGAAGCACCCGCCGCACACGCCATTCTTGATGGAGACGACCGCTATACCACCTTTGGCCGGCCGCACGCGGTTATAGATCGTCATGTGGAAGGGCTGTACATGGCTGGCGAGTTCTTCCCGGCGTTTGAGTAATTCTTTCTCTTGCTCTTCCGTGTTGGCGAGAACTTCCGATAGCGCGGTCTCTGCTTCACCGAGCTCCGTTTCCATATCGGACAGGTCCTGCGACATTTGTTGCTCGTCCATTTTCAACTGTTCGAGCTCGATGCCCATGCGTGAAACCGCCTCCATATTGGTATGCAGCCGGCGCTGAGCATCTTCGAGCTGGAAGGTGATCGCATCGTATTCGCGCGTCGTCTTCACATCGAATTGCTGCGCCTTATACCGATCGACTTTTTCGCGGAGTTCTACAATGTCACCAGTAAGCTTTTTCGAATTGGATTCTACTTCATGGACGTCCCTGCGAATTTGTTCGACTTGCTGCCGCTGATCCTGTACCTGCGCGCGCATTTCATTTACGCGGTCGGGTAATTCGCCTCGGCTTTCGACTAAATCGTCGAGTTGGCGGTCCACTTTCTGAAGTTCGTATAAATGTAAGAGAGAGTCGTTCACGTCGTTATCGGTTATAAAATCTTGCTATTCCGTATCGCTAAGGGAGTTTACCGCATTGGTCCGGAGTTGAAATATCGGACGGCATTGGGCTCCGTGTGCGCAAGCAGAAGGAGTTTTTCAGCCGATGCTACGGTATTCCGAGCGTTCTGATTCATCCCCAGTGCCTTCCGCGCGGCACGGAGCATCCCCTGAGTAACAAATCTTTCTGTCTCCGCGTGTCCGGCATCGATAAGAAGAATATGGTCATGGTCGGCACGGTAAAAGTCATGGTAGCGAACATCGGCTGTAAATAAATGCATCGGCGCCCACCGAAACGGCGTCATCGTAGAACTCCATTCCGGCGCCACCGAGGAGTGCAACGTGTTTTATTTTTTCAGGTGTTTTCTCATTATGCCGGACGGTATCCGTGCGAAAAGTTTTCGCCGTAAGTGCAAGTACCTCCCGCCATGATTTTGCCTTGGACCACGAGCCGAGTGCTCCCATGCCAGTTCCATCGGGGAAGCCGGTTTTGAGTCGGGCGAGTGGGTTCTCGGAGAGCGTTCGTATGTTTTCGAGCTTCAATGCCTCGGCCATCAGTCGGCTCGTTCCAAATTCCGCGTGGGTATCGAATGCTGTGTGCAGAATATAGAGCGCAATATCGCTTTTGACCAATTCGTGAATAAGCGTGCCCGTTCGCGTTTCATCGGTTACGCCGTCAATAGTAGGAAAAATCAGAGGATGAAATGCAATGATAAGATTCGCTTTGCGTTGCTTCGCCTCCGCAATTATGTCGCGCGTCACTTCATAAGCGAAAAGCGCTGCGTTAAGCTTGGTCGCTTTCGCGAGTCCCACCTGCAAGCCAATGGCATCGCGGGCGTAGCCAGCAGCCGCAAGAGGCACTTCTTTTTCCAATGCGGCGAGAAACTCCGAGATGAACATTCTACAAAATTACGGCGGAATCGCGGGTGGCTCGGGTAATCTCAGAAGATGAAGCTGACGCTCGCCGCATGGGATCTAAGCGACTCTGCGGACACAAGGGCTACGGCTTCGTGAGCTTTCCTTTTAGTCCTTGAAGTCCTTCTTGTCCCGGATTGCCTGCGCCATGCCACCTCCCCGCTACGGCGACACAAACTTCTGCTGGTCCACGACCAAGCCATCCACCGAAAGCTGGGCGAGATAGGCGCCGGAGGGGAGCGTGGTGCCGTTCATGTCCACGGTGGTTTCACCGGCAGGCATGGTGCCGTCCACCAGCGTACGGATCTTGCGGCCCAGCATATCGTACACGGTGACTTGCACATGGCCCGGAGAAGCAAGTTCAAGTCGGAACTCGCCCTGAGGTGAAAGCGGATTGTCCGGAATGATTAGCCTTGTTGCGGAAGCGTTTTGTGCTGTGACGGCGCTCGGCGAACCAAGCGAAACTACACCGATCGCCTCTACCTGATGAGAATTATTATTGCTCGGTGTGGTAGGACTGACATCCTGCACGAATACGACGGCCTGCATATTCTGCAGGTTCCCAGCAAAGCGCTGAGCGGAAGAATCGTAGATGACGCTGAACGTGTTGGTGCCATTAAGGTTGAAATTCGTTCCACCCGCGGGTATCAGCATCGTGCGAAAAATATTATTCCAAAGGCTATCGGGTGGATTGCCATAGCTCTTGTTATTGCCAAAATAAATCTGGGACTCCGTAATCGCGACATAAGCATTTACCTGTATGGGGGACGCACCCGTGACGCTAAAGGTTATCGTATCAATTCCGGCCGGCCCGTGACTAACGATAGGTGTGATCGGGATAGCTTTCCCCACTGCTGCATTGGAATAGGTTTCCCACGTTCCTTCTGTCGAGCCAGCGAAAACACCATCGATGTAGGCTGTGGGATCACTCAGCCCGCCGCTTCCACCATAAAATACATCGCGTTGCTGTGAAGCGGGAAGACTGGCTAAATAAAAAGGGTCCTGCGGATCCGTGGTGGAATTATGGTAATTTATCACAGCCACATTAGAGTGGCTGTTTACATAATTTTCGTACATGTTATCGGGAACGGGGCAATTCCCGCAATTAACATTCGAAAACAGTTCTGCAAGTATCCAAAAAGTGAAGCCAAACATTGTAATAGATCTAAAAAATAGTTGCGAGTTGATTCACGATGTAGCTCCTGGTGCAATTTCAGAACTTCCATCCGAAATGGAAAGGAGCTGAAGGAAAAGAGTCATTGCGTATGCGCCTTATCATATTTGACTCGTTAATGTGACTCTCAGCCCATTGAACGGCGGTACGACTCGGCAAATTCCGCCGGTGCAATTGAGTCCGCCGCGTTCCGCGCCGTATTGCAAGAGTAGCCAGTGGGATTGGCCCATGCGTAGCGAGGTAAAGAATTCGGGCATGTGCCCAATCTCCGCATTGCCCCAAAGATGCAGGTTCCAACCGCTGAAAAGGTCATTGTCAATAGTGATGGGCCGATTATCGTAATAAAGCCCATAATCGAAGATTACGCCGAAGGTAATGACCGGATCGAACGAGTATTGGAGCGTGACGAGTTCGTTCAGCCGACGTTTATCCTTTGTGATGAGCGAGGCGTCGTAAGCCCATTGGTGCTCGATGATTCCCAGAAAGCTTTGGTTTGGCCGCGTTTCATATTGGAACTTCGCCGCGACCGTGGTTGCATAGCGGTAATCCGTAGCGGAGGGGGAAGCGGGATTATAGGTAATCACATCACTGCGACGGTGAATTGCAAATTTCACGAAATTTTCCTCGTTATTCGGATCGAAATCCCATTCGGCTTCCGCGTAGGCTTCCCAGAATGGGTAGAATCCCTGATCGGTGATTCGCGGCAATAGGCCGGTACTATCCACTGCTAACCCGGCCACGTTATATTTGTCGTGGGAACTCGAAGCGGCAGCATCCAGGTCGATGACCCACTCTGGAATCGCGGTAATATTGGCTTCGAGCTGATAGCCCACTTCATCATCGAAATTGACCGAGTGCGTTGTCCGTGTAATAGACGTAAAGGTGAAATCTTTATACACTTCCGGCGGACTGGAAATAGGGAGCTTGCTAAAAACATTGGTGTATGCGTCACCGGGCGCATGCAGGAAATAGCTATAGTTCTTGTAATCGAAGGTGAGGCCCAGGAACGAATTCGAGTAGCTGAGCGCCATGTAAAACGCATTGCCGGTATGGTTGGTATCGACATTGGTGCTGAGCAACTGGTTTACATGCGTGCGGTCCTGCGTCCACTCGCCATAGGCCTCGAAATCGCCGGAATTGATGTCTGCATATACGTCCGGTTGGTTAACTTCGCGGCTGGTGACGAAGGTAGAATTGAACGGCCCGGGTTGTGACGTTCCGGTAAAAGCCTGGAGGAAGCTTGCTCCTACCGTAACTCGTTTATCGAAGAGGCCAAACTCGCCATTCGCTGCTCGTGCGGAAATATGCATTACTGGCAACGTGGTATCGATGGGATAGAAGTCCTCCAGGCCTGCCAATGCCTTAACGCTAACGGAAGCGTTGAGATCAGTCCACTGCTTTGGAATATCATAGCCGGTCTTGCCATAAAAGCCATCGAGCCAGGAATCGTAATTCAGCGGGCGCGATTCGAAAAGGTTCACCGCGAGTCCGCGCCCAAACAGTGCGGGAAAATCGCCCGCCGTCAGATTGGCTTGGTCCTTATTGTATGTGATCCACCGGCGACGGAAATTTCGGTCGGTATAGGAGCGGCCCACTTCGCTCGGGTCGTCCATTTCATAACGAAGCCCAACGGAGAGATATTGATAGAAAAGTCGAAGGTCCGCAATCTCTTCTAAATAGCGTTTATCGCTTTCGTTACCTTGCGGATCGGTCGTGGAGCCAGCCCCGGCCCGCAGCAGATTCGAGCCGGTAGCATGGACCTGATCGTCCGTTTGCGCAGACGAGCGGGTAGGAAAAACGTATAGAATCAAAAGGAAAAGAAATAGTCCCCAGACGAGATTGAGTAGGCGATTAGTCATCAAGTATGCAAAAATACGGAAGAGATGGCCTGCGGCCCGCGATTTGCTCGCTTGAGCGGCAAAAAAAACGGGGGAAAGATGCCACATAACGAACTTGAGGGTATGAAAGTCGCAATTATTGCGACCGATAATTTTGAAGAAAAAGAGATGACCGAGCCGCGTAAGGCGCTCGATCACGCAGGAGCGCAGACCGTACTAATCGCTCCGAACAAAGGCCGTATTCGAGCGATTCAGCATGATAAACCAAGCGAAACATACATTGTTGACATGGCGCTGGAAGATGCAAATCCAGATCATTTCGATGCGCTGATGCTGCCGGGAGGCGCGCTCAATGCCGATCGACTGCGTGTTGAGAAGAAAGCACTCGATTTCGTCCGCCAAATGGACCGCGAGGAAAAGCCGATTGCCTTTATTTGTCACGCGCCATGGATTATCATTTCTGCGAGGTTGGCTCGCAACCGGCATTTCACCGGTTACCACACGATTACGGACGATATAATCAATTCTGGTGCGCATTATGAAGATGTGGAAGTAATTCGGGACAGCAATTGGGTCTCCTCGCGCCAGCCATCCGATATTCCGGCCTTCAATCGAGAAATGCTCAAGCTCTTCGCCGAGCATGTACCTGCGCATGCATAAGGTGATGAGGTATGCTATGCTAAAGGCCCTAAGGACAAGAAGTTCTGAATTTGTCCTTAGATGGTTTAATCAGACCTAAAGTGGAGATGAGGGGAGTCGAACCCCTGTCCGAAAAATACCACCGATGGGTACTACGCGCGTAGCTTCCTGAGTTGTTAGCGTGTCTTTCCATCATAGCAGGAAGCCACCGATCGAAAAACACCGCCATTCCTGAATACTTCCGGCAAGCGAATGGCGCTCGTGCCAGAAGAGACTAGACATTTTCGGCACCTCTGCGATAGACCCGTCCAATCTATAAGCCTAAAGAGATGGGCGCCCTCCCATCGTTCGATGGAATAGCAGCATCAACTTCAGATTACTCTAAAGGAGCTTAGGCAGCCATTGCGTAGCTATAAGAGTTCGCAATTATGTTTGCCACAAGTATTTTCGGATGATTGCTCATCCAACGGATGTTTGCGGCCTCACCCGGCGCGCACCGCAACGACTGAGCATTTCCCGTCGAAGCCAATGCATCCCCATTAGGCAATGATGAACGATAAGTTAGCAATGATGCTCCCAAATTTTTCTCAGTGCCTGATTTGTTAAACGAAAATTAGCTTCGACTGTTCCTTAGTGCGAACTCATTAGTGATTCTCGTCTGAAACGAAAACTCGACATAGCTTTTCTAATGGCCGGAGTGGCGCTCTTGGTGCTATTCACCACCCGCTACCGAATGCCATTCCGGCTGGACGATGTGCTGCTCATGCTTTGGGCCAAAACCCATTCCATTAGGGATGCTTTCGATCCGGTCCGGGGGCAAATGATCAATAGCTTTCGTCCGGTTTTTTCCTTAACGGCGTTCGCCTTAACACATCTGGCCGGCTGGGACCATCCCTTCTGGTGGCACCTGACGCTCGACGTTTCGCTGCTTACGGGAATTGCTTTTACGGGACTTACCGCCCGCTATCTTGCTGGCCGATGGTACGTGCTCGAGCTCACGATTGCTCTCTATTTTGTGGCGTTCCTACCCATCCTGAATATTTTCTTCTGGTATAGCGACCTTACGTTTGGATTGGAACTTGCCTTTACTGCGATGGTCTGGTACTTTGGCCTTCGCGGGCTTTATGAGGCGCGACCTCGATTATGGTATCTCGCGATGGTACTGGGAATTTTCGCAGTGCTCTCGAAGGAACCTGCGTTCGTACTGGTGCATGTGGTGGTCGTAGGATCGTTTTTATTGGAGCGCAAAAGTGTGCTCGATAAGTGGAAGAGTATCTCTTCTGCCAAACGAAATGCTGCCATTGTTAGCTATGCCATTTTGCTCGGAATAAGTCTCTGGGTGGCCCTGGTTTCGCCGACGCGCACCAATCGGTTCTTTTCGCTTTCCTCGCCGGGAGCAGGTTATTTTATTCGCGACAGGGTCGAATACTATAGTGCTCTCTATTTCAGTCCCATGGCCCGGCTGCTCCTATTTACACCATTCGTGTATGTGCTCCTTCGGGCGATCGTTGATAGTTTTGCCAGACTTTCGAAAGGCATCCGGTTTTGGTTCCTAACCATTTTTGCGGCTGTGCTATCGCTATTGATTTTTCAAAACGTTCTCATTGCGTTACCTCTGCTGGTCTTTATATTTGTTTTTCTGCAAGGCCGTAATAGTACCGAGCAAAGGATAATTCGAAGACTACTGCCATTTCTTGCGTGCATCCTGATTGCAATGGGCGCCTTGCTCGTAACGGTTCAACTCGTGAAAACGCAGTTGACCGAAGTTGCTTTCTTGACGGCCCTTCTATCTGCATGGGCGTGGTCTATTTGGGGAGAAGATTTGGCTATGGCCCTTGCTCCATATACGGAAATGCCGAAGTTCCGATGGACCGCCTATGGGATTGCTGTCCTGTTTGGAATTTTGGTCCTTGCAGGTGTTTGGCGTCGAGTTTGGCGGGAGGAACGGTTGCTGAGTGAAGTCCGCGCCGTGCGCGAAGATGCGAATAGCGCCGTTGCCTGGATCGCGCACAACTTGCCGCCACATTCGCTCCTCGCCGTGGCCCGCTATAGCCTTTATGGAATCGATGGTCCGGGGGCGCTTACCCCTGAGCCCGATGAAACGAAGCTTGCCGATCAATATACCTTCGATGGTGGGTTTGTCTTCGATGCCTTGAACGTTCTGGGCCGTCCGGATTTTCGCCGCACGTATCTTGCCGATTCTGCGCTGCTTCCACGCGTAGTGGATGCAATGCGAGGCAGGCCACGTTCCTATGTTCTCCTGCAATCCAAGCTCGATTTCGATCGCTTCCATGGCATTGGTTATGCACCGATACTTCAGCCGGGAAAGGATACACTGGTTGCTCATTTTGCTCAGGGGCCCTATCCCTGCGAGGTTTGGGAGCTGAAGAATTGATCGGGTGAATGGAACCTTCGACAGAGAACCGGAATTGCTCCTATTCCTTATGATGCAAAAATTCATTCTCTCGATAGCTGTTCTGGTTACAGCATTCTCGATCGAAGTTTCGAGCGGCTATGCCGCCAACCAGAATGTTCGAACGGGGCCAAAAGTGCACCTTCCTGTAGTGGGAACGGTCATTATCAATACCTATTATGTTACCGATTCTTCCGGAGCGCTCGTGCCACGGTCGAAAGCTGATCCCGAGGTCAATGATGATACACTTCGTGTCATTCGCTCGAATTTTCGGGCGCTGGGCCGCTCCCGGTGTGTCGCATTTTACACGATCCATAGTAAAGACACGACCCTTATTTCCTATGCTCCACATGGCGATCTATACGTGCGGGATTTAGCGAAGGATTCTGCATGGCATCTACTTCCCTTTGGTCTTCCGCCCGGAACAATCATGCGCAAGAAACTTCCCAACGATAGTGGCATAGTGATGCTCCGGAATTACAATATGCCCCACACCCGAACGTATCAAGTCACGGGAAGGGATACGGTAAGTGTGCAGGGTAAAACCTACCATTGCATTGAACTGCTTATTACGGATATCCGCGAGTGGCAAGGCCAGAATTGGGTACAGGGAACCCGCTATTGGTTATCGCCGGAACTCGGATATTTCATCCGTTCGAACATGGGCTGGGATGGACCCTATTTCCTGAACCAGCAAACAAAAGTGTGGCAGTTTCCATCCGGATTGAAAGCGAGAAACGGGTAAGAAGCCGTTTTGGACTCTTACCCGCCGCTCGCTTTGGTCATTGTGGTTTAAGCAAAGAGATCGGTTGCGGCCTGTGCCGGGGAACCCGCTGCCAAGTCCGAGACCGCGTTGATTACATCCGAAACCGGATCGCTCGTGGAATCGGTGGAACCCGAAAGGTTCACGTTATACGAATCCGCCGAGACCTTGAACATGGCCGGAATAACAGCGGGCTGGGAGGTTGTACTACCATTGTCCGCAACTTCCGTGGCATCAGGGCTATTGCCCAGCACCTGCATGGAGATTTCCGTCGTGCCGGCATTGGCGTAGCCGAGCTGCTCCGCAGCGGCGTAGGAAAGGTCCATGATGCGGTTGGCAACATACGGGCCACGGTCTGTCACCTGGACGACGACCGAACGGTCGTTCTCCTGGTTGGTAACCCGCACCCAGGTTCCCAACGGGAGCGTGCGATGGGCTGCCGTCATGTCATTCATATTATACGTGGTTCCCATTGCCGTTTTTCGGCCCTGAAAAATTCCACCGTACCACGAGGCCAGCCCTGTTGTCGCTCGGTTCATCGCATTGATGAACCCCGGATGTGACGCCTTGATCGCGTTATAGATATTAAGTAATCGAAAGTGGCCGACCTGTGCAATTCTGCTGGCCTTGCGCACTCTTGCAAGCGCGAGGTTAACAGTCGAGCCGAGCGCGAAAACCGCGCCCACCGCGAACAGCACAATCGCCACCATTTTCCGAACGCTCATTCCGGCCCGCTTCTTCATGGCGACCGCCCCCTTGCGGGTACGCTCCCCAATATTAGAAGCCACTCCGGTGATGTAGCCTTCTTTATTTTGTAATGCAATTGTTGTAGTCATGCGCTATACTACGAGAGAAAACCAACTCATGGTTTCGTTATTGTTGGCTCATAAGAAAAGGGGCTTCTGGAAAAATAGGCTGCAAAGCTTTCCGTGCTGCTTGGAGTATCTCTCAAAAACATATTCTAGTAGAATATATAGTCGGTGTTTGGGAAAATTCTTCATGAACTGATTCGCCCTTCCATAAAAATCCAGTTTGGGCATAAATTGGGACGTTCACGCCTACTAAAACAAAACCGAGTTCCCGTGAGGTGCCCAAAACAGCACGGAATCGCCGCGTTCTAAATGAACGCGATTATGTATTATAATTAATCAAACTCCACGAAACAGTAGCAAACCATTTACCGCTCGATGGAAACGCTTCGGCTCAGGGCATAGCCGCCGGAACTTATGCGGAGGAAATAAATGCCGCTCGGCAGGCCACTCACTTTTAGGGTGGTTTCGAAGTGGAGAGTGGATAGTGGATAGTGTTGAGTGAGTACGCAGTTCCCAAGCGCATCGAATATTTGGAACTCCAAATCGGACCCCGGATCCCGGACCCCGGTCCCCGTTACCGCGAGAGCGGTCGAAGCCGGATTGGGAACCACGCTCGTTATGCTGAAGGGCGGCTGGTGTTCCATCGCGGCGAGAATAGTTGAATCCCCGCACGCCAAGAGGAAATTGATCTGGACAGAATCGGGTGCGGAATGCGAAATGCTGTCTGGCC
>JAKAIL010000106.1 GCA_021825235.1 Bacteroidota bacterium | reverse complement strand
CTCGCACATCGGCGTCGAAGTGAAATGTTACCTCAACATCCATGGGCACCTGACATTTCTATCTGGTTAAGACCCTGACATTTCTAAATTGGAATTACACCGGTTTTGACCGGCGACCCTGAATTCAAAGTGTTCGAGGGTCGAGGTGTCAAGGTCGAGTGGCTTCCTCCAAACCGATAGCGCCAGGTTCCTCCGTCACCACTTCGAAATTCAGCATCTCCTGGAACTGCTGCCGCTTGAAGCAGTAGCGAGGTAGAGGGAATTCCATACCCGTGCGCCTCGTTCGCAGGGATATGGACCGAGAATATGACGCGACAATGGATTCGCAGGGACACTTTGAGATACCTCCGGAGGTGCGGGAGCGCATGGGCCTTCTAAGTGGCGCGCGACTTAAATTGGAAGAACGAAATTCCGATCTGGTGATCCATCCAGTCACTGAGGAGCAGCAGAAGACCAATCTGAAGGAAGCGATCCGATCTATTATCGGCATTGTTCCCTCGAATAGCAAGATTGTGGACCACTACTTAGAAGAAAAACGTAATGAGCGTGAGCAAGAAGACCGGTCCGCTGGTGTTTGACGCGTTTCCATTCCTTGTCCTCGTGCGGAAGCAAACTGGATGGGAACGCATTCGCGATAGTGTGGATGAAGCATCGGATAATGGGTTTCGTCATCTCGTTAGCCTTATAAATCTTGGCGAAGCCTATTACATGATGTTGAGAGAACACGGGCAGGAACTCGCGACCCGGATGTTACGGGGCATCCTCGATTCTCCGTTTGAGATCGTTATCCCAACATTCCATCAGATGGAACTAGCGGCACTTTTCAAGGCCGGTGGCGGTCTCTCCTATGCTGACTGTTATGCCGTCGCTCTTGCAAAACAAAACAATCTGGCTGTTTTTACGGGCGATCCCGAATTCAAGATTGCCGAGCGAGAGGGTGTTAAGGTCGAGTGGCTTCCGCCAAACCGATAGCCCCAGGTTCCTCCGTCACCACCTCGAAATTCAGTACCTCCTGGAACCGCTCGGGCTTGAACGAGCGGCGATGGATAGGGCAGGGGCCATGCTCTTTGAGTGCCCGCAAATGTTCCGGCACGCTATAGCCCTTATTCGACTTGAAATTGTATTGCGGATAGAGCGCGTCCATCTCGACCATGATGCGGTCACGGGTAACCTTTGCAATCACCGAAGCCGCCGCGATGAGCGGCGATTTCGCATCGCCATCCACGACCGTTTGGTATTCGTAGGGCAGCGTGGTGCGAAAATAGCTCCCGTCGATGAGCAGTAATTCAGGCGCGATATTTTCGGCTGCCAACTTTTGCGCGGCTTCGTCAATGGCGATTGCCATGGCCTTCATCGTCGCTTGAAGGATATTCAGCCGGTCAATTTCTTCGTGCGAAACGATTCCCACGCCCCAACTACGAGCGTGTTTGATAATCAGGTTATAAAATCGCTCGCGCTCTTCTTCGAAGAGTTGTTTGGAATCGTTCAAGTTACGCAGGGATCGCGGGAAGTTGTGGCATTTATCGTAATCGAAATAGACGGCAGCGGCCACCACCGGCCCGGCGAGCGGCCCGCGGCCCGCCTCGTCCACTCCCAGGATGGAAACGATTCCCTTTTTCCAATGCGGTCGTTCGGTTTTCCAGGAGAGCGGCTTGCGGTCGCGCCTGGGCGCTTCGAGCGCTTCCTTCGCGAAGGCGGCCGGGTTATCCGAGAAGATTTGCTCGGGGTCGGTCATTGGTGGTAATTCGGTTTCTTATGATGGTTGTTGGCGGTGGCAAGGACAAAAAGGACAAGAGGGACTAAAATGTGCCCCTTTTGCCTTCGACCTCGTTGAGCTTTGCTAAAATTGCTTCACCAGCCCGAAGGCAAAAATTGCCTGCGTAATGGGTTCGCCATTCGCGAGGCCAATGGAAACAGCAATAATTCCCAGCGGGCTTTCGAGTTGTGCGCCAATTCCGTAACTCAGGGGATATTGCGGCTGTTCCGCCGGCGCGTTCGCGGTCGAATCTTTTACCAAATAGCCGCCATCGAGAAACCCATAAAAGTACGATAACTGGCCCATCATTACGCGCATTTCCAAATTTGCATACGCATAGCGCGAAGCTATTAATTCTTCCTCACGGTAGCCACGGAGCGTAAAAATTCCGCCGATGCGGAAGAGATCGCTCGCATCGAGCGGCCCGCCGAACGACGAAATGCTCCGCGCGTGAAGGCCAATCGCGCCGACGATATTGGAATTGAACAGCGTATGGTACCCGCTGGCATCGAGCGAAATCGTCCGAAGCCCTACCGAGGCAGGAGTGGCGGAATCGAGAAATTGTGCCGGTCCATTAATCTGCTTGATCCCATAACTTGCACCGAGCAGGCCGAGCACTCCATATCGTGGCGCGATGGGATTATCGCGCGTGTCCACGCCGGCGCTGAGGCCCGTGGTAATGGTCCTGCTGTCATACACCGAAAACGGCATATTCGGCTGATCGCTGGGGATGACGCGGTCGTAGGAAAGGCTCCCAATAATGCGAAGGTCCTGCGTCAGCCCGAGCGAGAGATCGCCGCTGGCGATAGTTTCGGTATAGGTGGTATCTTGTTCGCGCTGCGAAAAACCGGCAGCGAGATTTATGGGATATCCAAAAAGCCACGGCTCCAGATAATTTACTTCCAGCACTTGTGTTTGTACGGAAGTGCGCTCGTAGTGCAGCGTGGCGTTGCGGCCGGTTCCCGATATATTTCGAAGGCTGAGATCGACCAGACCGCTGATGTAGCCCGATTGCGTCGCATTCTGCGGCGGATTGTATCCCAAAACGCCGTCGATGGCGCTGGTGCTTGCTTCTTTCACGCGCAGCAGAATGAGCATTGTGGAATCGCGGTCCAGGTATAGTTCCGGCTCCGAAACGGATTCGAAAAAACCGAGGCGCTCCACGCGCGCTCGTGCGGAACTCAGCGCTTCTTCATTGTAATAATCGCCCACGTGCAGACCCAGCTCCCGCGTAATGACATTGGCATTCGTCGTTTCATTGCCGACGACGACAATCCTGCCGATTTTCGCACGTGGGCCTTCCGTGACCCGAAACTGAATATTCAGATTTCCTTCTCTGCGACTGGAGTCATAACTGGGCGTGATGGCTTCGATTACAATTTTAGCTAATGGATATCCGCGTGCTTCGTACAGATCGAGCAAATGATTTATATCATTTGTAAGAACAGTTTGATCCAAAACATCGCCAGGTTTGGTATCTAATTCCGAAACAAGTTCCTGCTCGGTAAAAAGCTGCTCTCCCTGAACCGTAATTTGAGCCACGCGATACTGCGCACCTTCGGAAACGAAAAACGTTAGCGCAAATCCCTGCGCAGAATCCGGTGGAATGGCCAGCCCGGTTTGGAACGAATCGATCCGAGCATAGAGATAGCCTTTCTGTGTATAAAGGGTTTGGATGGCTTGCCGTGCATGTTCCACTGCAAACAACAGCTCCGAGTGGTTTGTGATATTTCGATCGAGAATGCTATTTTCCTGCGATTTCAGGGCATCCAGCAGCAACTTGCTCGAAACTTGTGTGTTGCTGTGGAAGATGATCTTCGTAATGGGGAACGCGCCTGCGCAGTTCGCCCAAAGGACAAAAGCGATCGAAAGCGACCAAACCGTGCGGCGCATAATAACAATAAAAGGCAAAGGCCGTCGCTTTGGCTCCCTCTGGCGTTGGCCTTCAACTGCTGGCCGGCTGCATGGCGCCAAATTGCTTCTCCGGTAATCCGTTGCCGGGCTGCCGAAAGAGCGGGATGGAAAGCGCTTCGGGAACGGTACGGTCTAAAGCCCGATAGACTTCTCTCAGGTGCATGCGGTAGAGTTCATCGAAGAGGTCTTTTTGCAGGCTGAAATGCTCTTCGCCGTACCACCAGCACCAATCGCTGCCCTCGGCGATCATAAGTTCCGCTTCGGCAGTTTCCACTCGAGTAAACGCAGCCTTTTGTGCGTCACCTTTTAAGAGGGAAGCAGTGTTTCTGGCTTGGACGGTAGCGGTATAAGCGTCATGGAGCGCATCCCAGGCGGCATTGTCTTCGGGATGGCCAATCCAAATACTGAAATTAGCGTGAATCCAGGAGCCGGCGACGAATCGGTGCAGCAGTGGAAGATTCTCTCGCTTCGTCTCGGCAAGCAGTTGGCTAAAGGTTACCGGAGCTATTTCTGGCATCGCGGTTAGCCGGGAGTACAGCATATCCAAAAATTCCAAACCATTATTGGGATAGTACTCCCAGCAATTCTCTCCATCGAGGATAATCGGAACACAGGCGCGATCCAAAATCCCTTCGCCATATTCCGCGATGAGCCCGGACCGAATGCGCAGGACATTCTGAACGAAGTGTTCCACGGCATCCTCCGCCCGCCAGGATTGGTAGGTAAAGCCAATATCGTCCGAGAGGCCGTGATCGCGGAAGAACACGGTGATTTCTCCATGGGCGGTCTCGAAGCGCCAGGGAAAAAATCGCGCATGTTCCGGACGAATATGCGCGTTCCCAGCGGGAACCGTTTCACCGCCAAGCGAATGCGCGAGGACAGATTCATCGGAAGCCGTCCAGGTGAAGCCTTGTTTTCGAATAATGGAAAGTGCCGCTGCAGAAAGGCTCCCTTCGCTGGGCCACATTCCGGCCAGGCTCGTTCCAAATTGTTTGGTGACATAGTCTTTCGCACGTTCGATCTGCCGTTCTGCTTCATGTGGTGCTCGAAACCGTTCCCGAGGTAGCTCCGCATGGGGCATTGCTTCGCGCGCGCTATCGGTATCGATGAGGAGCGGGAGAATGGGATGATAGAAGGGAGAGGTCGTCAGTTCGATTTGTCCGGCGGTTGCCAGTTTCTGATGCAGTGGTATAATGTTACGAACGTTTTCGCGTTGCGCCGTCGCTAATTGCTGCTTATCCGCTTCCGAAAAATCGCGTTCTTTCTGGACGAGCGACTTAAATGGTTCACGCTGCCGTGCCAGCTCGCCCGTCCAGGCCAGCGCATAGTGAACAGCCAGATCGCGATAATCCTGGAGTGTAAACCGCTGTTCGCGATTTGGTCCTTGCGCGTTCTCGAATAACTCGTGATAGCGAGGTGAGCGCGCAATCATCCGCTCGTGGTGGGCATAGAAGAAATTGTCGAGCATCAGCTCCTTATCCGCTGCGGTTAACTGTTCCGCGGGTTTGGACATCAACTCGACCACCGGATCGCGGACTGTGCCGGAGAGATATTCCTCTAATTGCTTGAGGAGCGATGGGACAAGATTAATCGTTCCACGCATTTTCGGATGCCGCTCGAAATGCTCGGCCATTTCGCGATAATCCTTCGTCGCATGCAGCCAAGCCCACGGCATGAGAAATTCGTTACCGGCCCGGTAGTAGGGCTGGTGCTGATGCCAGAGGATGGCGACGCGGATGGGGTATCGGGTATCGGGTATCGGGTATCGGGTAGATTCCTGAGTGTTCATGGGAGCAATCATTGCAAGCTCGAGCGCAGCCGATTTAACATTTTTCCCCCGCGCTGCAACAATTCCCACGCCTGTTTTGCATCCTGCTTCGAGATATACTTTTTACCTCCACAGACGATCAACTGCGTCTCAAGCTCGCACAAGGAGCCGAAAGCGATCGAAACGTGATGCACATAATCGCCTCGATGTTTCCGGCCGTAGCCCTCGGCGATATTCGAAGGGATCGAGAGCGCGGCCCGACGCATTTGGGAAACGAGAACATAACGCTCATTCACTGGAAGCTTCTTCGTGAGCGGATAAATCTCATCGAGAAGATCCATAGAGCATTGCCAGACATCAAGCCCGCGATAATTTTCGATCTTTGCCATCTTTCCTCCGCCTGAAACCTGAAACCCGATACCCGGTTCCTACTCCACTTCCGCCTCTTTATGCTTCGCGGATTCGGCCACCACTTTGTCCGCGAACTCGCGCGGGGCCTCTTCGTAATGGCTGAAGGACTGCTTATGCGAAGCCAGTCCCTGCGTGAGCGAACGGAGCCTTGTGGAATAATGGTACAGTTCCGCAAGGGGCACCTGTGCGCGGATGATTTCGAAGCCGTCCTTCGAGTCCATGCCCATGATCTTGCCGCGCCGCGAGGATATATCGCCCATCACATCGCCCATGCGCTCGCTGGGAACCGAAATCTCGACATCGTAGATCGGCTCGAGCAGTACCGGTTTCGCAGAAAGGAATGCTTCCTTGAACGCCATTTTACCGGCGGTCTTGAACGCATTTTCATTCGAATCCACCGGGTGCTCTTTGCCATCGTAAAGTGTTACGGCAACATCCACAACAGGATAGCCCGCTAACGGCCCGCGTGTTAAGAATTCGTGAATACCTTTGTCCACTGCAGGAATAAATTTGTTAGAAACTACGCCGCCGACGATGGCATCGATAAATTCATAGCCCTCGCCGCGCTTCCGGGGTTGCAATTTAATTGCAACCTCGCCAAACTGCCCTGCGCCACCAGACTGCTTTTTGTGCCGATAGCGTGTATCTGCCGGGGACTTGATCGTCTCCCGGAATGGAATGCGTGGTTCGACAATTTCGACATCCACCTTGTAGCGCTCTTTCAGGCGCTTGATTGCAATGTCCAGTTGCAGTTCACCCTGACCTTCGATCAGCATTTGGTGGAGTTCCGGATCGTGCCGAACGACAAAGGTGGGGTCTTCCTCGTGCAGGGAGTGCAGCCCCATGGCCATTTTCTCTTCGTCACCCTTATTCTTCGCCGCGACCGCACTGGTGATGACCGGTGCTGGGAACTCGATGGGATGGAGTACGATCGGAAAGCTACGGGAAGAAAGCGTATTGTTCGTATGCGTATCCTTTAGCTTCACGGCGGCCGCAATATCGCCGCATTGTACCGCAGGCACTTCTTTGCGGTTCTTTCCGCTCATGACATAAAGCTGCGCAATCCGCTCACTCTTGCCATTCGATTCGTTCACGAGGTCTGCACCGGGATGCAGATCGCCATGATAGACGCGGAAGAAGGAGAGATCGCCCAGGTGCGGCTCGCTTACCGTCTTGAACACGAAGACGGTCGTGGCATCCTTCGGCGCTATGCTCAGGCTCACTTCTTGCTTCGAGTTAGGATTCGTTCCTCGCACATCCGCGATATGATTCTCCGGGGCCGGTGCATTAGCTACCAGGAATTCCAAAATCCGCTTCGGACCAATATTCTTTTCCGCCGAGCAGGCTAGGACCGGAAACAGCTTCCGGTGCGCCAGCGATTCGTGGATGCCGCCGGAGAAATGCGATTCTTCGAGCTTGCCATCGTTGGCGAAAAATTCTTCCATGAGCGCATCGTCGCTCTCGGCCACGATTTCGACTAACTGCCGGTGCAACTCATCGGCTTGCGCGCTTACATTCGCTGGGATTGCTTCTTCCGTGTAGTTCCCATCGGGTGAGAATTTGAGGAGCTTCATCTTCATCACATCGACAATGGAATTAAATCCATCGCCGGCGTTAACGGGGAACTGAACGACGGCCACTTCGTGCCCGAAACGGTGCTTGAGCTGTTCCACGGTCCGGTCGAAATCCGATTCCACATGGTCCAGCTTATTGATGACGAAGATGATGGAGTTCTGGTCGTGCGCGGAGTAGTCCCACGCCTGCACAGTTCCCGCTTCGACGCCATGTTGTGCATCGACGACGATCACGGCTGTATCGGCGACATGCGTCGCCGCGCGGACCTCGCCCGTGAAATCGGCGTAGCCCGGCGTGTCGAGAATATTAAGCTTGGTATTCTGGGAGGTGAGGGAAATGAGAGAGGTGTTGATCGAGTGTTTACGCGCAATTTCGTCGGGGTGGTAATCGGAAAGCGTGTTCGATTCCTGGATCGTGCCGCGGCGGGTCGTGGCCCCCGCGGCAAATGCAATGCCCTCGGTTAGCGTTGTTTTGCCACTTCCGGCATGACCGGCAACGGCCAAATTACGGATCTGCGTACTCATAAAGCAGGGTTCCTTTCGTTATTGAAAAATTATGAAATTGTTGGGAGTTGATAAACCCAAATGGCCGGAAGAGGATTCTACCGTTTTGCCCTTAGTTTTCTTGTCAGATACGTTTAATGTTCATTTTTTCATTCTCCTATAAGCCAATGCTAATACAGGCAATAAATGGAGCCGTGTCAAAGAGGCTTGAAAAATAATTTCTGAAAAAATAAAAGCCCCGCCAAAATAGCAGGGCTTTATCTATTTCTTAGGAACAGAATTTTATTTCCTTATAACCATGATGCTCCTCACCTCCCCATCATGGAAAGCCACGCGCGCAATGTAGGTACCCGGCTCGAGTTTCGAGCCATCGATATCGAACTCGTGCGCGCCGGGATACAGTACTTGTCCGATGCCATTCGTGGTCACAGCGTGGCCCAGCAGATCATATAGTTGGAACGTTACCAGCCCATAGTCTGCCAGATTGAATTTAATCTCCGTGGCGTTCGTAAAGGGATTTTCCGTTGCCGTTAGCCCGGTGATTTCTTCCGTTCCCGGAGGCGGAAGCGTCTCTTTAATTCCCGCGTATTGTGGCCCGCGAAGAATCGAGAGGCCGATGGAGTCGATCGATGGGACTGTGGTATCGGGCCCAGCTTCGGTGAAGCTGTCTTTTACCGTGTCGCGCCACAACATCGAGTCAACGGTCACCCAAGAAGGGCCAGCGTCGATTAATGCTGTCCACTCTGAATCACATCGCTGATGATCCACAATGTACCGAATAATAGCCTGCATTCCATTCTGATCATCGCCTATGCCTGGATAATGCACGAACGTGTGAATCATTTCATAGACATCCGCGCAGTACCAATCGGAATCCTTCCGGAGGTAGAGCACTGATTTCAACCACTCTCGGAACTCATCATAACGAGTGGGTTGGGTACTACGGCCATCGTTATCACTGCTCATGTTTGCAAACATTCCGTCGGAATAGGGATAATGATAATTATAACACAACGTGAGGAATGCCTTTGCAGTATCGTACGCTTCTTGGCTCTTGACGGTATCGCCCCCTCCCGTGCCTAATACGCCTTCGACCTCTTCAAGATGATAGCATTCTCCGTCGGAAATTGTATCGGGAGGGGCGAAAAGAGGCGCCGAGTGACCTTTTCGTGCATTCGCGCTCCCGCCATAACAGTAAACCGTTGGTAGAGTTATCGGTGAGGACGCATTCGTAATAGTTCCGCTATTGTACAAGGAGTTCACGAATTGGGCATCCGGGCTAGCATTGAGGGGAGTGTAGGAGGAGCCACCAACAGTATAAAGATTGTTATCGAGCGCATGATCGGCAGTAGGGCCATCGGCACCAATATTCGACTGAACAGAGCCACCGTATACCAACAGGTCGGAAGTTGTCGGGTTGTTCGTTATTTGGTTTTCCCCGTACAGGACCGATGGGCTGCCTGTTCCGGTTTCATTGCCGATGTGGAGTGTTACGCCGTTAGAAACCTCGATTTCGGCGGCATTTGAGTTGGCGCTACTATTGTTGTGCTGGATGATATTGAAACCGGCCATGTCACCGCTATAGTTATTATCCGTGTGAATAAGGCCACGCATCTCTATTGCTGGGGTCGTTGTATAGTCCGCATTATTGTTAATGCCTGCGCCATAATTATCATGGTAATTGGCCAGTAGGTACGCGCCCTTATTTTTTTTGCCGAATACGCTTCCCTGCTCCGAGTACGAGACCTCGTTCTTTTTCTCGTAACCTTTCCAATAACTCGTTACGATACCTCCTGCAGTTTCCGGATCGCTTGGGCCATACCCCACATAGCTGATGGTATTGTGGCAAATTAGTGTGTTCGCAATAGAGGTGTTTCGTTCCCCTTGTGTAGATACGTCTTGCCAAATTCCAAACGCATACGTGGAAGACCCATTGCTTCGCTCGCCATCAATGGTATTGTCATCGACAACAGCGCTCGTGTTGCGCAAATGAATGGCAGCCCCGGCATGGCTGGTATCGTCAGGGTCTGTTGTTCCGAAGCTGGTAGCAGTCGTAAATGTGTTCGAAGAAATATCGATTGGCGTTCCATCAGTGGAAATATCGCCAGGTATGTTGGTTTGAAAATCCTCAAGTAGAATTCCATCAGCAGCGATACCCCCAGGGACAAGATAGCTCCCGAAAGTATTATTATCTAAAACAAGATCATAGTCGGCTTTGGAGCCGGTGTTCTTGCTCGTAAGGTGAATGCCCTGGTCCAAAATATTTTCGAACGTGCAATATGTAACTGAGAGCGGTCGCGTTGGCATGGGACTGTCGTTTTCATGGTCAGCCCAATTGCCGGCCAGTCCGATTCCGCTGAACGTGATAGAGCTAAAGGTTGCGTCGATCAGCGGATCGTTGAGATAAATAAGCGCCTGACCGCCGGTTGCACCGTCCATAATCGTGGAATTTGTAAAGCTGCTCGTGAAGGGAACCTGAGGCTCTCCGTTCAACTGTATCACATTGACTAAGCTCGACCCGGGGAGAGCGCTACATGAAACCTCAGAATGATCGAGCAATATCGCACCGTCAATGGTGACTGTTCCATTGTCCAGCGGCTGACCGTCGAGGCCGGTTCCATTCTCGGAGATGGTTGTGCCGTAATTTGATTGGAAGCGAGGGAAGCCGGTAGTCCCATCGTTTGTCATTTGGAGATTGCATTCAGGCATAACCCGTAATGTTGCAGGGCTTGACGCATCACTATTCCCATTGAGGTTAAAATCCCCGCCGCCAAGGAAGTTGTCGCTAATGTCATCGATAGTAATGTCCTGCACGCGCAGATCTTCATAAGGAAGGCCCGCATAGTAATCGCAACTCCCGCTTCGATCGATTTGAATAAAGTTCCTGTCGTTCACATTGGGTACATCCTGGAACTGACACACGAAATTCGGAAAGAAAGTGATCTTACTCGGCGGATTCGAACCTGATATAGCCGATGTGTTGCCGATGGTCAGTCCGGCCGAATTGGCATTCGCTGGCGGTATGGTGCCAGCATTTCCAAAATAGAGCCACGTCTGCGCACTATTCAAGCCGAACGATAAGGGGGTCGTCCAAACAAGAACGTCCTTTCCCGGCAGAACTTGCGCGCCAACGGTGCCGCCGTGATTCGCACCTGCGCTCGAGCCATCCGCAATATAGTTATCGCCTGTCAAAATCGTATTTTCCTCGATTGGCTCGTCGAAGCTTCGCCGGTCCCTCATGTAATAGCTGTACATTCCGCCGTTCCAAATGACGTGTATTCCAGCCTGGTTTGCGGCGGCACAAACATCATTGAACTTATAGTTCGCGTCCCAGCCGCCAATCGCGCCATTAAAGTTGTTCAGAACCGTTCGCGTATTGGTGTGGTAGGGAATCGGCGAAGTGGGCCATGGCATACCATTATCGGCGCCACGAACAATCATGAGTCCATGATTTGTGACGCCTCCAATCGTTTGCGTCATGGAATAGACGCAATGAAATTCATCGAAGTCCCCATTATTCTGACCGTCGTAGGGATTGGCAAATGCGATGATCTGATTCTGCGGCAGGTCCACGTTTTGGCCGGTGCCTCCGATTGGTGAAGGTTCCGGCGGCAGTGATGCGGAAGGACCATCGACGTACCAGCCATATCCGCCATTGCCAGCCGCAAAAACGCCGTCCACTTCATCGAAAAAGTATAGCACTCCATTCGTGCCCATAATGTAATAGCCGATTACATGATTTTGCATTCCACTGCCGGATGAAGCGACCATGACGCGTGCCCGCAGCGGCGAACCGTAAGAAGCCCATGTTTGGTAATACGGTGCTATGCTGGAAGGTGCGAGCACCGCGGTCGGCAAAATCTCGTCTTTACCATTGGGATAGCTGGCGTTAATAGTTATGTGATGCACATTGCTATAAACTCCGACATACGCTGTTTCACACGCTGGATGATAAAGGCCATTTCCATCTGGTGTAGCGTTATTTCGGACATCGCAAGCCACGGTCGGTTGCGTACCCTGACCTACATACACTTCGTTTGTATCTCCACACGGCCTGTTATTGAGAATCTTCGGATACCCTGGCGCAGTGGTGCAGGTCGCCAGGTCCACACACGTAATAAAAATTTCATCGCCATACCAACAGTCAGGATCAATCGTTTGGGACTCATAGTGATACCAAACAATATATAGGTAATGCGCATCCATTGCAATATCCCAGTCGATTGGCGACTGGTCGCAGGCACCTGCACTCGTGTTACCTACAGTCTCATATTGCGGGGAGTGCAAAGGTTCCCCGTAAATCTGAGTGCTCGCGGTTCCATAAAAGTATTCATCGCCCGTTATCACGGCTTGCCGTGCGGGATCGGTAAAAATATTATCAGTCGAAGAGTAGGGAATATTAATCGATATCTGGTGCGGCACGCCTCCGCACTGCGCATCGTCAAATCCGTAAACGAGAAAGCCGTTGTCGGCATTATTGACACAAACGTAGCGGACACTTCCGCGAAGGTTCGTGGCAATTTTATCCATCTGCTGGCAGTTCGAGATGTTATGCCAATTGAGTCCAGTTGCTATACCAGTGTTTCCTCCAGAGCCGATCAAATACCAATTGCCATCCTGATACAGTTCGTCGGCAAGATCTGAGCACCATAAGCCATAGCCATTAGCCGCCATCGCCTTAAGATCGCCGCCGATTTCCTTCGGCGCGGGGGGAAAGTTATACGGCACGGGGGTGAATCCCTGCGCCCGAATCCCGGCTACCGAAATGATGCATGCCAAGCAGAGTATAAGCATAGCTGTGCTTAAGAATTTCGCGTATTCAAGTGATCGGTGTTCGGGTGTTCGGGTGTTCGGGTGTTCGGGTGTTCGAGTGTTCGAGTGTTCGAGTGTTCGAGTGTTCGAGTGTTCGAGTGTTCGAGTGTTCGAGTGTTCGAGTGTT
>JAKAIL010000105.1 GCA_021825235.1 Bacteroidota bacterium | reverse complement strand
TTCAGGAGGATCCATTGCCGGGGCGCGCCCCGGTGATCGTCTCCCGGCCGATCGCCGCCGAGAAGTGCGGCTTCCGGCTCCTCGGCGGGGCCGCGCCCATCGCGCCGACGGACGAACTGCGCGTCGATGCCGACGGCACCGTACTGGCCGATCGCCGGCTGCTCGACTGCGATCATCTGCGCCACGACTGCCGCAACGGCTCGCCGTTGCCGGTGGAGCTGGCCAAAACGCTCATCCGTTGCCGTTTCGAGAAGCCGTTCGCAAATGGCTTCGGCGGACAATGGCGGTAATGCCGAATATCATACGGTACGTCCGGGTGAAACGCTTACGCGGATCGCGCACAATTTCAATACCACCGTGGCCCAGCTCTCCGACTGGAATGCTGGCCTGACGGCCGATGGTCTCCAGGCGGGAATGAAAATCCGCGTCACTCCGAATGGGCCGGCACAAACGGCTGCCGTTACGGCGCCTGCGCCGCGGGCGACCCGCAATGCGCGCCTTGCCTATCAGGGCGCGGGCCACATGAAGTCCTATCGCGTTCGGCCAGGCGATACGCTCTATGCTATCAGCGAGCGGTTCGATGTGGAAATTGCGGACTTGAAACACGCGAACCACCTTCGCGGCTCGGCCATCGTGCCCGGCCAGCGCCTCAGGATTCCAGAGTAAACAATCTTCGAGTTGCACGCAAAAGGGCCGAAATTTTCGGCCCTTCGTGTTTTTTGCGGAACCAGAAAACGTCCTGGACGTTTGTGTGCGGCGCATCGTAAGTAAGAATGAAACGGGCAGGACCATGCGGTATTCTTCTCGCTTCACTCTTATGGGAGATGCCGGCGTAGCTCAGTTGGTAGAGCAGCTGATTTGTAATCAGCAGGTCGTCGGTTCAAGTCCGTCCGCCGGCTCGGTTCAATTACGAATTACGAATTCTATTTTTTTGTAATTTATAATTCGTCATTCGTAATTGTTTGGGCAGATACTCAAGTGGCCAACGAGGACAGACTGTAAATCTGTTGATGTAACGTCTACGAAGGTTCGAATCCTTCTCTGCCCACAGGTCAGTTAAGAGTGAAGAATGTAGAATTAAGAATGGATGTCCCGCGTTATTGTTCTTAATTCTTAACTCCTCATTCTTAATTGAGCCGAAGGCTCACGTAGCTCAGTTGGTAGAGCACGTCCTTGGTAAGGACGAGGTCACCGGTTCAATCCCGGTCGTGAGCTCTTTTTCGTTCGCGTTTCGGGCTACGGACTCGAAGGGACATCAAGGTTCAGGGTTTTACTGCTTGTTTGCTATTTTCCGGGGAATCGCTTCCTGTTCGGCGTGTTACACTTCTTAAAGCACAAGCGTATAAGCCGTGCGGCATGTTTTCTGAGATGCTATGAGAAAAAATCGCGGAATCCATTTTGCCTTCCGCGATAGTTGATAGTTCGTAGGTTATGGACAGAGTTCAAGTAGAAATTTTAGGTATATCCACCAGCCCATCGACCAGCGGCGCGTATGCGCTAATCCTCCGCGAGACGGCTGGGGAGCGGCGTATTCCCATAATCATCGGCGGCTTCGAGGCGCAGGCCATTGCCCTCGAAATGGAAGGCATTAAGCCGCCGCGACCGCTCACGCACGATCTGATCAAAACCCTCGTCGAGACCTTAGGCGGCGCAATTACCGAAGTATCCATCCACGAACTGCGCGACGGGACCTTCTTCGCCAGCCTGCGCCTTTCGGACGACCAGGATATTGACGCGAGGCCCAGCGATGCCATCGCCATTGCCATCCGATTCGGGGTCCCCATTTGGGTCGCCGAAAGCGTTATGAACGAAGCCGGTTTCCTGCCGGAAGAAGGGGACGAGGAAATCGAAGAAGGCGAGGAGGAAGAGGACGAACTCAGTCTCGCGGAACGCCTTACCGGGAAGTCCGAGGAGAAGGAGAAACCAGCCAAACCTGCAAAGCCGCTAACCCATCTGGACCAACTCAATCAGCAGCTTGCCGAAGCGATCCGTAAGGAAGAATACGAGCGCGCAGCGAAGCTCCGCGACGACATTCAGAAGCTGCAAATAGAGAAGAAGTAGCATAAAAAGCCCGTCCGATGCGAAGGGGCTAATGCTTAGAACCCCTCTCCATCGGGGAGAGGGAAAGGGCACTACTCCTTTGTGATCTTTATCGTTCGCACCTCATTGTTTGCCGTAGCGATGCGAAGGTAATAGCTGCCGGGTGGAGCATTGGCAAGATCGTGCGGGACCCTGGCTCGAAGGTGCCGGAGTAATCCGCGCCTTCTATCTCACGGCCCAATAAATCATACACGCCAATCTTTACCCACGCCTCGCGGCCAACCGTAAGCGCGAGCGAAGTTGACTGCGGGAACGGATTCGTGGTAATGCGAGCCTTCAAAAGGATTTGGGTTCCCGCAGCCGTAGGCTGCACGCCCGAAGCCACATCGTAGAGGAGCGAATCCAGCCCCAAATCGTGCAGCGAAGGCAGCGTGGAGTCGAACGTGTCGGTGTTCGGGTGGGGATCGATGGCAACCCAACCGGCGAGTGTATTCTTCATCCCATTCCTATACGCGAGGTAAAAGAATGGGGCCTCCTCAGGACAATGAGGATTATCGATCAGGAACTTAACGATCGCCAATCGAGCGAACGCATTTGGGAATGTGCCCGGGATAGCGTCGACGACGAAGCAGTACCATCCTGGCTGACGAGCGGGGAGGTTCCGAATTGACATCAGCCAAGCGCGCATTGCAAGTGCGCTGTCAGGGTAATTCACCAAAATTGCATGTTGAATGCTTGGAAAGATGTCAGCCCAGACAGCACCGGTATTCTGCATCCAATAACAATGATCAAAAAACCAGCGTATGGTGTCATATGCGAGTAACCACTTTTGCTGGCCGCTGTAATTCATGGCCATGTCCTCTGCGGAATTGCAGAAATCTAAAAGACTGTCCGCTGTTAAGCTCGTGGGCTTATCGTGCGTACCTTTCGTATTTCCCTGGAGCGTATCATTGCCACACGAGACCACGATATTGTTAATATTTGCTTCGTTCGCGAGGTTACTGACGGGATCGCGTCGGCGTGCTGGTAGTCCCAGCGGTCTTCTTTGGTTCCATTTGTGTGAAGCCCAACAAAATAATTTGAAATCACCTTCCACCTCGGCGGGAGACCGTGACGCGTTGACCGTGGCGCAGAAGCTCGTCGAGAATTAACTTGCCTTCAATATAATCGTCGAACTGTCAGTTTCCCTGACACTTGAAAGAATTTTATTTTAAAATTATTGAATTGAGGAGAAATTTAAGCACTTTTTCGTGCATAGTATCGTACAGGAAAACCATAGCCATTACAACCATGAAATCATGCGAATCTAAAAGTGTATCGAAACGATACGGCTTCATGAAGCGATTCTTATAAGCATGGAATCGAATTTCTATTGGCATTCTGGAGGAATGCTATTTGTATCATCCTGCTCTTGACTTTTTGGATTGCCGACCGCTTATATTTGAAGGGTTCTATAATAGGCACCCTAGGGCAATGAAAAAGGATGAATTAAGAATGATGAAATTATTGCTCAGTATATGGTAGTTGCTCTACGCAAAGTGGTGCCTTTTATTAAAACCAAACGCAAGAGAGAACAAAACTCTGGCATATTGAAAGCTAAATTGACTCCTGGACAGGATATCTTTTCCAGGACCCTTGCTTTTTGGTGTTAAATTCCGTAAATTATGGAATTGTAAATGGGGAAGAGAGGAATATTGGTGTTAGTGCTCTCCCTGGCGGGTGGGCCGGTAAGTTTTGCACATACGCACGTTGCGCCGGTGGAGTTTATCCGCGAAGCCGCTTCGGTAGATTTGCACTCCGTTCCCATGAGCCATTGGGAGGAATGGCGCGTGGAGCATTTCCTTGCCTATATGTTCCCGGTCCGGGAACTGCGGCGCGTGGCCTTTGAAAAGAATCGCGATCTAACATTCTGGCCCGCTTCGAGGAGCGTTAAATATGCGGTAGTGGAGCAACAGGGCTATCAATTTGTGCTGGTCAATTACCGTGCGAAATGGCAGGCCGCGAATTCGGGAACTGCAATGATAAGCCTGCTTGCCATCTATCGTATCGAGCGGGGTGGGCCGAACCAGGTCTGGCGGTCTCGGCCGTGGCTTGCCACCTATCGCGATGCCCATTTTTTGACAGCGAAATCCGGCTGGCGGAATGTCGTCTTTTATCAGGAAGGTGGCAATGCCGGTGAGTTCGGTCTGGCGAGCGTATTCACGTTCTATAATAAGCCGGCGGGACTACTCTTGCATGACCTCACGCCCACGATTCCCTGGCTTCGGGCCGAAGCCCGGTTCCCGTTCCGCCCACTCTACGGCGAAGAAATTTCGATGCGCCGGAACGCCGCGCGCGAGCTTATCTTACGTACGCACGATGAGGCATTCAATCTGAGTATGAGCCAGCGGGTGCGCCCCAGCCGGTCGTGGCTCTTTAGTCGCGCTCGGGACCGCTTCGAGCCCTTGCCGGTATTTTCGGACGCAACGGAGCGAAAGTAGGCGGGGCTGGGAATTTTATAGCGAGATCCGGTGATTATACATTCATCGTAAGCATGGTTGCTGCTTACAGAATTTTCGAGACTGTGCCCAAGGCACACGCCCTTTTTTCATGGACCGCACACCACTACCGGACGACGAGAACGATCTGAGGGATTTCGCCCCGAGTACGGACGAGAAGGCCGATTATCTATCGCTGCGCCAAGCGCCCTGGCGCGGTGGTGTGGACGTGTTCGAGCAGAATATTCCCAGCATCATTCCCGGCGAGCAGAATACTCGGCCCAATGCCGGTTTTGCGGGGAGCCTCCGGCGAAAGAGTAAGGAGCGGATAAGCGATGAGATTTTCGAACAAATTGCGGTCGAGCGTTCCGAGATTGCCTTTGCGGAGTTATACGAGCGGCTTTCTCCGGGTGTCTTTGGCTTTTTGTTCCGATTCCTTCGCAGCGAAGACGATGCGCTCGATATTTTGCAGGACGCCTTTGCCGAGTTGTGGAACAAGGCTCCGATTCTATACAATATCCATACGAACCTGGCTGCGTGGTGCCTGCACCTCGCCAGGAACCTTGCTATAAGCCATCTGCGCTCGAAGCACCATAAATACAAGGGATTCAGTGAGCCGTTCGAGCCGGGCCGCCATGACGACCTCTTTCCGGACGAGCAAACGCCGGAGCAAAGGTTCACCAATTCGGAAACGAAAGACGAGCTTCGGAAAGCACTCGAAAAGCTGGAACCGGAACAACGGCAAACCATCGAGCTGGTGTTCTTTGGCGGAATGTCGCGTTCCACTGCGGCGGAGAAGCTACACATGCCGCCACGCCAATTCGAGCGGATGATCCTCGACTCGTTATCGGAATTGGAACACGCGTTAAATCCGCTGGTCGGTCCTCGCGATGCGCCGAAGCGTCCGGTTTCCAAAGCGAAGATCGCTCGCCAGGAAAAAGCCGAGCGCGCGGCAGCGCTTCAGAAGTTCCTTTTGGGCCAGCCGCTGGGCGACCGGTAAATGATTTGTCCGAACAGTTTTGTTGTCCTCTTTCGTTAGTACGCCCGTCACGTAACCTGGAGCACTTATGGACCGGCGTTTATTTTTGAAGGGAGCCCTTGCCACCGGCGCGCTGTCGCTAGGGAACTTGGATTTACTGGCCACGCGGACGGCGCACGCCACCGGCAATGCACCCCTTGCCACGCCCTCCGCCGCAGATCGAAATTTAGCAGACACCCTCCTTTCCTACGCGAAGGTACTCGGAGCGAGTTATTGCGATGTCCGCTTTGTGCGGATGCTTACGCAGTCCGTTAGCGCGCGCGATCAGGTCGTGACGGGTCTTTCGGATTCGGAATCGTACGGGCTGGGTCTGCGGGTGATTAAAAATGGGACCTGGGGTTTCGCCGCTACGCGCATCGTCGATCTTCAAAATGGAAAGCGAGTGGCCGAAGAAGCCGTTGCCATGGCCGCCAGTAATTCGAAGCTTCAAACCATTCCGCTCGATCTCGCGCCCGTCCAACCGATCCAAGCCGAATGGAAGACGCCGATCGAGAAGAATCCCTTCGATGTATCGTTCAAGGACCGCGCTCAGTTTCTCCTCGAGATGCACGCCTTGGGCGCAAGCGTCCCACTCGGCGGAAATAAATTAACACTCTTTTCGAACCTCAATGCGGTCCGTGAGGAGAAATATTTTGCTTCGAGCGAGGGTTCGAGAATTTGGCAGGAAGTTACACGCATCGACCCTTCCACCTGGGCGACAGTAGCCGATACGAAGAAAGGGGAATTCGCTTCGCGGGCACTCTTCGTACTCCCGCAGGGCCGGGGATTCGAATACGTCGAGCACTATCCCTATAAGGACGAAATCAAGCAAGCCGCCGCCGAAGCCAACGAAAAAATTTCCGCAGTACCGGTTGAACCGGGCAAGTACGATCTGATTTTGCATCCCACACATTTGTGGCTTACGATCCACGAGTCCATCGGGCATCCGACGGAACTCGATCGCATTATGGGCTACGAAGCGGATTTTGCCGGTACGAGTTTTCTGAAGCCGAATACCTGGCGGGGATTTTCCTATGGTTCGGAGTATATGAATATCGTCGCCGACCGAACGCAGGAAGGCGCTCTTGCCACCGTGGGATACGATGACGATGGGGTTCCCACGCAGTCTTACTCTTTGATTAGCAAGGGCTCGCTCATCGCAACGCAGACGACGCGCGAACAAGCAGCAATGGCGGGAGAAAAGGCTTCCCGTGGCGAAAGCTACGCCGAGGGATGGTGGAATATTGCATTCCAGCGAATGCCGAACGTAAGCTTGCAGCCGAATCCCAAGAAATATTCGCTTCAGGATATCATCAAGGATACGAATAAGGGGATTCTGATCAAAGGCAATTCCAGTTATTCCATCGATCAGCAGCGGTACAATTTCCAATTTAGTGGCCAGGTGGCCTACGAGGTCCGGAACGGCGCTATTACGCACATGCTGCGCGATGTTGCGTACTATGGCAAGACTTCAAATTTCTGGGATAACCTGGATGCCATCGGCGATAAGAGCGAATACATGTTGGGCGGCGCGATGTACGATGGCAAGGGGGAACCCGAGCAATCTAACCCGGTGTCGCACGGCTGCCCGTGCGCGCGGTTTGCCAATCAACATGTGATTAACACGCGGAAGCAATCCGCCAATAGCCGGCCTGGAATGTCATGATATTAGATCTCGATCAACTCGAAGCGCTGTCGAAAAAGATTTTAAGCTACTCGAAGTCCGAGTGGGCGGAAGTCTCCGTGGGCAGCGGGCATTCTGCCAATTTGCGGTTCGCGGCGAATACGGTTACGACGAGCGGTTCCTCTTCCGATACCTCCTTCACGATAACGGCGGTCACTGGCAAACGCGCAGGGTCGGTATCTTCGAATGATGTCTCCGACGATGGCCTTCTTCGGGCCGTCCGGAAAGCCGAGGAGATAGCCTCGCTTGCGCCGGAGAATGACGAACTCATGCCACCGCTCACCGGCCAGCAGAACTATCTGCACACAACGGCGTACGATGAGCAGTCCACGGACCTTGCGTGGGCTTCACAGGAACGCGCGCGGCTTGCGCAGGCCGCTATTGGCGAAGCAACCGCTCATCAATTTCAGGCGGCTGGGTTTCTTGAAACCGATATCTCTCACGACACCTATCGGAACTCGAACGGGCTGTTCGTGGCGGACCGGCACACACGCACGACTTTTTCCATTACGATGCGGAGGCCGGATGGAACTTCGAGCGGCTGGAACAAGCGGGCTTCGCAGGCGATCTCCCAGCTCGATGGCGAAAGTGCCATCACTCGTGCGCGCCAGAAGTGTGCAGCGTGGGAGAATCCGCAGTCGATGGACCCGGGTGTCTATAAAGCAATATTGGAACCCTCGCCCGCCTCGGATTTATTGCAGCAATTCATCTGGTCGCTCGATGCGCGGGATGCCGAGGAAGGACGCAGTGTGTTTTCGAGACCCAATGGCGCGACCGCGCTCGGGCAAAAGATCGTAAACGATAAAGTTCACATCTATAGCGATCCCTCGCATCCTCTCGTGCCATCGGGAATTTACGGCGAGAGCGGCCTCGCCATTCCGGCGACAGATTGGGTGAAGGGCGGAGTGCTGACTAATCTCTCGCGCGGTCGCTATTGGGCGAGGAAGTCCGGCAAACCGCCGCTGCCCGGCCCGACCAATCTCATTATGGACGGTGGGGACATGCTGCCGGATGATTTTCTCACTACCGTGAAGGAGGGCCTGCTCGTAACGAGTTTCTGGTACATTCGCGATCTGGACGATCAGATTTTGCTTAAAACGGGGCTAACCCGCGACGGGCTTTACTGGGTAGAGGACGGAAAAATACAATACGGTGTCACCAACTTCCGTTGGAACGAATCGCCGCTCGCCATGCTGGAGAATGTCATTGATTTCTCGAGGCCGGTTGTCACTGCGCCGCGCGATGGCTGGGATGGAATGCCGATGTGCGTGCCCATGCTCTACTTAAGCGGCTTCGATTTCGCCTCCGCCAGTGATGCGGTTTGATTTAAACTGATCGGATAGGAATGACACTTCCACCGGAACAAACGAATGCTTCGACCTGGTACGGCCCTTATTGGTCCGCACGAGCAAACGAATGGACAGTGCCTCTTACGGGCGAGGAGATTGCAGAACTGGAAACCGCAGCCGAGGCGTGGGACCGGGCACATTCCTCCGATGATATTGAAACGACGGTCATTCGAGAATTCCCACTGCCGACACTCCATACTCGCTTGCTGGAACTTCGCGAAGAACTGATCCATGGTCGTGGATTCGCATTGCTCCGAGGTTTACCGGTGGCGAATTATTCGGAGCGGGAGGCCGCAATCATGTTTTGTGGTGTTGGCTCCCACCTGGGGCTTGCTCGTTCCCAAAACGCGAAAGGCCATTTGCTCGGGCACGTGCGAGATGTGGGATTAAACAGTAACGATCCCAACGTCCGCATCTACCAGACCCATGAGCGCCAGACCTTCCATACCGATTCCTGCGATGTGGTTGGACTGTTATGCCTTGCCACGGCAAAATTCGGCGGACTTTCGCTTCTCGTAAGTTCCAGCACGATCTTTAACGAAATGCGCAAACGCCGGCCCGAGTTGCTTGCGTTGCTTCTGGGGCCCATCGCCACGGACCGGCGCGGAGAAGTCCCGGCAGGCATGTTACCGTATTATTTGATTCCCGTTTTCAATTATTACGAGGGATATCTCACGGCTATTTATCAGAGGCAGTATATCGACTCCGCACAGCGATTTCCGGATGCGCCACGCCTTACTCCCGCCCATGTGGAAGCCTTGAACTTGTTCGATGAACTGGCCAATAGTCCGGAACTCCATTTTTCGATGAAGCTGGAACGCGGCGATATGCAGTTCGTCTATAATCACACGCTCCTGCACGATCGCACGGGTTTTGAAGACTGGCCGGAACCCGCTCGCAGGAGGCACCTGCTGCGCTTGTGGCTCAGCGTCCCCGGCGACCGACCGCTGCCGAAAATATTCGCATCGAAGTTTGGGAGTGTCACGATTGGCGACCGTGGCGGAATTGTGGTGCCAAAGTAAATGTCGTTGTTTCCGCATAGCAACGGTTCCCACAATGACGCTCGCATGACGCACAACTCATTGTTGTTAGGATTTGTCTGGCATGACAATTGGGAAATACATCGGTAATGCCAGACGACTTTCATAGCGGCGAAGCGAGTAAGACGGAGCGAGAGCAATTCAAGCTTTCCCGGCAGAATATTGCCCTCCGAATTGCCTTGCTGCAAGCAAGCCTGGAAGCCCTGAATAACGATCTCAATAAGAGGTTTAGAAATCCCAGTGAAACATCCGAGAGCGGGAGGAATAGCTGACTTCTCTTACGAGTGCCCGCGCTAATTTTCAAGGATTGAAAGAATATCGGGTTCATTTTGTCCGATATGGTGTTGAGCCTCCATTATGGCAGAAACCCTTACAGCATCATTGGAAGAAATTAGTGTAGAACTCAAACCGGCTAAGGCAAACCCGAAGCCGGGAAAACTATTTATAGGCGGTGAATTCGTGGACGCGCTCTCGGAGAAAACCTTCGAGACGCGCAACCCAGCTACCGGCGCAGTAATTACTCCGATTGCCGAAGCCGGCCCGGAAGACGTGGAACTTGCCGTGAGAGCCGCCCGGAAAGCATTCGAGGACGGAAGCGAGTGGCGCAACATGTCGCCGCGGGACCGTGGCCGGTTGCTCTGGAAGCTTTCGGAACTCATCCGCGCCAATGCCGAAGAGCTTGCGGAACTGGAAACGCTGGACACTGGCAAGCCCATTTTCGAATCGTCTCGCTTCGATATTCCCCTCGCTGCCGAATGCTTCGAGTATTACGCCGGCTGGCCTACGAAGATTGCTGGCGAAACGCTTGCTAATAGCGCCGGTGGGGAAGCGCTGGTCTATACGCTCAAGGAGCCGGTTGGAGTGTGCGGGCAGATCATCCCATGGAACTTCCCCCTCCAGATGCTGGCGTGGAAAGCGGCACCGGCGCTCGCCTGTGGAAATACCATTGTGATGAAACCCGCGGAGCAAACACCGCTTACCGCGCTTCGCTTTGCAGAACTTACGCTGGAGGCCGGTTTACCTGCAGGTGTGTTCAACGTCGTCACCGGTTTTGGGCCGAAGACCGGCGCGGCGCTGGTAGCCAATCCCGGCGTGGATAAAATTGCATTTACGGGAAGCGTGGAAGTAGGGAAGGAAATCATGCGCGGCGCTGCGGGGACGCTGAAGCGGGTTTCGCTCGAGTTGGGCGGCAAATCTCCAAATATTATCTTTGCCGATGCCGATCTTGAAACCGCAGCGAAATTTGCACTTGGTGGAATTTTCTTCAATCAGGGCGAAATGTGTACCGCGGGTTCCCGTATTTTTGTAGAAGAGGCTGGATACGATCAGTTTATGTCCGTGATGCGGGCACGCGCACAGAAAATGGTTGCGGGCGATCCGCTCCATCCGAAAACGCGTTTGGGAGCATTAATCTCGGAAGAGCATTTGAACCGGGTCCTGAATTATGTGACCGTGGGGAAGGAAGAAGGCGCTTCGGTGGCCATCGGTGGCGCGCGGATTGGAACGAAAGGTTACTTTATGAAGCCCACCGTGCTCGAAGGCGTGACGAACGAAATGCGCGTGGCCCAGGAAGAGATTTTTGGACCGGTGGCCAGCGTCATCAAATTCATGGACATGGAAGAGGGAGTTCGGGAAGCGAATAACTCGCAGTTCGGACTTGCGGCAGCTCTTTGGACCCGAGACATTAAGAAGGCCCATGCCATCGCGCGGCGCGTGAAGGCGGGTACCGTGTGGATCAATACGATCTCGACCACCGATAATGCGGTTCCCTTCGGCGGCTACAAGTCCAGCGGCTTTGGAAGGGAGTTGGGAAAATCCGCGATTGATCTTTATAGCGAGACGAAGACGGTATGGGTAGATTTGAACCAGTAACAAAATTTATGCAGGAACGATACATGACTCATCGACGCTGGAGACATTCTCCGGATGCGAACGTTGTTCGAAAGAAACAAAAACCTCTGTCACATCCTGCAAAACCTAAGCGGCTATCGGGTTCGGAGTTGCTGCAACTTTCACCGAAAGAAGCGTCACGGCTTCTGAAGCCGGCGAGCAGGCGTGCGGCTAAGGATTATGAGGAGAGCGGACCTTTACGAATCTTTGAGGCTAATGACCTTTTTCTCGACTAAATGCCAGTGGCTGCCAAGGAATCCCTGTTCGATGATATAATTAACCGATTGAATTTCTGCCTTAGACGGCTATAGCGATGTTCGAACATCTTCCCCTTAAACGCCGCCGTTTGCTTTGTGGGCTGCTTGTTGGCGGCGTGGCGGCGTTTGTGGGTCCGTTTGTCTATGCGGCGGGGAAGTTCCTATCCTACCAGGGGATATTGTCTGGCAATGCGACCGCAAGCGTTCCCATATCGCAGCTAACGGAGGCAAACTCATCCGCTTTGGTGGAAGTGGAAGGGGAGCCGGTAATCGTCGTGCGAGAGCCGGGCGACAATCTCCGAGCCTTCACGGCCACTTGTACGCATTTGGGTTGCACGGTGAACTATCGCCCGCAACTCCTTATTGGTGGGAGTCTTGCGCCGGGCTTTTATTGCCGCTGCCACGGCGGGAAGTTCGATGCCAATGGCGTGAACGTCCCTGGGACCCCGCCGGACGCCCCGCTAACAGAACTTAAACTAGTCCAACAGGGTGGTAACCTTATTGTTTCCCTGGTACCAAGAACTTCAAAGACCTAATGGACCTAATAGACGCCCTGCACCTGCGAGCATTCTGGAAGGCGATCAGGAATCGTTCCATTTCGCGGCATCGTAATTCGTATTGGTATTATCTTGGAGGTCTTTCACTGTTTTTTCTGTTAATTCAGATTGTCACGGGGATTTTGCTGGTCTGCTATTACCGGCCCACGCCGGGAGCGGCAAACCAAAGCATCCGAATGATGATGGAGCGGGTTCCCTATGGGGAGGTCATTCGTTCCATCCATGCCTGGTCCGCGAGCGCCCTTATCGCGCTCGTTGCGTTACACATGCTGAGCATGTTTTTTATGAAGGCGTATACGTCCCCGAGGAAACTACTTTGGATTACCGGCTTAGCGCTTTCTCTCCTCCTCCTTGCTTTTGGCTTTACCGGCTATTTGCTCCCGTGGGACCCCACCGCTTATTTTGCGACAGGAATCGGTGTAGCACTCCCGCGGGAGATCCCTCTCATTGGTAACCTTGTCGGAGCGTGGCTGCGCGGTTCCCGTGGAATTACCGGCGCGACGCTCTCGCGGATGTATGCGCTGCACGTCGCAATTCTTCCGCTCCTTGCGGTGGTCCTCGTCCTT
>JAKAIL010000104.1 GCA_021825235.1 Bacteroidota bacterium | reverse complement strand
TTCCGATCTTCAACCATCGCGTATTGCTGGGTGACGATCATGACCTTTTCGCAAGCGAGCTTACGGCGCATAGCGTGAATCTTATCAAATATGATTCGTTAGAGGACGCGATGCGGGTAACCGCGAAGATTCGCTATAAGGACGAAGGCGCAATGGCTACTATATCGCCGCTCGAAGGAAATCGGATTCGCGCTGTTTTCAATGAAGTTCGGCGGGCGATAACGCCCGGGCAGTCGGTGGTGTTCTACGAAGGAGATGATCTCCTCGGTGGCGGAATTATTGAATGAAGCTCCAGATATGAAACTCTCAAAACTTACTTTGGCTGTATTGGTTACCATCATTGCGCTGGCAGCGGGATGTAATGGGAACATTACGCAACCCATGCAAAGCGAAGGGACGCTGTCTGCCAATTTCCCGGATGGAACGGAATTCCTGGCGCAATCTGGAGTCACCTTTTCGCTTAGTGGGTCGAATTATGTTGTTACTGCTACCGACGATGATGCTCAGGGAGTGAATTTCAATGATGAGATCGCTCTTACCGTGCCACAGGAAGCGACGCTACCCTATACCGTATCGACTCCGATTGATCCGGGAGAAGTTGACTATTGGGATAATGAAACACATGTGCAGTACTATAGCAATCAAACCGTAGGGCAATGCACGATTACGATTACACAAACATCACCGACGCTGATTGGAACCTTTCAAGCGGTCACCGTGAGCAGCACACCTCCAGATACGGTTGTACTAAGGAGTGGTTCCTTTAATGCCAATCCACAATAGCCTATATTCTTCGGATGAACACAAAGGATCTCCTCGCCCAATACCGCTCCGAAGCCTTGCTCGGCGGTGGCAAAAAGCGGCTCGAAGAGCAGCATAAGAAGGGCAAGCTTACCGCCCGGGAACGAATTGAACTTCTTCTTGATGAGAATTCTTTCGAGGAATTCGATATGTTCGCGCGGCACCGCTCCAAAGATTTTGGGTTAGAGAAAAATCGCCCGTTAGGCGATGGAGTCGTAACCGGTTGCGGGCGAATTCATGGTAGATTTGTTTATGTCTTTAGCCAGGATTTTACGGTCTTCGGCGGTTCCTTATCCGAAGCTCATGCGGAGAAGATTGTAAAGGTTATGGAAATGGCCATGCGGAATGGTGCACCGATCATTGGCCTGAATGACTCCGGAGGAGCACGTATTCAGGAGGGAGTTGTATCGCTCGGTGGATATGCCGATATTTTTCTTTTGAATACGCTTGCTTCCGGTGTTGTGCCGCAAATTTCTGCGGTACTTGGTCCCTGTGCAGGAGGGGCGGTTTACTCGCCAGCCATTACCGATTTTGTCTTTATGGCCGAGGGAACCAGCTATATGTTTGTGACCGGTCCGAATGTAACCAAAACCGTAACCCATGAAGATGTAACGAGCGAAGAACTGGGCGGGGCCGATACCCATGCCTCTAAATCCGGCGTGGCCCATTTTGCGATGCCGAATGAGCTGGAATGTTTGAATGGCATTCGGAAGCTTGTGACATACCTGCCACAAAATAACAAAGAAAAAGCTCCAAGGACTTCAGTGGGGGATGATCCGGCCCGCGTATGCGATCTGCTTGATAATATCATTCCGGATGAATCGAATCGTCCGTATGATATGCGCCACGTTATTTCGGAGATTGTGGACCGCGAAAGTTTCTTCGAAGTCCATGAGCGTTTTGCTCCCAACATACTTGTTGGCTTTGCCCGGATGGATGGCGAAACTGTGGGTATTGTTGCCAATCAACCACTTTCGATGGCCGGTGTACTCGATATTGACTCCTCTACCAAAGGTGCGCGGTTCGTCCGCTTTTGCGATGCGTTCAATATTCCGCTCATCGTGTTCGAAGACGTTCCCGGATTTCTTCCCGGAACGGACCAGGAGTGGCGCGGCATCATTCGGCATGGCGCGAAATTGCTCTATGCGCTGGCGGAGGCTACGGTTCCCAAAGTGACGGTCATTACGCGCAAGGCTTACGGAGGCGCGTATGATGTTATGAATTCCAAGCACATTCGTGGCGATATAAATTACGCCTGGCCCACGGCGGAAATCGCCGTTATGGGGCCCAAAGGCGCGGTGGAAATTATCTTCAAGAAGGAGATTGAAGAGGCCCGCGTGGATGGTGGTGACCCCGCCGCCATCGCTCGTGAAGAAGAACTGACGAACGAATATCGCGAGCGGTTTGCCAATCCGTTTATCGCTGCCGAGCGCGGCTATGTGGACGATGTGATCGAACCGAAAGATACGCGCCTTCGCCTTATCCGAGCGCTAAAAATGCTCGCTACGAAACAGGACACAAACCCGTGGAAAAAGCATGGGAATATACCGCTGTAAGCCACATTTGGAGCTTCCGTCCCCAATATTAAATCTTTGAAGAAACATCAAAAACAGGACTTTGTAGCGTTATGGCGATGTTTTCCATAGAATGCCAAATTCGGGAAAGCTGGGAACCCGTTCCGCAAGCGATGTCATTCGCGCAGGCTGCACGGAATCGCTTGTCGCTCTTAAAAAATACCACCGGCGCGCACTAAAGCTAGAAGCCGAGCCGATTCACCAAATACGGGTTGGAACGCGCCGCCTGCGCGCCGCGCTGCGGATATTCGCGGACCTGATGGATGAACAATGGGCTCGGGAACTCGAAGCGGAGCTGCGCTGGCTTGCGCATTTACTGGGAGCTGTTCGCGATCTCGATGTGCTCCGAGAACGTCTGCGTCAAGATGTTGATCCCGAAGACCGCCGCGCGATGATCCATGTTCAGCGGATTTTGGCGGGCCGGCATCGTGATGCGCAGGCCGCTATGAAAGAAGGCTTGCAAAGCGAGCGCTATTCGGAACTTGTCGAGCGATTGCATGCGGGCACACTTGCTCCGCAACTGATGACGGGTGCCGGCGCTCCGGCACTGGAATCGCTCATGCCGATGCTTTCCGATGCATGGAAAAAACTGGCGCGCAACGGGAATAAGTTAAGCTTTAACGATGATTCGCTCCGGTACCATCACGTACGGAAATCGGCAAAACATGTCCGATATGCTTCGGAAATGCTGGAAGAGGACTTGGAATCGAAGGACCGGCGAAATTCAGAGAAATTCATCGATCACATGAAAGAATTGCAGAACCTGCTCGGCGAATTGCAGGACTCCGTCGTGGCAGCGCAGACCCTTGAACGGCTCATGGAATTACATCCAGGTCACAAAGCTGGTATTCAAAGTCTCATCGAAGCGCAGGGCAGGGCCGAAAAGAAAGCTCGCGGAAATTTCCCGAAGGCCTGGTCGAGAGCAAAAGAGAAAGAATTCCGGAAGTGGATGCATGGCTGAACGTGTTATACACCGACAATTGGTAATAATTATTTAACATCCGATAGTATGCGGAGTATTGTTTATTCTGACTATTCACTCATCGGATGGGCTTTTTGAATGATGGTTTCTTATGGTAATCACGATTTTCCAGGACGTCTTTTTGTCGTCGAAGGCACGGATGGCAGTGGTAAATCAACCCAGCTTGCTCTTTTGTATCAGTGGCTGAAGAGTGAGGGATACCCCGTCCTTTTTTCGGAGTGGAATTCTTCTCCACTTGTACGCGAGACGACCAAGCGGGCGAAGAAAAAGACACTCTTTACCCCCGCGACATTTTCTTTGCTCCATGCCACTGATTTCGCGGACCGCACGGAGCGGGATATTATTCCGCCACTCAAGGCAGGGGCTATTGTGCTTGCCGACCGGTATATTTATACGGCGTTTGCGCGGGATGTTGTCCGAGGCTGCGATCCATTGTGGGTCCGGCAAATCTATCGCTTCGCGGTCGAGCCGACGGTCCGGTTTTTTTTCCGCGCGCCTTTGGAAGTGGCGCTGGAACGCATTTTATCCGGCCGGCCAGAATTGAAATTCTACGAATCTGGCATGGACCGAGGGTTTTCGGATGACCGCGAGGAGAGCTTTAAAATATTTCAGGGAAAAATCCTCGAAGAATATGATCGAATGGTGGACGAATTCGGCTTTACAGTAGTTGATGCCTCACGCTCTATTATTCGCCAACAGCATGAAATGCGGAGGATCATCACTCCGCACCTGAAAGGAGTAAACAAGTTTTAATATGACACCCATGCGCTTTTATGGCACGCCCATGCCTGACGTCGATCTCCGTCCCTATCCGGGAAAACTGATCGTGATTGAAGGCACCGATGGCGTGGGTCGTTCCACCCATATTGCGGAATTACGTACCTGGCTGGAGGCGCAAGGCTATGCCGTAGCGGATACCGGCATGACGCGCTCGGAGCTGGCTGGGAAGGGGATTAAAGAAGCCAAGCAGGGACACACACTTGGCAAACTCACCATGCAGCTTTTTTACGCGACGGATTTTGCCGATCGACTCGACAACGAAATTATCCCTGCGCTAAAAGCGGGCTTTATTGTCCTTACGGACCGCTACATGTATTCCGCTATTGCGCGTGCAGTTGTGCGTGGCATGGACCCGGACTGGGTGCGGGATGTCTATAAAATCGCTCTGATTCCGGATGCAATCTTTTATCTTCGCATCGATACTATTGACGATCTGGTCTTGCGCTGGCTTGAAACCGGGAAGGGGTTCGATTATTGGGAATCCGGCATGGATGTAGGATTCGGGGAAGATTTTTTCGATAGCTTTGTGTCCTATCAATCCCAATTGCTCGAAGAATTTGACCACATGACGGAAGAGTATGGCTTCAAAGTCATTCGGGCCTCTCGCTCGATTGCCCGTGTCTCCGGTGATTTGCGACGTGCTATTACCACGGTTATCGATACTGGTTCCCCGGCGGAGACAGGGACAGAGATTCCTCCGCCCTCGATCAATGGCAAGGAGAAGGGACTTACGCATACGCATCCTCCGCGCAAGCGAATGAAACAGGTCCGTTCAGACTTATAGAGACATCGGCTGTGCCGGCGTTCTCTATCCGATATTCTATCATGAGAGTTGCATCAATCGATATTGGGTCGAACTCGATTAAGCTGCTTGTTGCGGAGCTAACGCCGCGCGGTATTCTGCTTCCACTCCGTCGCGAAAAATCTATGGTCCGGCTGGGGCATGAAACGCTCATCAAAGGCCACCTTTCGAGCGAAGCCATTGTGAAGGCGATCCGGACCCTTAGTGTTTTCAAGACCCTTGCTCAAAGCCTCAATGTAGAGCAGATTGTCGTAATTGCCACGGCCTCAGTCCGCGAGGCCGATAACGAATCGGCATTCATTCGCGAAGTCGAAAGCCGAACGGGACTCCGAATAGAGGTGCTTTCGGGTCTTGAAGAAGCCCGCCTTATCGGCGTGGCGGCCGCAAGAGAATGCGCCACCAGAAATCCGCAGAATCGTTCTGCTCCATTGCTCAACATAGACATCGGTGGTGGTTCCACTGAACTTTCTCTGATGCGAGCTACGGAAGCAAAGATGCTGGAATCCATTAAGATCGGAGCCGTTCGGCTTACCGAGCGATTTATTGCCAGCGATCCCCCTAAGTCTAAGGAATTATTAGCAATGCGGCTTGAAGTTGAAGCTGCACTTGAACGTCCGGTACGCGAAATGAAAGGGAAGAAGTGGTCAACGGTCTCCGGTACTTCGGGCACGATACTTTCTATCGGTGCTGCACTACAATCTATCGCTTATCCGGACAATGAATCCATTAATACCGGTGGCCGAATGCCGAGCATTGCGATGACGCGAAGCGAACTTATTACCTTCAATAAGCACATTGCTTCCATCACCACTGCGGAACGACGGAAAATGCCCGGCATTAGCGAGCAGCGCGCGGAAATTATCGTTGCCGGCGGAATGATACTCGAGCAGACGATGAGGGCGCTCAAAATCAACCGCATCCGGACCTGTGAATGGAGCCTGCGTGAAGGAGTGCTTATCGATCGGTTCTCTGAAACAACGGCTCCGAAGTTGCGGAAATCGGAGGAAACAGACTCGCATTTGGCTGGCGCCGAAGCACTGGGTGAACGATTTGGCTACGAAGCCGCCCATGGTAAGCAAGTGGCTTACCTTGCTCAGAGGCTCTTCGACCAAATCCGCTCCCTGCATGGACTAAAGCCGCATGATCGCACGTTACTTGCCGCTGCTGCGCTTTTGCATGACATTGGCTACGCGATTTCGGCAGATTCGCACCATAAGCATTCCCTGTACCTCATTCTGAATTCGGAACTCACCGGCTTTACCGACGCGGAGCGCCAGGTGATTGCCAATATCGCGCGGTATCACCGGCGGGCGTTTCCCAAGCCGCAACATGTATTCTTTAACTCGCTTACGCTCGAAGACCAGGGCAAAGTATGGATGCTGGGCGGGATTTTGCGTCTGGCCGACGCCATGGACCGCAGCCATGAGTCGCGCGTCAAAAATTTCAAAACTGTTTTACGAGGAGATAAAGTCCGCTTAGATCTGCATAGCGCCCGCCGGTGCGACCACGAACGCTGGGCCATTGAAACGAAAAAAGATATGTTCGAGGAAGCCTTTGGGGTTACGCTGGAATTGGTGTAGCATTGCCTGGAGTGTTTAGGCACTCTTAAGGATGTTAAAGACTCCAAAGTGTTTTTAGAACTCAACATCATTCCATTAAGTTATACGCGCCGCATTCAGGTGCAGGGCCTTAGCACTTTAGCACATACATACGGGGCGTGGCGCAGCTGGTAGCGCACCTGCTTTGGGAGCAGGGGGTCGCTCGTTCGAATCGAGTCGCCCCGACAAGAAGTTTTTTGCGTAGCATGAAACATGTTCCTGGTTCGAGAGCCGACCTATTATGCTCCACTTCCGATCAAATACCATGAATTATTTAAGGAGTCTCATAACTTTGCCACTGCTGGTGGTTCTTTTTGCGAGTATGAGTGATAGTTCTGCGAGTGGGGCCGAGTTTACCGGGCGCGTACTGGTTCAGATGCAGAGCGAACTCGATACATTGCATCTCTTTGTCAAGGGCGACAGATATCTGTTGCGTGGGACGATGGATAGCATGACGATAAATGCCCTTGCGGATCGAACGCGCGGAATTGTCGATGCCTGGACCCCTTCTGACACACAATACCATGAGGCTTCACTCAAGGACATGAGTGCAGCGTTCATCGATCCATTTGCTGCTATTGATTTCGTGGCTGCCATGTGCGAAAATGGCCCGAAAAAAGAAGGCACGGAAACCATAGAAGGTTACGCCTGCGATAAATATGTGTTGCGCACGAAGGATGGCACCGAAGCTATGACCTATTGGGTCGCTCGAGCACTGGACTTCCCGATAAAAATTGCGGAGCCTGCGGAGGGTGCCATGTCGCTAACGGTCGATCAGATTAAGGAAACTGCTGTAAATGCCTCGCTTCTGCAGTTACCACACGGGATGGTGCTTGCGGTTGAACCGGGGGAGGGCGCCCCTGCCTGGGCCAAGGATATCCCGGGTGCGCCCATTATTAAAGTTCCATACAGCAGAATAATGGCAGCCGGAGAAATTATTCGCGTTAAGCCTCGGATCGGTCAGAAGATAGAGGTGCGGTGCGACCATACTGAGAACGGTACTCAGTTTTGTGGAAGTTCGTTCAAAAATGGAGAACCGGACGGAAACATTATGATGGGCACCTTCAATCTCGATTCTGGGCAGAATTGGACCGAACGGTTCGAGCCTTTTGCTGCGAAAGACGATGAAATCGTGATTCGCATGAATAAGGGTCGGGGCCTGATCACCATACAAGTTGCTAAAAAAGATGAATAGTCTGAAACGGGCAAAGTCGTCCGGGCTCAGCGGAAGAATTGCGCTTCAGGCCATTCCTTGCATAGGTGCCGGCGGTGGCTGCGGTTGCGGCATGGGGTTGCCTGGCGGGGGTGGCGCACTCGGATCCGGAAAGATACCAGGATGTACAGGTTCTGGACCTGGGGAAGGTGCCGCCGGTTGCGGAGCAGGATGGCTTGGATTATCGGGCCCGGGATGTCCCGGAGCCGGGTAGGGGATGGGTTGTGGGTTTGGCATGACGCCGGTATTACAATCTGTATGCCCGTCACTTGCAAAAGTTACGAAGAATTAAGTTGTTCGCCTGCACTTTAGAGGCAACGTCCGCGGTTATCTCTTCAAGCTTGTTGAACTTTCGGGAAAGTAGGGCATGTTGAGTGTTTGATTTCAATTCATTCATTTTCCGGCACATCGCTTGCTCGAAACCCGATACGCAATTATAGCGTAGCAATTGTCATACATGGCTTGATTTTATTTAGCAGATTGCAAAAGCACCTCGTCATCCGACCTCGTATTTTGCAGTCCAATAGGTTACCGATTCCTCGTTATCATGCATAAACTCTTCTATAACCGCCGCCGCCTCGCACTGACCGGGGGCATTCTTATCGTCGTCAGTGCCCTCATGGGTGCTCGGATCGAACGCGCATACAGTTCTGATAACTCATTAGAGCAAATTCAAAAATTTGGTGATGTCTTGCGCGATGTGCAAGCCTACTATGTCGATTCGGTCAACGTAGGCAAGCTAACCGATGCAGCCATCGTTGGGATGTTGGGGCAACTCGATCCTCACACCATTTATTTGCCGCCCCAGAGTGTAAAGGAGCAGGACGAGGAATTCCAGGGTAATTTCCAGGGAATCGGAGTCACGTTTACCATTATTCAGGATACGATAACAGTCGATGCGCCCATTCCTGGAGGTCCGAGCGACCTTCTGGGTATTCGTGCTGGTGATAAGATCGTATCGATCGATGGCAAAACGGCGGTTGGCATGAAGGAAGACGATGTTCGCAAGAATCTACGTGGGCCGAAAGGCACGAAAGTGACCGTTGGAATCGTCCGCTATGGTGAGCCGAAGCCGATTGATTTTACAATTACGCGCGATGTCATTCCAATCGTGAGCGTGATGGCGCATTTCATGGTCGATCCGACGACCGGTTATGTCGATATTGGTCGCTTTGCCGGTACTACGTATGATGAACTGATGCAAGCGCTGAATGATCTGAAATCCCAGGGGATGCAGCGCCTCATCCTGGATTTGCGCGGGAATCCCGGCGGATATATGGAGCAGGCCGTTCGGATTGCCGACGAGTTCATCGGCGGCACCAAGACGATTGTTTACACCAAAGGCCGCGACCACGATTTCGACGATGTGCTCGTTTCGCATCCGGGCGATGAGTTCGAGAAAACACCGTTGGTAGTGCTCGTTGATAATGGTTCGGCTTCTGCCAGTGAAATCGTTACCGGGGCCCTTCAGGATCTGGACCGCGCCATCGTTGTCGGCGAGACGACCTTTGGCAAAGGCCTGGTCCAGCGGCAATATCCGCTTCCCGATGGAAGCGCCGTGCGCCTTACCATTTCGCGGTATTACACGCCGAGCGGACGGTGCATCCAAAAGCCGTACGTGGGCGGAGAGTACGTGAAGAATACTACGGGTACGCTGGCAGCCAACGATAATTTCCAAAACGAGGATAATTACGCGCACACCTACGATTTACAGGGCCGCGATACCAGCCGGCCAAAGTATCACACGGCGGATGGTCGTGTTGTCTATGGCGGGGGTGGAATTACGCCGGACTATATTGTCCGCAACGATACCATCCAGCAGACGACCCGGAAGATATGGGCTTCCGGCGTCCTCAATGACTTTGTCGAGGACTACGTAGCCGAACACATCGAGCAGATCCAGAAGGAAGGCGATGCAAATTACTTCGTCAAGAACTTCAAGATTACGGATGCCATGTTCAACAACATTTTACATCGTGCCAAAGAAAAGAAGATCGACGTGAATATGGGCCAGTTCGATATCGATAAGCCGTGGCTGGCCGTGGTGCTCCGCGCGGAGATTGGACGCCATATCTACGGCAACGAAGTCCGCTACCGGGTTCTCCTCGAGGACGATAAGCAATACCAGGAAGCCTATAAAGTCTTAGGCGAAGCCACGCACCTGGCAGCGGTATTCAAATAAGTTGAAGTAAGTTGAAGGCACTAATAAAAAGGCCGGCTCATCGAGCCGGCCTTTTTTTATCCCACTCCTGGAAGCAGGAAGGTGCTCAGGCAACCACGACGAAGCTCTCCTTCGCTATATATGGTTTCGCTCGAGGAAACCTCAGTTGAGCGGGGGCCCGTAACGCTTATCGATGTAGTGCGGAATGTTTTGCGTTCCTCCTTCATCGAGATGAATTTCGACGGGCGTATGATGTGCAATTCGTGTTTTCAGACGATGCTCGGATTGGGCAGCTACCGGTAGGTCTGTGCTCGTAGTTACGACGGAGGGAACCACCGTCGCAGCTTCCGGAGCGCTAATTCGTTGTGCAGAAGCCGCGATTACTGGCTGAGGTTTCTGCCCCAGAGCGGGAATAAAATAGACCGCACCACCAATGATTGCTGCCCCGGTTACATAGAGTGCCAGCTTTGCACCCAGTGAGGCAAACAAGCCGCGCGAAGCGGTAGCAAACGCAAGCCTGGTAGTCAGGCCGGAGTTCGGTACGGAAGCAAAACGGGAGCGGACTACTTCGCCATCTCCGGTGAGTGCTCGTTCGATTATCCGATCCAGTTGCGTATCATTGTTCATGCGAGTACCTTCTCTTTCAATTCTCGTTTTTGAGGAAGTGTTATTCCTAATCGCTCGGCATCCATTTCGACAATTTTGCGAAGCCTTGTTCGCGCGCGCGATGCCTGCTGCCAAACCGCATCCACCGATTTCCCAAGCATTTCCGCGATCTCACCGAATTTGAATTCGCCATAAATGTTCAGTGCCAGCACTTCCTTATCATCGGCGGCGAGCTTATCAAAGGCTTCAAAGATAACCGCTTCCAAAGACTCCTGATAAGAAGAAGCTCTCTCCGGCCAATCGGTCACATCGCATTCTTCAATCGGAATTTCATCCTTTGCTTTCCGATATTCATCGGTTATGAGATTCCGAAGCATCCGAAACAGAAAGGCCAGCGGGGACACCACACCCCGGCCCACCCCTTTTGCAGACGAGAGGGAGCGCATGGCTATCACCCGTTCCCAAAGCTCCTGCACCAGATCTTCGGCATTCGGGGCGCCAAGCTTGTGGCAATACGCCGCCAGCCGCGGGTTCAGTTCGCGGTATAGCTCCGCAAAGGCCGCGTTATCGCCGCCCAGGAAGGCCTCGAAGTGTTCACGAAGCTCTTGCACCTGACTTTGAACCCGCCTTGCTTGCTAAGAAATCCATCGGGAAGACGGATAGAAGACCGCAATCCTGACAATGGCGCAGGCGTTCTCACCTGCGGAGCAGACTTTTAGTCCGACTCTAAAATTATTGCCATTTGAGGATGGGGTACGGACTGAAAGTCCTTCCCCACCGCCGAGAACGGTCGTGCTACTGCCGCGTGTCAGGATTTAACTGCTCGAAACGTCTTCCTTCATGGTTATCGACTTTTGCGAATTTTTCCATGAAACTACGATCTTTTTTCCTACTCATTGCTGTGTTTCTCTTCACACTCTCAAGCTGCCGCGACCAGTTGACAGGGCCGAATAATACAACCGCGTCATCGGATACCGTCGCATACTGGACCTTTGACGGCAATGCAAACGATGTTAGTGGCAACGGACACAATGGCTCGCTAAGCGGTAATTATAACTTTGATGGTCCGAACCGATTTGGCGAAAGCACTAAGTCGATTACCGTCATCGGAGGCGGTGAGATGGTTGTGGCGCGTATGCCTAATTTCAGTGACAACGATTCCTACAGCGTGTCCTTTTGGGTGAATGTCTCGCCGAGTGGTAACTTTGTCTCACCGGATTATGGCTTTGGGGCCGATAGTGCGTATTTTGGCGCGCAACCGATGGGCTGCGGATTGATCACGTCCTCGCACGCGGTCGGGGCGGACCACTGGCGGCTAATTACACTCGCGGTCTCTGCGCATAACAGCGCGACGCTTTACATCGACACGGTCGAAGAGGCAACGAAACCCTATGGCAGCTACACGGGAACGAATGATAGCATGGCGATGCATCTCGAATTCAACCAGGGCGGCACGACGATGAGCGATACGGTCCGTTTGGATGATGCGATCGTCCTCCATTCCTGTATGACTGCAACCGAAGTCGCTGCCCGCTTCCACGAAGGAGGGTGGTATGCAGGCTATTTGCCTTCTACGATTGGTGGCACTACGGTTCCAAAGCCTGGCAGCTACTTCGCAATGGAATCTTTCACAGACTCGGAGGGCGTCCTATACAACTCAGGAGGTCCATACGGCGGTATCAGTTACGACACTCTCAAATTTGTCAAGAACGGTCTTGAAATGTATGGGAAGTCAAACGTTTCACAAATCGGGAGTGGCAGTAACGGCGGCGGGTATGTCAGCTACGAAAGTAACGGAGATTTTAGCATATATAATCCAGAGGATTCGAATTCCTCACCTGAAATCAATGGTTGGGAAACGTATCCGTTTGCCTCCCAAAGAACCACGTCATACACGCAGGACACTATCGTGGGCACCGACACGACGCACAGGGTTGAAACATGGTCTGGCGCTGGATTTGGAACCATCACGCTTAAGGGAAAGCAAATTCCTACTGAGTTGGCCAGTATAAGGATTGATTTCACAAGCCATGACCCCGGTATTACCCACATCGATACTGGTATTACTAAGTTGGTCGCTTTTGCTCCTTCACTTGGGTGGATAGTCTCCAGCGTCGATGACCCGTACTCGCATCCTTTTAATGGCGACAGCAGTTTCGTTATAGACTATCAATTGAAATAACTATGATTGTGCGTGCAGACTTTTCGTATTTTTGCACTTGTGACTGGCCGCTCGCTTGCTTTCATTCTCCTGCTTTTGCCGATTGCGGTGGAAGCACAAAGTACCGTCGAATTTGCACCAATCGCTTCATTTGATTTCGGTTCCCCGCTCTTCATCAACCGTAATCCAGAGGTGCTTAATCCATTTGCTGTGATGGTGAACGGAACGAGTGCCAGCGAATCGTACGGTTTAGGTACCCAGCTTAGA